>JAEIOF010000034.1 GCA_016342445.1 Verrucomicrobiota bacterium | reverse complement strand
TGCGCGTTCTTTAGTGCCTCTTGAAAATCGGACCGCAAGGCCGCGCGCTCTTCGTTCGTCAGGCGACGGTAAAGGCCCAGCAGCTCGGAGAGTATCAGATCGACACCATCCTGCAGGACATCCCCGCCGTATTGAATGATTGTTTCACGGTAGGCTTCGATCGCCTCCGCAGTCAATCCCTGCGCCAGTTTTGTCTTACCGATCCAGTACGCCGCCTTGGCGATATCAGCCTCTTCACCGTAACGGGCCAGATAGGCATCAACGGTTTCGAGTATTTCATCGGCCCGGTCTTCCATTTCAAACATCGAGACGAGCTGAAAAACCGCATAGGTTGCCTGCTTGACGGTTCGGGCCGAGGCAATGGCCTCCCTGTAGTCAAGCTGTGCTTCCTCGAGCAGGCCGTCGGCGGCCAGCAGGTCCCCGCGCAGACTGCAGGCATCGGGATAGATTTCCGAATCGGGCCAGGTATCGATCACCTTCGTAAAGCGTTCCCGGGCCGCCTCAAGTTTTTCCAGGCCGAACAAACAGATCCCGCTGTGGAACTCTGCCGAGGCCACCCAGCTGCCTTCCGGCCACTTTTTCAGGTAGGCATCGAATTCATCCAGAGCCGTTTGATGGTTTTTCAGGAAAAGCTGAGCCATGGCGTGCCAATAGGTTGCGCTCTCCTGCTGATGCAGGCCGGGGAAATCGGTCAAGACCTTCTCAAATCCGGCGAGCGCATCCTTATAGTCGAGCAGTACCATATCGGCAATCGCCTGCATGTAGAAAAGCTCGCACTCATATTGCCGAACCGCCTCATCATCAGAGTAGACAAACCGGTCGATCACCGGGCGAAGCCGCCGGATCTCTTTCCAGCGCTCCTGCTTCTGATAGGAAATGGTCAGCGCATGCGCCACCATGCGGGGGCCCAGCCCTTCAATATGGGACTCGAGGAACTGCCACCCTTTGGTCTCAACCTCCTCATATTTCTGAAGCGGGTCAATCAGCACCATCAGCAACTCAGCCAGAGCCCGGTGCCCGGTTTCCGTTTCGGGCTCACGACGAATCAGCCACTCCAATGCCGTCGCCGACTCCCAGGGGCGCCCGGCCTTTGCAAAAAGAAGCCCGGTTCGATACAACACCTCATTTTCATACGGCGGAAGCGCGGCCAGCACCCCAATCGCTTCCTCCAGCTCAAGCAGTTCATCCGGCTTGGGGGGAAGCGGCAAATCAGATGATGTCTTCCCGCCATCACTCGCCACATCAAGATATTTTTTTCCGAAGAGAGTTCCGATCCGTCCCATGTCATTGGTCACAATCGAAACGGTAACTTCGGGAAGCCCGGCATCGCGCCGCACCTGATTGATTCGCTCGTTCTGGAAGTCCACCAGTTCAGAGCGGGGCAGCACCATTCGATAGAGCATCAGCGAGCTATCAACCTGATCGGCATCCAGCAGAGCGGAGGCCGCATTCATCATCGCCATATTCACCCGGATATCGTAACGGACATCGGTGCCGGCCAGCTCAAGAATCAGATCGGATGCCTCATCAAACTGCTCCAGGGTGACCAGCGCGTTGACCAGCTGCATCACAGCAAATCCCCGGCGATCCTCCGCAGCGGCATTTTCAACCACGTACCGGTAAGGCTTCACGCTTTGCTGCCACTGCTCGAGTTTGGCGTAGGACTCAGCCAGTGTCATGTTGAGCACAACCAGATCAGCGGTGGAGTATTCCGGCTCTTTCTCCGGCTCTTGAGCAGAAAATCCCTGCGACAAATCATCCTCTTCGCCGGCGGCATCCTCTTCAATCCGCTGCAGTTGACGGACGGTAAAGCCGCCACGCTCTTTCTCGGAGAGCGTTTCAAAATCGACCTTTGCAGAGCGTTTTTCTCCCGGCAGCCCCTGGGGCGACGGACGGGAAAGTGCATTGGTTGCCGCGACGATGGCCGGCTCGTACTGTTCCATAGCATACAGATTGACGGCCATCAGCTTCCAGGCTTCACCGGGCCGGTAGCGCGGAAGATTTTCTGTGTAGTCCCGCAGGTAGCTGACCGCCGCTGCAGGATCCCCAAGCCAGGCCATCAGCTTGCCGAGTTTGAGACGGACCCTTTGTGTCAAATCCAGCACCCGACTCTCTTCAACCCCCTCCATGCGCTGGAGGTATTCCTTCAGGTACGGAACCGCCGTACTGTACTGTTCAGATGAAAGCAGTCCGGTTGCCTTGCTCAGCAACCCGCTGGCGCTCATTTCGGCCATTTCGTCCTGCGCACAAACGGCTCCTGAGCAAAGGAGAAACCCCAACAGAACCCGGCACAGGAACCCGCCGGGGCTCCGCCTGTTCAACCTGCACCTGTCTGCTCTATGAATTTCCATTTTACACAAGGGCTCTATTGAACGGTCACCTTATAAAAAATAACCGGCTCGTTATTGTGCTCGTCATCCACATAGCTCGTTCCGTTTTTCACCATAGCCAGTGGTTGCCACTCATCACCCAAACGGGTGGTAAACCAAACGGTATAGGTTCGGCTCAGCCGATCGGTCGGAGCGGGCCACGAAAGCGTGCGCGATCCGTCCGCACTGCCCGAGAAGGAAACGACCGGGTCATCAGAGCCCCACATCGCAGCCACTACAACCGGATCCGCGGCGGCAGCCGCAGGCGGGGCGGACACCGTAAAGGTGACATCGACAACTTTTGAATAGGGGCTTCTCACAATACTCTGTGAAATATCTGCTCGATAAACATAGAGGGTGTCAAAACCGATGGGATCCGCAGGATTGCGACCCCAGCCCCAACCAAACCAACCCAGAGAACCAACCGTGCCCTCGCCATTGCCGTTTCTGCCATCATTGGATATAACAATCACGGAATCCGGCTTCAGTATCCCGGGGTTTCCCCCAGAGGGTGTCGTCAGATAGTATTCATGGAGTGTGGCGCTCTGTGTCCAGAGCGGGTCTGGACTTCCAAACGAGATATCCTCCGACAGGTCGGGATTCAAAAACAGCAGCTGGGTCTTGATTTCATCGCCGGCCTCAAGGGTTCTGCCATCCCCCGCCAACGAAATATCGGTGGTTTCCCCGGGCAGAACCACCCCCTCTTCCGGCGAGTAGGTGATCAAACCCTCCTCGCCCGGAGCAAACAGCAGAGACTGCCTGCGTAGCGTATCATCGTAGACGAGCTCAACTTCTCTATTCGTCGCAACGGGGACTTCATCAACAATATAGACATTCCCGATTCGATTGGTGACATACTCATACACAATCGTCTCGGTTACAACGAGCTCCGTCGTGTCGTCATTTACCAGCGTGCCGGGAGAAGTCCCGAATTCAGAAAAGGTTCCGATCTGTCCAGACGGCCACCCTTCATCCAACCGCTGATAATTGCAACGAAGCGTGCTGTTGCCTTCTGTTAAAACAAGCTGGAAGGTCTGGTCGTCGCCACCGTCAGGCTGCGACATATTCCTCCAAATCACAACAAAGCGCCCCTGGGATTCATCCCGCCATGCCCGGACAGAGGCATTTCCGTCCAAAGCCAGACCCTCGACATAATAGACGGCAAAGCCGGTATCGGCCTTAAAGAGAACCCGGCCATCCTCATAGACAAACAGGGAGTCATACGTCGAACCGAAGAACACAAACGGGAATCCGATTTCAACCGGAGCCGTGCCAAAATCATCCCCGTCCAGAAGCTCACCCTCCCCGCCGGGAATAGAGACCCATTGGTAGCCAACTGAATCAAAACTGTAGCCGGACTCCGCCAGACCGAGGTTCTGCACATCAAAATCAAATGAAATATTTCCGCTGTTGGTCATTGTCAACATTGCAGGCGGAGAGATCGATCCGGCCGGGCCGCCAAAGGAGAACGAACTGGCCAGATGCAGTTTGGCGATTTTCTCCTGAATGATTATCTTCACATCGACAACCAGCTGATTGTCGTCGCCGACAATGGTGAGGGTCGTCTTATTTGTTTCATTCACCGGGTCGGGCACGTTGGCGGTCACGGAGATATCGACGGTGCCGCCATAGGGGTCGACGGTGCCGGTTTCCGGATCATAAAAGATCCAGGTCAAAGGAGTCAGTTCCAGCGCATCCTGCCCGTACAGGCCGGGCGTATGAGAAACGTTCTGGGCATAGGGTTCTGAGGAAAGACCGATTTCTCCATCCTCCCAGTCGCCGTACTCGTAGAGATACTGAACCGTTCCGTCCGGATGAAGCACGGCCTGAAACTCCAGCACATCCAACTGGTTCGGGTAGGTGTTGCCCCAGGCAACGACCAGGCTGCCGTCATCCCGGCGAATATACCGAATGGTAGACTGATCCAGCTTGTCACCGGACTCAAAAACGGTCAATTGCGCCATTGCGCCGTTGGTGGACATCAGCGTAAGGAACCCGGCCTGATTGGCAGAAAACGTATGGAATTTGGCACCGAACAGCTCGAAACCAAAACCAATTTCCACCGGATCCGAATCGGTACCATTCCAGCCGGGGAACGTGGTGTCCGGATCAAAATCACTCGGCCCGATCCAGGTTCGCGCAATGGTTTGGGTCGTTACGGCATAGGATCCGATCAGGGTGTCGTCATCCGTCACAGAAAATGACGAGCTGACATTCCCCTCATTGGTCAGCGTGATTGTTCCAAACACCGTTTCACCGGGCACCGCATTGATCACCAGTTCCGAAGGCCCCGTCAACACAGAGGATCGATAGACATCCAACTGGAATGTATCCTGCCACACCTCGTCGGCGGTGCGGTTGACGATGGTAAACGTCTGAGGTCCGCCCGGCGTGTTGGGGGCGCACTCGACACGATATGTAACCGTCGCGACCTCGCCGACATCCAGCGTGGGGAACACAATTGTTGACGGCGTTATCGATGGGAACCAGTCCGGATTTGCCGAGAGCGAGTTGGTCACATCTGTAAGCAGCAGGCCGCCGTCGTTGATATTGGAAATGATCAGATCAAACACCTCTCCCGGCTCCGGCCGTCCCGGCAACACCCCGCCAATCTCGTTGGTGATTGCAACCAGGCCGGCGGAAATGCTGGTTCCCGAACGGATGATCAGCTCGGCCGGATCGCTGGGCGTTCCGTCAGAAAACGCAAGGGCGGTGAAAAGAAAATTTCCAGGCAAGAGCGAAACAATCTGATAGGTGTTGGTCACAATTCGGTTTGCGTCAAGAGCAACCGGTGCGTTGTTGGAAACAATGGTAAAATCTCCGGGGACACCGTCAAAAGAGAGTGTAGAGGTCACATTGGCCGCAGCACTCAGCGTGTTGCGGATCACCACCCGAAGCGTATTGGTCTGCCCGGGAAGCATCGCGCCGCCCATCTGGTCATCAAACTCTATAATCTCCGGCACGGGTGGCTGAGTCGCGTCGGCGGGAGGACCTGCAATTTCATCCCACAAGGTGGCCGTACGGAGTTCATCAACGACGGCACATTCGGAAGAACCAGCAATAAAATCTCCGGTTGCCCGGAACTCGAGCTGGTCGATTGCGCTCAGGCTGAGATTGCTGACCGTCGCGTCGGGGATATCGTAATCGAACGTATTGCTGCCGGACAGGTCGTACCAAACCTTCAGGGTCTGCGCCGTTAAATTCACCTCGGCAATCACAGCAATTGTGCCCGTCAGGTTCAAGTTGGCCTTAACAACCTGTTCCGTCACGCCGGCCGGCGGAACCGGATTTCCAACACGGTAACGAAGAGCAAATCCGGCCAAATCACTGTTCACGTTGTCAGCAAAAGCAAACCCGAGCAGCGTTCCGCTGTCAATGGACGGCGAGGTCATGTCGTATGCCACATCGTAGCGCAAATAGCGGGTTTCCCCGGGAGCTGACGGCGCTACATCCGCCGCCAGAACCGCTCCATCGGTCCAGAGGCCGCCGCTTCCGGCCGCAGCATAATCGCAAACCAGCCCGCCGCTTCCGTCGGTTTGGGTCACGGTGTTATTATCCACCGAAAACGCCGCACCGTCGCTGCCGGAATTCGTCGCAACGCTCAATGTCAGCGCAGCCGGATCGGTCTCAAAAGTCCATTCGTTGAGAACCGTCGCAGAGACGCCTCCGCCCAGCAAAACGGCTGCCATCAGGATGTTAAACTGTTTTTTCATGATCCATTTCAAGCGGGTCGGGAACACCAACACCGACCCCTTCATTTCTGAACAGTGTATTACTCAAAAGAGCGCGAAGAATATATCCGCCCGTTCGGATCCACCTTCTTCGCCGTCACGAAGATGAGCAGATTACGTTTAACCACCCGCTCCCCTTCATTGCGGAAAAAACGACCGATCAGTGGAATGTGACTGACCACCGGAACCCGATCCGTGTAGGCTTCAATTTTTTCATTGATCAGCCCGCCCATCCCGATGGTGCTGCCGTCGGCAATTCGCATGCTGGTCTCCACTTCGCGAATTTTAAAAATCGGCAGCTTGGCAACCACCGGCTCGTGCAGATAGCGCTGCCCGACCTCACTCTGGCGGTGATTGTAAATCGAATCGGCGGGTGCCAGTTGATGCTGCTGCCATCCGGCCAGCTCGGTAATGCGCGGATGGAGATCCAGTTCAATCTGGTCGCCATCCACCTCGGGCGTTACCGACAGCTCAACCCCCAGCAGCGTTTCCTCAAAATCTTCATAGGAAATGTTCAACATGGTCGCCTGCTCGGCATTCCCTTTGAACATTTCAGGGAAATAGTGACGTTCCCCGACGCGAATTATCGCCTCTTCGCCGCTTTTGGTGACCACGCGCGGAGCAGAAAGCACATCGGTTCCCGTATTCTGGTTGAGCGCACTGATCAGGAGATCAAACGGCACATCATCGCTTTGCTTAGTAAGCAGAACAGAGTCCGGATATTTGTTGAAGGTATCTTCAAAGCGGAAGGAACTCCAATTGCCACTCGACGGGAGCTGTTCGTCGCCCAGCTCAGCGGGGCGGGAAAACGGCAGTGCCGGGTCGGCACCGGTCGGGCTGCCGCGCAGGGAGTCGGCAAACAGGCCGCGGGGTCCGTCGCGCACGTCAAGATCCTTGCCTAAAACAGTGACCTCCTGAGGATCTTCGAAGTTCCACTGAAACCCGAGCTCCTCCAGCGCGCCTTCGGCGACCTCGACAAAGCGGGCCTCGATTTCGACCTGATCGGTTTCGCCGGAATCTTTCAGCACACCGGTTGCATCCAGAATGGCCTCCAGGCGGGTCAGGTTTTTCAGTGTATTGCGCACAAAAAGGATTTCCATATCCGGCTGATAGGTGGCCTTGGCCCCCTGCGGAAATTCCACCTGAGGAAAGAGCTCGCGAACCTCTTTTGCGTCTTCGACCTCACCGAGCTCCATTTTTTCGATGCCGTCCTGCCCCAGCGCATAGGAGCGCAGCAGCAACCGGGTCGACCAGGCCGCATCAATGCCGTCAATCTGTTCTGTGGCGGTTTTGCGGTAATCACGATCGCGCAGCGCCCGCAGATACATCAGCGCCTTTTTGTTTTCCGGCTGGAGGCGCAGGCTTTCTTCAAAACCCCGCTGGGCCTTCACAAACTCACCGCCCAGAAACTGTTCGCGGCTCTGTTCGAGCAAAGCCTCCACATCCACCGGAGCGGTCTCCACCGGGGCGGGAGCAGGCTCCGCAACAACGGCCGGTTCCGGTTCAGCCACGGGCTCCGGTTCTGCCGGGGTCGCCGGCTCGGAGCTGGTCGACATCAACTGCTCCATAATTTTTTCAATGTCTTCAGGTGATTGCTGGGCAACAGCCACACCGCCCATCAGGACGACAACCGTTAAAAGATTCAGTATATTTCGCATGAGGTTCTCCTTAACGTATCAATCGGGTTAGTTTTTCAGTGCGACATCTGCAGAACGGCGACCATCCACATCCACCTGCGTGGCGGTTACAAAAATCATCAGGTTTCGTTTGATGCTTTGTTCGCCTTCCGAGCGGAAAAGGCGGCCCAGATAGGGAATACTGCCGAGCACGGGGACCTTATCGCGATAGGTTTCAAGCTTGTCATAAATGAGTCCGCCCATACCGACGGTACTGCCGTCGGCCACCGTCACGCGTGTTTCCATCTCACGCACACGGTAATAAGGCAGGGATGCACTCACAGACGGCATATTACCGATCGGATAGTACTCCGAACGGTTTGGACTAAACGGAAGGCCAATAAAGCCTCCCACAACATTCCCCGCTTGCCCGAGATAATCTTTAATAACACCCGTGCCAGGGTTATTATTTTCCTGATAATCAACCGTTGGCAGATTCTCCGGATCACAACCGCTATATCTCGGCACAACTTCATATTCGTCGTACCCAATGATATCGACAACCTTGAGATTGAGGTCGAGGTCGATGAGACCCTCTTCGCGGATTTCGGGGGTGACCTCTAAGTAAACGCCCAGCTGTTCATTTTCCCAGTCGGTGGGTTCCACAAACGGGCTGGTCTCCCCAGTATTGATCTCAAAGGACTTCGGCATCATCTGCCGTTCTCCGACGTGGATGGTAGCGGTATTTCCGTCCAAGGTGACGACCCTTGGCGCGGAGAGCACGTCGGCATCATCAACCTGTTCGAGGGCGCTGATAAACAGATCCCATTGCAAGCCGCCGGTTGTGCGGGAGATGGCCAGCACCCCGGCACTTGTTCCGCCGTTGAGAGCCAACGCGGTGGTCCGCAACCCATCGGCCAGAATGTCCTGATTTTCCGGGAAGACCAGATTGTTGATAATCTTCAACGGGCCGCCGTTATCATTGTTAAACCGCCAGCTGAAGCCGAGTTCATCAAGGGTTTTCTGATTCACTTCGATAAATTTGGTTTCGATTTCAACCTGATAGCCCAGCAGTTCCCGATGAGCCCCCTGGTAGTCGGCCAGTGTGGTCTCGATGGCGAGAATGTTTTCCATCGTGTGGTACACCAGCAGGCTGTTGAGGTTCGGCATGTAATAGGCTGAGGCCTCTTCAGGGAAAGTCACATCATCAAAAAAGGAACTGACGTCCACGGAGGCGCTTTCGTCGACGACCCCGGAGAGAAGCAACTTGCCGATCTCATCGCTGACCTTGTAGGAGCGGAACACAATGTCGTCCGACGGATTCCATGCATTTTCCAGTTCCAGCTCAGCCGCTTTCCTGGTTTTTTCATGAGGTGTCGAACCGGAAAACTCGTCTTTCACCCCGCGGCCGGCAGACCGTACTTCATCGGCCACAAATTTAAACGTATCACCCACAACATTTGCGGCGTCCATTGGCGCATCTTTGATCTCCTGCACTGCGCTTTCGAGGACGACATCGCCATTGTTCACATGTTCTTTCTTGCTGATGATGGTCTCCTCGGCAAATCCCGAGACAGACATCAGCAGAGCCAACGTGACCCAACCTGCTAACCGTTGCATAGTTTCTCCTTTTCGGGCGATGCCGCCCTGTTCAGCCGGGGCTCTCCCGGATCCATTGTTTACTATTTAAAATCGAGCCGCCAAGCGGCACATCTATTTTATGTTTCTAACACTTTGGGAAATACTCTCCGTTTCACCCCGGGACGAGTCGTCATACATGTAGTAGTGCTTCAGGCGGACTTTTCCCGGATACGGGGTGGATGTGCGCTCAAGCAGTTCATCCATGGTTTTCACGCCGTCAAATTCCTCAGCAAACACCCGGAACTCTTCGCCATCCATAAACCCGTAATGGATTGCATAGGCGGAAACTTTTAATCGTTCCAGCTCCCCGTGAGGCATGTATAACAGCCAATAGTCCTCGCCGGTGTATTCACTGTTGATGCCGCCGGGGCGGTTCCCTTTGAACTGCGCGATATAAAGGTTTTTCTGCTTATCGACCAACTCCACGGCGATCTGAATGCGAAAGCCGTCGCCCTGATCATCCTCGCTTTGGAACGTGTTGATCTCAAGGACTTCGATCTTGTTGCGATCGTCATCCTTTTCTGTGTTCTCCCGAACCCCGGCGACCTCTAAGTCTTCCAACTGCTTGAGCTCTTTTTTCGTAAGCTCGCCGCTGGCCACCAGACTGCTCAAAACCATCAAGGCTGTTAAAACCCAACGCGTCATCATGAGCCCCCTCTATCTCTTCCCCCGCAGGAGTCGGTCTTTATACTAACCCGGAAACAGCATAGGCGGCAATGGTTAAGGTGCCCGGGAAAAGCTCCTGCCACCACCAGCCAAATCATCTCTGTCATCTTCATATTCACGTCGTATGCCTTCAAAACTTCAGTTATGTAGTATTCAGCCTACACGTGAATAGAAATCTGCCTATCCCCCTTTTACAGGACGACCCGCGCAACCATCGTCCATACCGGCAAAAACGGCATTAATCGTAAACGAGAATCGTGCGCCCGAGAGAAACAGGCTCCGGGAATTTAACACTTGTACGTTCAACCAGTTCTGAATAGCTCTTCACATCGTCGCACTCGGTTTCAAACGGAACAAACTCTCCGCCGTCCATGACGCCGTGCTGAACAACATATGCGGTTACTTTCAGCTTATCAAAACTGCCGTACGGCATGCGAAATTCCCAATATCCCTCACCCGAATAGTCATCATACTGATCCGTATCCGAAACGATCCTCCCGTATTTACGGGTCTCCTCTGCAAGGTAGGTCTTCTTTGTCTTCCGATCCGTCATTTCTACGGCAATACGAATAAAGACATTTTCGAACCCCTCTGGATCCGTGGCGAAGTCAACCTTCAGGATATGATTCGGCCTGAGCCCGTTATCGTCCTCGTAATCACGAATTGAATCGATCTCCACCAGACGGGCCAGATCTTTCAGCAGATCCTCACTGACGGTCCCGAAAATAGAGAGCGCACTTACCAGCACCACAGCAGTCATCCAAAAAAACCTCATCACACATCCTCCTTTAGTTAACAAAAATGAAATTAGAACAACGGGTCGGTCGGAAAGCGGTTAAGCGCGGGATGAGCGGACTCATCCGTTCCCTTCTGGCTGCGGATCGCGGCCCGCAGCGAGCGGATTGCATCGCACATCGGTTTTTCCTGAACCGGTTCGGTCGCGAGCTGGGCGTTGGCTTCCGCCAGTGCGGAAATTAACGCCGGCGACTTGGCTTCAACCTGCTCCCCGAGCTGGATCAGAGCAAACAACCCCGGCTTGTAAGCGAAGCCGTTTTTCAGAAGGCCGCTATCCTTCTCATGGTGACCGGCCTCGCCCACGTCGGGCACATCCTCGGAATGAATCAGGAACCCGTTTGCATCGCGCATACTGAAAACAGCGTGTGTTGCTCCGGGCGGCATCACCGCTTCGACGCGGCCGCTGGAAATTTTCGCCGGCGCGGCCAGCCACTCCTCGCGATGTCCCCGGATGCTGTCGAACGGCGGGGGATTCATCGTATAAATCAACTGAGCGTCGACAATTTCAGCTTTTCCGTTCCCGAATTCCATGTTGACCCAGACCCGGTCTTCTTTTGATCCCAGCTCCAGCACGGCCGGTATCGCCGCAACGGCGGCCGGGTCGGCATTCCCTGCGGTCGGGTTTTCAAACGGAACCGGTGCGCCGGCCTCTGCGACCAACCGGTCGAGCTCTTCCTGCAACGCGTTGCGAACTTCCGGAAACTGGTTTCCAACATCCTGCGCCTCACTCAGATCATCCACCTGATCGCCATCATAAAGACGGAACAGCTGCACATTCGGCTGACTGTTGGCGGCAACATAATGACGCACCAGCTTCCACTCCCCCTTGCGGATGGCGGACGACATGTGAGCATCCCACGGGAAATACCAGAACAGAGCTTCGCGCTCCGTCCCGTCAGGCAACAGAGCCTTATCGCTCGTGCCATGAATCAGCGGAAGAATATTACAGCCATCCAGCTCCAGGCTTTCATCCGGAGCCACACCGGCCATATCCATAAAGGTCGGGTAAAGATCGATCAGGTTGATCGGCGTATCGCAGGTGGAACCGGCTTTAACGCCCGGGCCGAGAACCAGGAACGGAATGCGAACGCCCCCTTCCCACGTCCTCTGCTTACCGCCTTTCAGGGGCGAATTATCGGTAAATCGATGCATGCCGCCGTTATCGGAGTCGACAATCACATAGGTGTTGTCGATCAGCTTATGCCCCGGGTTGCGCGGGTCGTCCGTCTGCTCAAGATAACCAATCACCTGCCCAATGTAGTAATCCACCGTATCGACCATACTGGCGTAGTACGGGTCGCTGTGACCCGGCAGGTTGTAGTACGTCTTCATCGGATCGGTCGGGTATTCCAAGCCCAATTTGCTCACATAGTGATCAAAGCGCTTCTTGTCGCGGGTCTGAACCGGCCCATGCACTTCGTACGGGCAGTAGTTCATAAAAAACGGCTTGTCCTTGTGCTTTTCCATGAAACCAAGCACCACGTCCAGCGGCTTATCGAACGGGCGCCCCGCTTCATTCACCTGATAGGAATCGGCCGGATCATCCGTAGCAAACGAGCTTAACCGCTTCTCCATACCCGGGCTGGCCCAGGCCCCGAAAAACTGATTTCGATTCGACTCCTCGGGATTCCACAAATCCGTGTCGTTATAGATTTTGTGCTGTCCCTCCTTCTCCGTAAAACCGAAATCAAAACCCTGATCGAGCGGGAACGGATAACCGGACGACTTTCCGCCCGCGTGCCACTTGCCGACATGCGCGGTGATATAGCCGCCCCGTTTCAACACCTCCGCAATCACCGGCTCTTCCACCGGAAGGCCGTACATATAAAACGGGCAGATTCGTTCGCTCTCTTTGCGCCACGCTCGCGGAATCCGGCCGCCCGACACGTGATAGACGCCGGTGTTCACCGGATGCTGTCCGCGCAAAAAAGCCGCGCGCGACGGCGCGCAGCTCGGCGCGGGAGAATACGCCTGCGTGAAGCGGCGGCCCTCTTCTGTCATCCGGTCCAGATGCGGGGTTTCATAAACCGGCGGGCCATCGATTTTATGGCTGGCGACATCCTGCCAGCCCAGATCGTCCACCATAATGTGAACGATGTTGGGCTTCGGACTCTCTTCGGCCTCCGCAAACAGGCCGCCCATCGCGAAGCCGGCACCCATTACTGTTTTAAAAACCTTCATTCCGAAACTCCCGCTCTGCATCTTACTGCACAAGGTACGCATCCGCCCAGCTGGCATGATCGCCGCCCTTCCCGTCGCCGCCATCAGTCACAACCAGAGTCAGTTCCCTAGCATCTTTCAGCGGAACAGTCACAGGCTGTGCCTCAAATCCATCTCGGCGCACTTTGCCGGTAGAAAATACTTCTTTCCCGTCCACCAAAATCTTCATTTCCACCAGCCCCGTATGAGCGTCGTCCGGTCCCGGAACTACATGAAATTCAGAAAACTTACCATTTAAAGCGTAGGTGATTTTTGAGTCGGCATGCACACCAAGGCCGCGCGCGTACGTTTTGCCGCCCACGCTGATGGGTTTGCCTTCAACGCCCTGATCCTCCATCACGCGCCAGTAACTCTCACAAAACATCGCCGCGTCCTGCGTCAGATACGCCTTGCCGTCCTCGCCCACTTCGGGTGATTTTCCCGGCGCGGCCTGCCACTGAAATTCTGCAAAAACAACTTTAGTAATATCCGAACCCGGCTTCGGCTTGAATCCGATATTCTTAACCTCCGACCAGTCCGCCAGCGCAAACCCCTCCGAATGCTTCAACTGGCTGGCGCTTATGGTCATGCTCTGCCACTCATCCGATGCGGTAATCTCAACATCCATGGCAAACCGATCGTTTGCTTTGAGAGCCAGCGTCTGCGGCTGCGTGCAGTAAAACGTAAAGGTCAAATCCGCGTCGCGCGACGCTCTCCATTTCGGATCAGAAAACTGTTCGCTTTTGGTTCCTCTGCGATTATCAATCGGCCGAAAGCCATCGATCCCGCCAACGCATTCCGCGGGAGCCGCATGGCTCCACACATCGGCCCCGCCGGGAAGAGCACCCGCTTTTTTATCCGTGGCCAAAGCGTCGCCAATCTGTGACGGGATCACCGCTTCAAAGTCGGACGAAACGACGCAGTCATTGTCGTAGCAGATGTTGGCATAGGAGAAGACATACTCATCCACATTCATCACCGGCAGCCTGACAATCCAGGTATCGCCTTTACGCACTGACTTCACATCCCGCCAGTAGCGCTCAATGTTGTTGGCTGTCTTCAAACACTCAACAATCTGAAGCTCCTTAATCCGCTCCGGATTCGCCGGAGTCAGGTGAAGCTCCGGCACACCACCAGCACCCAGTCTAATTTCCGATTCCGGTCGTGCCGGCCAAAAATGCTTTTTGTTGAGAACATGCTTCTCCAGCCAGAGCTTGCAGCTGTCGCCCAGCTTCTCGGTGTTATGGTGCCCGCGCGCCTGAACCGCAAAATCCCACGGCACGCCGGACTGGAACATGTCAAAGGTTCGCCCGGCGCGTTCGTGTCCGCCGTGATGATCGTTCGAGCCGTTCAGCCACAGCGTGGGCGCCGTGATATAGGGGGCATGTGCCTGCGGCGCCATCGTCGGCAGATAGATTTTTTCTCCCGCATCCATTGCGGGGTTCTGAAACGGCTGGTTATACATCCAAACCTGCTTGCTGCGGAAATATTCGTTCCAGCCGATGCCGAAATAGGCAACCGTCGCCTTCACGCGCGAATCCATCGCCAGGTTCCACATAATCGTCCCGCCGTAGGAGTAGCCTTTGGCACCAATGCGCGAAGCATCGACCTCTTTCTGCGCCAGCAGATAACTGAGCGCGCGCCGCTGAATGGCATACCAGAGATAATCGGAGGTCTGGCGGTAATCCGTGATCGGCTCCCGGCCGGTGGTGTACGACCAAACGGGCGGCCCTGCTTCACGATCCATATTCCCGTGCCGAAGTGCCTCCGGATATTTCGTGTAGTGAGTCCGGCCATTCGCCTTACCGCAGTAGCCGTGCGAGAGCACCGCCCAGCCGTCATTCACATAATTCGCATCCGGGCTCGGAGCACCCATCCAGCCGTGCACATCCATCAGCCCCGGCGCGTTGCGGGCGCCCGCTTTCACCGCATATTTGCAATAGACGCGGATCTCCTCGCCGTTAACGTACGCGCTGATATACGACTCGCGGCTGTAAATTCCGCCGCGCGTTGTCTCGGAGACAATTTCCTCCTTAAAATCCCCTTCGTCCGGGTCATACTCTGCCCAGATTTCGGGCGGAGTCGGCAGGCCGGACTGTTCGGCGAGAAGTTTCTCTACCGTCGGCTTGACCGCATCCATCCAGATTTTGTAACCGGCGGCATTCGGGTGCAGCAGGTCGGGCATCACCTCTTTCGACAGCACTCCGTCTTCATCGAGGAACGCCTCATTGATACTCAGGTGAAACACCGTATGACCATCGGCCAGCGACGGAAGCAATTCGTTGATTTCCTCATTCAGTTTTCGATGATCATCGTCCGCTGTGGCGCCGCGCGGGAAAACAGACAGCAGCAACACTTTGGTTTGCGGCATCCGTCGGCACACCTCTTCGACAATCTGGCGGATTCCCCGAACAGTATCCGCCGCCGGATCGCTACGATGACCGGTATTGTTGGTGCCGATCATGATCATGGCCAGCTTGGGCGAAAGGCCGTCAATCTCTCCGTGCTGAAGGCGCCAGAGAACATTTTCGGTTCGGTCGGCGCTATATCCCAGATTGAGGTGCGTGATGCCGGGAAAGGTCTGCTGAATGATTCCCGGCGCACGGTCATCTAGAAAATGGGTGATCGAGTCGCCGATCAAAACCAGGTCGATCTCGTTTTTCTTCTCTTCAATTTCCTGAAGCTTTTCCGCGTGGCGGTTCATCCACCAGTTATCGCGGGGCTCCGGCACAACCGTCTCCGGCGGCACCGCCCCAAGGCTCATTTGACCGAGCAACGCGGCCAGCACAATCGAAAGTTTTGCAGTCTGTTTATTCACAATACGAAATCCTTATTTTACCGGCTCGTCGCCAAGCAATTCACTCAGCGTCGGCTCCATGGCCTCGGCCCAAACCTGATAGCCCTTGGCGTTCGGATGCAGCAGGTCCGGCATCAGCTCACGCGACAGCACTCCCTTCTCATCGAGGAAGGCATCATTAATATTCAGGTGAACCACATTCGGGATGCGCTCCGCCAAGGTCGGAAGCCCTTGGTTAACCTGCTCATTGAGCACGCGCAGCGGATCGTCCGGCGTCTCTCCGCGCGGAAAAATCGACAACAGAAGAATTTTGCTTTGCGGCAGGTGATGGCGAATCGTACGCAGGTTGCTCTCGATGCCTGCCAGCGTATCCTCGGGGCGGTCGTTTTGAACTCCAGAATTGTTGGTGCCGATCATCAGCACAACCACCTTCGGGTTCAGTCCCTTAACCTCGCCGTTTTGAAGGCGCCAGTTGACCCACTCCGTCCGGTCGCCGCCGAAGCCCAGATTCAAGGCCTTGCGGCACCCGTAGTATTTCTTCCAAACCGCTGTGCCCCAATCGCCCTCACGCTCCCAGAAATGCGTGATGGAGTCGCCGACAAAAACCAGTTGATGTCCGCCCTCTGCACACTCCGCCACTTTCTCCCGATGACGGGGGCCGCCCCGCAGGTGCGACTGAACCGCGCGCGGCGGATTCGGGGGCAGCGGTTTTTCACCGAGGACCAGACTGACAATCGGCTCCAGCTGCGACCACCACAGATGATAGCCCTTGTCGCTGAGGTGGAGCAGATCCTTGTAATAGAGCTCTGCTTTCGGCGAGCCGTCCGGGTTCAAAAACTGATCGTTAATATCCACATGAAAAACCGTCTGGTTGTCCGCCAGCTCCGTCAGTCGTTTATTCACGGCCAGCACCGTGTCGTACTCTGCACCGGCTGCACGGGGAAAGATGGAAAACAGCACGACTTTCGACTCCGGCAGCCGCTGGCGCAGTTCGTTGAGAATGTCCTGAATGCCGAGCACAATCTCTTCGGGCGTGTTGCGGCGGGCGTTGTTGGTGCCAATCATCACCGAAACCAGTTTCGGGTTCAGCCCGTCGATCTCGCCGTTCTGCAGACGCCACAGCACCTGCTGGGTGCCGTCGCCGCCGAAGCCGAGATTCAGCACCTTGCGGTTGCCAAAATAATAGCCGTACCATCCGTCCCGCTCAGCGTATTGGGTAATTGAGTCGCCGATCAGAATAATATCTACATCGCCCTCTTTTGCCTCCGCCACCTTTTCAATGTGACGCTGATGCCACCATTCATTGGGCCGCACAGACTTCGCCGCCATCGGCCGTCCGGGATCCGCAGAGGCAACCAGAGCCGAAAGCCCCACGGCCGCGATTAAAATTTTATGCATCATTCTTTTCCTTCATTTACTTGCTGATGACTAAAGTGATCGGGGCATCGGTGAGGGTCAGGGTCGGGATGGTGATCAGGCCGTCAGCATCCGCCGTGACCTCCCCACCCGCCTGACCGAACTGCCATTGAACCGTCTGCCGAGGCTCAATCTGAAAACGCTGAAGCCTGCGCAGCGAAACATCAGCCGTGGCGCTCTTCGGGATCGTGAATGTCGTGGTTAGATTTTTTTCTAAAACCAGGTACAACTGCATCTCAAAGCGGCTCTCTGTGTCGGCCCCGTTCTTCCATCGGAAAAATGCGTTCACCTGCCCCGCATCGGTGGAGCTTAAGTTGTCGGGCCACGGCAGCGGGTCATTGCACGATGCGTTGGAGAAAACCGCGTAGGCCTCGTTCTTCTTCACGTTCAGCCAGTCAAACGAATGAACCAGATCGTTCACCTTAAGGATTCGCGCATCGTTATTGGCGTGACCGAACGGGCCCCAGTAAAAAGTCAGCGGAAGCTTGCGGTCATTCATCGCCTTCACAAAACGCTCATGCCCGACCGACCAGTCGTCATTTTGTGCGGAGTAGTCGATCACTACCGGAGGATCCGGAAGTTTCAATTCCGCCGGCACGGATGCGGACTCAAAACCCATGCGGTCATAGACATGTTCGATCCCGGCCGGAACGTTGGCTTTGATCGCCGCAAAAAGATCGCCGTGGCGCAGGCCGATCCCCAGCGCGCCGCTGCCGCCCATCGAGTTCCCGCACAGATAAACGCGGTTCGGGTCGATGCCGTACTTTTCCATCACCCACTTCACCGTACCGATGACCCGCTTTTCCACCGGTTGTAGCTCGCCGCCGGATTTCTTTTTACCGGCATCGCGCGGATTTCGACCACCCCACCACCAGTCGCCGTTATTCGCACGGCAATCAAGATAGAGCGCATAAAAGTTGTCGGGCGAATGGTAGATGTCGTGGGTACCGGTCTGCGCCGTGCACTGAACGGCAGACCAAACATCGTGACCCGCTGAATGCAGAACCACATAGAGCGGCGCATTGGTTCGGCCAACCTTGGGATGAACCACAACAAACGTGTCATCCTGCGGTCTGGAATAGCCCCACTCCGCCTGGGATCCAT
>JAEIOF010000033.1 GCA_016342445.1 Verrucomicrobiota bacterium | reverse complement strand
ATACCCCGCAGTACTTTCTCGATTTGAGAACGCTGGCGGAGGCGCGCGACGTCGACCCCGACAAGTACGTGATCGGCATCGGCCAGAGCAAGATGGGGATTCCGCCGCCAGACGAGGATGTTGTCACCATGGCCGCGAACGCGGCTTTCCCGTTGAAAGAGAAGGGCGCACTGGAGGGGGTCGAAACGCTTTTGTTCGCGACCGAGAGCGGCATCGATCAGTCGAAGGCCGCCGGGATGTTCGTTCACGGGCTGCTCGGTCTTCCGGAGCGCTGTCGCGTGGTGGAGTTGAAGCAGGCCTGCTATAGCGCGACCGCTGCGCTGCGCATGGCAATGGGGCTTGTGGCTATGAAGCCGAAGAGCAAGGTGCTGGTCATCGCTTCGGACGTCGCTCGCTACGCGCTCGGCAGCCCCGGCGAATCGACGCAAGGCGCAGGGGCGGTTGCCTTTACAGTTTCGGCCAATCCGCGTTTGCTGACTGTCGATCCCGAAGCCGGATTCTATGCCGATGATGTAATGGATTTCTGGCGACCCAACTATCTTTCGGAGGCGTTGGTGGACGGCAAGTATTCGACGCTGGTTTATATCAAAGCGCTGAAGACTTCCTGGGAGCAGTATGCGGAAGAGAGCGGGCGTTCGCTCGAGGATTTTTCGCGCTTCTGCTACCACATCCCCTTCACCCGAATGGCTGAGAAAGCACACAAAAAATTGGCACGCGGCATTTCGGATGAGGCTCTGGAGGCGGTGATCGGCGAATCGCTGATCTACAGTCGGGAGGCGGGTAACTGCTATGCCGCGTCGCTGTACGTCGGGCTCACGTCATTGCTCGATAATGCAGAAGAGGATCTTTCCGGCAAGCGGATCGGCCTGTACAGCTATGGCTCCGGTTGCGTCGGCGAGTTTTTCAGTGGTGTGGTGCAGCCGCGCTACCGTGAAGCACTCTTCACTCAAGAGCACCAGGCCCTTTTGGCCGGTCGCACCGAGCTGACCTTTCAGCAGTACGAGGATATTTATCACTACGGTATTCCAACGGACGGTGGCGAACACGCCTTTCCGCAGTACCGCACCGGCCCGTTCCGCTTCGCCGGAATCGATGCGCATAAGCGCGTTTACGAACAGGCCTGAATCCGATTTAATACATAACCTATGAAAGCAATTGCTCCAGGAAAACTGATTCTGAGCGGCGAGCACTCTGTGGTGTACGGAAAACCCGCCGTGGCGATGGCGATCGATCGTAGTGTTACCGCCACGGTCGAAGAGTCTTCCGACGGGCAGGTTTCGTTTGATCTGCCGGATATCAGCACGCACGACTCGTTCACCCTGCTGGCGCTTCAGGATTTTAAACGCCGTGCGGCAAACAACTATCATCTATTCCTCGATGGACAGCTTGGCATCCGCGACGTGCTTCATAAGCCGGTCGATCTCTTTAAGTTCGGCTTCATCACGCTGCTCGACGGACTGCACCGCTCGCTCGACAGCGGCATCGTCATCAAACTCAAATCGAACCTGCCGCTCGGGAGCGGAATGGGGTCTTCCGCCGCATCCGTTCTCAGCGAGCTGCGCGCGCTCGGCCACTACCTGCGCGTCGATTTCAAGCCGGAGTGGTACTACGAGTTCAGTCTGGAAGCCGAAAAACTTCAGCACGGACACCCCAGTGGCGTCGACTCCTACATCTCGCTCTACGGCGGGTGCGCCGCCTTTGAAAACGGCAAAGCGAAATCCGTTCCGCTTCCGCGCATGCAAATGTACCTCGTTGAAACCGGCGCGCCCGAGGCGACCACCGGCGAGTGTGTCGTGCGGGTGAAAGAGCAGTTTGCTGACGATATGATCTGGAACGATTTTGAAGATGTGACCCGCGATGTCGAGAAAGCAGTCTGCGACAACAACGCCGTCCTGATGCGCTCGCTCCTGCGCGAAAATCACAAGCTGCTCTGTCGCATCGGAGTCGTTCCGCAGAAAGTCCAGCAGTTCGTGGCCGACGTGGAAGCCGCAGGCGGTGCAGCCAAGGTTTGCGGAGCGGGATCGACACGCGGACAAGCTGGAGGGGTCGTTCTCGTGTTGGCCGACTTTATGCCTTCCGCGCTGGCCGATAGGTACGGCTATAAAATCTCCCCGGTTCGTGGTGACCCGCTCGGAACACGGATTGTGTGATTGACGATTTTTGATTTGAGATTCAAATGACCGACCCATCCTCAGTTCTTAATCCTCAATCTTCAATCGCAGCATCAGCGCCCGGATCGCTGATGCTTTTGGGCGAACATGCCGTATTGCACGGCCGTCGGGCGCTGATCTGCGCCATTGATCGGCGCATCACGGTCGAAGTTTTCCAAACCTTGGAAAAAACGCTGAAAATTCATTCAGACCTTGGAACCTACGAAGCACCGATCAACGCGCTGGACGATCACCCCGACTTTCGCTTTGTGCTCGATGCGGTCAACCAGTATCCGCAGGAAAGCGGGATTGAGTTGAAAATCGAATCGGAGTTTTCGAGTGACATCGGCTTTGGCTCTTCCGCCGCCGTCACCGTCGCCACCCACGCTGCACTGACGGGAAGCATTGGCGACCGCACGGGCCTGTTTAAACGTTCGCTCGAAACCATTCATCGGGTGCAGGGGCGCGGCTCCGGCGCAGATGTGGCGGCGAGTGTTTTCGGCGGGGTGGTCGCATATCGCGCAGATCCTCTCGAAATCACTCCGCTAGCAGAGACCTTCCCGCTGACGGCGGTTTATTCCGGCTCCAAAATGAAAACGGCCGATGTGATTCGTCATCTCGAAGAGCGGCGTGCTCTGAACGCCGACTATTTCGAAAAAATATTCGACCGCATGGACGCCAGCGTCGGCGAGGTGGTTGAACATTTTCCAATGCTTGGAAAAAACCTGATCCTCAACCAGAAATTGATGGAGGAGATGGGGCTGTGCAACGCCGCGCTGGCGGAAATTATCCGGATTTTCCAAGCCTTGGAAACTCCGGCGAAAATCTCCGGCTCCGGCCTCGGCGACTGCGCCATCGGTCTCGGAAAAGTTCCAGAGGTTGGAACTTTTCCGGCGTACTCCCTGCAGGTTGAGCCGCAGGGAGTAGTTCTTAGCCGTTGATCCAGGCTTTGATATGGCTGGGCAGGGGATTGACGGCGGCGACGGTGATTTCGGTGCTGATTCCGCTGGAGGTCGGCACTTGGATTCGGTCGCCGGCTTTGGCACCCTTGAGTGCTTTGGCCATTCCGGCGTCGCAGGAGATGATGTGCTCGGTTTCGTCCTGATCCCATTCCCCGAGGATGTAGTAGGTCTCGCGCGTTCCGTCGGTGTATTCGAGCTCCACTCCGGTGGCGGTTCCCGCCACGTCAAACGGGAAGCCGGTGAAGTCGGTGGGCTTGACGGTGTCGAGAGCGGTCTGCAACTCTTCGGCTTGAAGGCCGAGCAGGCGCTGACGCTCTTTGGCGTATTTGAATTCTGAGTTTTCGCGCAGGTCGCCGTAGCTGCGGGCCAGTTCGATCTCTTTGGAGTTTTCAGGAATTTCTTTTTTGACGATGTGTTCGAACTGATCTTTGCGGGCCTGATAGCTGCGCTTGGAGGTGATGCGCGGTTTTTTCTCCGCGGGCGCGCTGTTGACTTTTTTGAGCACGACATCGTGCAGGGCGGGGCAGAGTTTGATGACTTTCGCCTGCAGGCTTTGGCGGTCGAGCTTGCCCCATGCGGGCGACTCGCTGATGCGGCGCATAAAGTCGCGCTTCCCGGAATCGCTCATGGCGGCAAGAATGGTTTTGAGGTGACCCGCATTTTCCAAATGTTCACGGAGCTGATTCTGGGCGCGCAGTGCGCCGCCGCCGTGTTCCTGTTCGATCATCTCAATGGTTTGGATCGCGAGGTCGCCCGTGTTATCGATTCCCCATTTCGCGGCGCGTTCTGAGTTGCGGAGAATCCAGAGCAGGAGCGCCGGGCTGCAGGAGCGGCGGCGAATAGCGGCGAGAACCTGCTGGCTGAGTTCTTCTTCGGCTCCGTTGCGGATGAGGGCTTCGATGGTTTCGTTGAGCGCGGTGGTTCCGAATTCGCCCAGCCGGCGGAGCAGAAAGCTTCTGGCGGTGCCGGAGCCGTCGAACAGCCGGTTGATGAACGCCTGCATGAATTTCGCCGGGAGGGTTTCGAGCAGGGCGGGCAGGTCGTTACGCTCAGCGAGCCGCGTGAGCTCAGCGGCGCTGTCGATGCCGTTGGGTTCCACACCGATCTGTTCGGCATAGACCAATGCCTGCGCGGTCCATTCCGGCTTGTTGAGTGCGCCGCCCTTGACGACGAAGGCGAGCCGGTCGGCAATCGCGTCGGTCATGTAGGGTTCCAGTGTTTTGAATTTTTGCGCCTGAATTTCTTCCAACCCCTGGAAAACGGCGGTGACATCGCGCCGGGCTTTGAATCTGGCGAACCACTCCTCGCCATAGGTTTTGGCTTTGCGGCGCATGCGAAGCGGTTCGTTCCGCTTGGTGGGGATTTCGAACAGCGGGTCACTTTTGAGGCCTCGGCGCGCGGCGGCCCAGAAGGTTTTCCACGCGGCTTCGTCGGCGAGCAGGTCGGGGACGAAGTGCTCCTGAATGAGCTGGATGGAGAGCGGGCCGTAGCTGCGCAGGGTGATGCGGATAATTTCGGCCGGATCTTCTTTGAGCAGGCGGGCGAACTCGTCGGGGGTGTTGTGACGGATGGCCAGCAGGTGCTCGTCGGTGAGGACATCGAGCGCGTCGGCGGCGTAGGTGAAGGCGAATTCGTGGTCGCCTTTCCGTTCAAATGCGATTTCGACCTTTTGGTAGAAGGGGTCGACCCGATCCACGATGCCGAAGCCCCAGGTCTTGTTATAGCAGAGCATCCCTTTTTTCATTGAACGCAGGTGTTTCAGTCGCAAAAAAGCCTCTTCGATGGAAGAGGCTTTTTCGAAAGCGGGTTCGATGAATTTCTGTTCTTTTCGGCTGGCGCTGAGAATGTGCAGCAGTTCTTTTTGCGCGATGGCGGGCGAGGTGCCTTTTTTAAGAGCCAGCCATTCGTAGGTGGTGATGGCTTCGTCGAGAAGCTTGCGGTCGATCAGGGTGTCTTTCAGCAGTTCGGCCCATTCGAGGGCGCGGACTTCTTTGCCGTCGGCGCAGAGCGCATCGAGCTGGTCGAGCAGGTCGTCGCAGGGGATGGTTTCCGTCTCAAGGTGGGCGAGCAATTGTTCTTCGGTCAGAGCCATGGGTTTTCCTCCGTAAAATGACCCGACACCATACGGACAACTTTCCGGTCTGGCAAAGCCAAAGAGCGGGTTTTGACGCACCCCGGCAGGGCGCTTCTTTTTGGATGCAAAAAGAACTTTCGGAATACTTCAGGTCCAAGGGTTGGAAAATCTGCTCCAAACGTTCCATTCGCTGGAAGATGGCATATGGTGCGGGCTCTGATTGACACGTTCAAACAGCAAACGTATAGTTTGCGGCCTATTTATGAAAAACGAAACCGATCTTGAAATGCTCCGCCACAGCACGGCCCATGTAATGGCCGCCGCTGTTTGCCGCCTGTATAACGATGTACATCTCGATATCGGCCCCTCGACCGATGACGGCTTTTACTACGATTTTGACCTGACCGACCGCATCACCCCGGACGATTTCCATAAAATCGAAAAGGAAATGAAGGCGATCGTCAAAGAGGATCTTCCCTTCGAACGCCTTGAAGTCAGCCGTGCCGAAGCTGAAAGCATGCTCGTCGGGCAGAAATACAAACTGGAACGCCTGGCCGATATTCCCGAAGGCGACGTCATCACCTTTTATCAATGCGGCGACTTTTTTGATCTCTGCCGCGGCCCGCACCTCGAGAGCACGGGGCAGATCCGCGCCTTCCAGTTGCTGAGCGTGGCGGGTTCCTACTATAGGGGAAAAGAGACCAACCCGATGCTTCAGCGCATTAATGGAACCGCGTTTACTAACGACAAACAGCTCGGCCTTTATCTCAAACAGCTCGAAGAGGCTAAAAAGCGCGACCACCGCAAGCTCGGAACCGAGCTCGATCTGTTCAGCATCCACAATGAAGTCGGCCCCGGCCTGATTCACTGGCATCCCAAGGGCGCACGCATCCGCTCCATCATCGAAGAGTTCTGGCGTCAGGAGCACTTTCGCAACGGCTATGAAATTCTCTACACCCCGCACGTCGGCAAAGCCAACCTGTGGGAAACCTCGGGTCACCTCAACTTCTATGCCGAGGGCATGTATGCGCCGATGGAAATCGACAAGTCGGATTACTACGTCCGTCCGATGAACTGCCCGTTCCACATCAACATTTACAAATCCGGACTGCGCTCCTACCGCGATCTGCCGCTTCGCTGGGCGGAGCTCGGCACGGTTTATCGCTACGAAAAAGCGGGCGTGCTTCACGGATTGCTGCGTGTGCGCGGTTTCACGCAGGACGATGCGCACATCTTCTGCACCCCGGCGCAGATCGAAAACGAAGTGAAGGAAGTCATCCGTTTTTCGAACACCATTTGGAAAACCTTCGGCTTCGAAAAAATCACCGCCTATCTCTCAACCCGCCCCGAAAAGGCTGTTGGAGAGCAGGATCGCTGGGATCAGGCCATCGTCTCACTCAAATCCGCACTCGAGGCGGAGGGGATTCCCTATGAAGTGGACGAAGGCGGCGGCGCGTTCTATGGCCCGAAGATCGACCTTAAGATCAAAGACGCTATCGGTCGCGAGTGGCAGATGAGCACCATCCAATTCGATTTCAACCTGCCCGAGCGCTTCGACCTCAGCTATATCGGCGAAGACGGCGAAAAGCATCGCCCCTACATGGTGCACCGCGCGCTCTTCGGCAGTATTGAACGCTTCTTCGGCATTCTGGTGGAGCACTATGGCGGTGCATTCCCCGCATGGCTCGCCCCCGAGCAGGTGCGTGTGCTTCCGCTCAGCGAAGATCAGCTGGATGCTGCTGACGACATCGCCGTGCAACTTCGCAAAGAAGACATCCGCGTGACGGTCGACCATAAGTCCGGGAAAATCGGCGCGAAAATCCGCAACGCGCAAATGGATAAAGTGCCGTATATGCTCGTGCTCGGGGCCAAAGAAATTGAATCGGGGATGCTGGCCGTTCGCGATCGCACCGGCGCGCAGGAAGACATGACATTGATTGATTTTATTGAAAAAATTAAAAACGCCGTGCAAACTAAGGCGTAATTAAACAAGGAACCAGGGAGACGTTATCGCTAATCCGAATTATAAGGGCCGTCCGCAACGAGTGATGGGCCCCAGAATGAACAACCAGATCCGAGTGCCTGAAATCCGTTGTATCGACGAAAACGGAGAGCAGATGGGAATCATCCCCACTCGCCAGGCTCTCATGCGGGCTCATGAAACCGGCCTCGACCTGGTCGAAATCGGCGCCACAGCCAAACCGCCGATTTGCCGGATCATGGATCATGGCAAGTTCAAGTATGAGCAGGACAAAAAGAAAAAAGAGCAGAAGAAACGGCAGGTCATCGTTAAGCTCAAAGAGGTGAAGTTTCACGTCAACGTGGGCGACCACGACTACGACACCAAATTGCGCCACGCTCGGGAATTTCTGGAAGAAGGCAACCGGGTGAAAATCTCCCTGATGTTCCGCGGCCGCGAGAATGCGCATCGCGAACTTGGCTTCGAGCTGATGAAGCGTATTGTCACCGACTTGGCAACCGTGGCAACCGTCGAACAAGCTCCGCGTCTGCAGGGACGCAATATGTTCATGATGGTGATCCCGATCAAAAAGGGAAAGTAACCCCGCGCCGTAAAGGTTGCTGACGGCCCGTTTTTCCAAGGATTGGAAAAGCGGGCTTTTATTTTTCCAATGGCTGTAAAAGCTCCGGTGGCTTGGAACGTCCGGCCTGTGTATGCCGTTGTGAAACGATGAGCCGCTACGTAGCCGTTTGGAAGAGAACAACGCCGTTGGAGAAGAATTCGACGTGCAAGCCATAGGTTTTTTCCAGTGTTTGGAAACTTTTCTTTGAGAAGAAACAGACGTGGGTTTCGTCGTCCTTATAGAACCACTTGTCAAAATCCGGGGCTGAATCGCGCAGTTGGGTCATAATGCCGATCCAGCCGCCGGGCCTCACCAGCTTTAGGAACCGCTCAAACTCTTCGCGCGGCCGGTAGAGATGCTCCATGGTTTCCGAGCAGGTGAGAAAGTCGTATTTCTTTTCGAAGACGGAGGGGTCGTCGGCATAGTGCAGGTCATAGATGGCGCAGTCGTAACCTGCCTCTTTAAACATTAGCGACAGGGTCGGGCCGGGGCCACAACCGAAATCCAGTCCGTATGCGCCGGGTGTCAGCTTTTTTTCCAAGGGTTGGAAAAGGCGGCTGAGGAACTTCCGATAGTTGGGATCGGCGGGGTCGTTTTGATGATGGTCGTAGCGATCCTTTTCCGCTTCGGGGGAAAGATGAAACTGCGGCGGAATAAAAACCAGATCGCATTGCCGGCATTTGAAAAACTTCCTCTTCCGGTCGATGGAAAAGGACTCCGTTGCACAGTTCGCGCAAAGCGGGCACTCAATTGAAGATTCCTGTTTCGTCATTCGGGTGGAGAGTCTAGCATTCCGGTACATGAAAGAAACAGGTTTTGAATTGAATGGTCTCGTGGTTCCGGCTCCAACGCCGTTTGCAAAGAGCGGTGCAATTGATCTCGGCGCGTTTCTTTCCCATCTCGATTGGCTGGCGGAATGCGGCGTGCGCAATTTGTTGGTGAACGGGACGACCGGCGAGTTTTTCTCGCTGACACCTGCCGAGCAGCTTCAGTTGCTTGAGGTGGCGCGTGAGAACTGGGACGGCTTGCTGATTGCCCATGCCGGCAGTCCGGTGCTTTTCCAATGTTTGGAAAGTGCGCATGCCGCCGAAGAGATCGGCGCGGATTTTCTGGCCTCGCTGCCGCCGTTTTATTTTTCCGGCGCACCCGCCGATGGACTGGTCCGCTGGTTCAACGAGCTGGCGGGGTCGACCATGCTTCCGCTGATCCTTTACAACTTTCCAAAGCATACCGGCAATCCGCTGACTCCGGGAATCCTGAAACAGGTGCCGCATTACGGGATGAAAGATTCCTCCGCCGATCTGTCGCTGATTCCGGCGACGCCGCGGTACTTCGTGGGAGGCGATCAGAAAATTTCTGCGGCCTGTGCGGCGGGTGCGAAAGGGTTTGTCAGTGCGTCGGCCAATATCGATCCGGAACCTTACCTTCGCATGGAACGGGAGCAGACGCCGGATCTTCAGGCGGCGGTGGATGCGGTAAATAAGCGGGCGAACGGCCCCTTTGCCATCGCCAAAATCAAACAGGCACTATCAGAAATTCTGCCCGGCTATCCTCCGCACGTCCGCCCGCCGCTGGGCGTCTGCTAGTTTTTCCAATGCTTGGAAAAAACGGACGGAGTTTTTCCAGGCATTGGAAGCCCTTCGAGACCTCGGAACAGGCTATTTTTTCGCGGGAGGTTCTTTGCCGAGTTTGGCGAGGACGGCCTGCAGGTCGGCCCAGACTTCGCGCTTTTTGGCCGGAACTTTCAGCAGGTAGCCGGGGTGAAAGGTGGGCATCAGGTCGATCCCTTCGTAGGTTTTCCACGTTCCGCGCAGGCGGGTGATGGCGACCTTTTCGTCGAGCAGTCCTTCGACAGCGGTTTTGCCGAGCGCGACGATGATCTTCGGCTGGATGAGCGCGATCTGCGCTTTCAGGTAGGGCGTGCAGGCGATCATCTCTTCCGTCAGCGGAACCCGGTTTTCCGGCGGGCGGCATTTGACGATGTTGGTGATGAAGACATCCGCGCGCGTGTAGCCCATCGCGATGATCATCTTGTCGAGCAGCTGGCCCGCTTCACTGACAAAAAAGCGGCCCTCCGCATCTTCTTTCGGGCCGGGGGCGTCGCCGATGAAGAGGATGTCCGGCCGGTTCGGGTTGCCTTCGCCGGGAACGGTGTTTTTGCGCGAGGCGTTCAGGGGGCAGGCGCTGCAGGTGCGGATCTGTCCGGCGATTTCGTCGAGTGTTTTCCCGGTCACGTTCACCGTGCTTTTCGCCGGGGCAGGCGTTGCGGCGGGGGGCGCGGGGCGCGCGGACGGACGGGCCGCCGCGGGGACTTTCGGGGCGGGAGCGTGTTTTGCGACGGGCGCAGGTCTCAGGGCGGTGAGCGTTTCCGGAGAAATTTCCAAGGTTTGGAACCCTTCCTCTTTTTTGTATTCGAGGAAGTCCTGCAGTTGGTCGATGAAGGGGTCGTGCTGGCTCATGGGATTATTTCGTGTCGGGGGATTCAATGGACAGCACAGCAAAGCGGACGTTTTCATCGCGGTCGCGCAGCGGCATGATAAGAAAGGCCAGTTGGATCGGCGCGCCCATCCCGGGCAGTTGTAAAAGGCAGGTGCCCTCGGTGTTGATTTTGCGACCGGTGACGGCGTGCTGGAAGAGCTTGTTGAAGGACTCGTTGACCTTGGGTTTGAGGACGGATTCAAATGAGAAGCTCTTGCGGTTTACGCCGAGCATTTTCTGCGCAACGGGATTGAGGAGGAAAATTTCTTTTTCCACATTGGCGGTGATCAGCCCGTCCTTCGATTGGATGAGAAGCAGATCGAGCACCCGCGCGTGGATGGAGACCCGGTCGGCGCGCAGACGGTCGTAGACGCGCAACCGTTCGGCGACCTGATTGCCAAGGGCTTCAAGATGCGAGATTTCGTCGGTGAACCGCTTGCGGGTTTTGATGCCGGTTTCGTAATCGCCGGCGAGAAGCCGGCGCAGAAAAAGGAACATTCGCTTGCGGAAGCCGAAGGCGCGCAGGGTGAGGTGTCCCCAGCAGAGCAGGCTCAGCGCAAGCAGAGCCGAGACACTTGCGCGGGTTGCCGAGTTGATTTCCGGCCAGACGATGAGCCCGGTGAAAAGCCAGCAGGCCGGCATCAGAAACCAGAGTGTTTTAAGAAGATTCGGGGTCATACACGGTTACCGGTTGGCAAATTTTTCCACGTTTTTATCGCTTCCGACAATCAGGAGGCGGTCGGTTTCTTCGAGTATATCGTCGGGTTTCGGAACGTCTTCAATGGATTCCTCTGTGATGCGCTCCCCTTGATCGTTAATGCCGGGAACCATTTTTTTGACGGCGACAATATTGATGTTGAATTTGTTTCGCGGGTCGAGCGCGCGCAGGGTTTTGCCGACAAATTCCGCCGGCACCTGCACTTCGACAATGCTGTGTCCTTTGGCCAGCGGGATGTGGCGGGTGATATTGGTCGAGGCGAGGCTGGTGGCGACGATGCTACCCATCTCCTTTTCAAGGTTGATGATGTTGTCGACTTCGAGCATTTTCAGGATTTCCTGTTGGAGCGGGCTGAGCGCGCGGGTCCAGATGCGGTGGACCCCCATCTTTTTCAGAAGGATGGTGGTCAGCAGGTTGGCTTCAATATCTTTGCCAATACAAACGACGGCGACATCGACGCTTTGAATGTCGACGGCGCGCAACGCCTCTTCGTCGGTCGAGTTGAGCGCTGCGGCGTGGGTGACGGAGTCTTTGATGGCATCCACTTGCGCGCGGTCGCGGTCGATGGCGAGCACCTGCACGCCTTTTTCGGTTAATTCGCGGGCAACGGAGCTTCCGAAGCCGCCGAGTCCAATGACTGCAATTGTACGCATGATTCTTCTCCTGTCCGGTTAGCCTATCATAATCCGTTCTTCGGAATAGCTGTATTTTGCCGGCTGGCGCTGCCGCAACATAAAGGCGAAGCCGATGGTGAGCGGGCCGAGGCGTCCGACAAACATCAGCAGGGTGATGAGCACCCGTCCGGCTTCGGAAAGGGAGCCGGTGATGCCGGTGGAAAGCCCGACCGTTCCGAACGCGCTCACCGTTTCAAAAAATATATCCATGAAGTTTTTGTCCGGCTCAAAGAAGGCCATCAGGCCGACGGCACCGCAGACGAGCAATAGGGAGGAGCAGAGCACCATCACGGCTTTTTGAATGACCTCCACCGGAATGGTGCGCTGGTAGAGTTCGGTTTCACCACGGCGGCGGAAGCCCGCGCGGATGACGGCCCAGAGGACGGCGGGGGTGGTGGTTTTGATCCCGCCGCCGGTTCCGCCGGGGCAGGCCCCGATGAACATCAGCACGATAAAAAGAAAGAGTGTTGCGGGCTGCAGTGCGCCGATGGCGCAGGAGTTGAAGCCGGCGGTGCGCGTGGAGATGGACTGGAACAGCGAGATGAGCAGGGCGTGGTCGGTTCTCAGTCCGTCCAACAGGCGGTTCTGTTCAACGAGATAGATCATGCCCGTGCCGAAAAGAATCAGTCCGCCGGTCCAGCCCAGGGCGAGGCGGCTTTGAATGCGGAATTTGTAGTGCTTCTTTTGCTTGCGGAAGAGGCGGTTGCGGATGGCCTGATAAAAGTCGCCGATCACCACAAATCCGATCCCGCCGAGCACAATCAGGCAGCCGATGGTCAGGTTGGTCGGCACATCCTGCGAGAAGCCCGTCAGGCTGTTGCTGAAGGTGGAAAAGCCCGCGTTGCAAAAGGCGGAGATCGAGTGGAAGACGGCATGCCAGGCCGTTTCGAGCGTTCCGTGAAAAATCGGCTTCCAGGTGTGAAACAGCACCGCGCCGCCGGCGGCCTCCAGGATAAAGGTCATCGCCACGATAAAACCGACCAGCCGCTTGACGCTCTGAAGGGTGTCCTGATCGAGCACGTCTTGCATAATGCTCTGGTCCTTCATCGAGACGCCGCGGCGCATCAGCAGGGCGAGCGAGACGGAGAAGGTCATGATGCCGAGTCCGCCGACCTGAATCAGCGCGAGGATCACCAGTTGTCCGAAGAAGGTGAAGTGGGTGGCGGTGTCATAGACAATCAGCCCGGTCACGCAGGTCGCCGAGGTCGCCGTGAAAAAAGCATTGATCAGGCCGGTTTCTTCGCCCGGGACCGTGGCGGCGGGGAGCATTAAAAGCACCGTGCCGAACACAATGACGCCGATAAAGCTCATCAGCATGAGCTGAGCGGGCTTCAGACTGAACAGTGTGATGAAGTTTTTCACCCGCCGCGTCCGCGAGAGAAGCATCGCTACGATGGCGGTTTGCCGCAGGATCACCGAAAGGGTGCTGTCGCCCGGGGCGTAGAAAAACTGAACCAGCGGGACGAAAACCACGAGGTCGAACCAGTGCGCGCGGAAATAGGCCCGGTCCTTTTTGCTGGCCAGCCAGTTGAGCAGGACGTCGATGGCGAACAAACCGAGCATCGAGAGGTTCATTCGGCGGATCAGGTCGGGGTGATCTTTCAGGAAAACGCTGTGTTCAAGCAGCAGCAGGGCGAAGCCGAAAATGGCGATCGGCCCGATGAAATAGTTGAGCTTTTTTGTCAGTCGATTCAGCATGCGGCTCGAATCTTCGGCTGTTTATCGGAGAGGGTCAAGACGTTTGCGCCCCGCGGAGCTTCGTTAGAAGCTCTTCCATATCTTTCGGCAGCGGGGCCTGAAATTTCAACCGCTCCCCCGTGTCCGGGTGGCTAAGTGAAAGTCTCGCAGCATGAAGCATCTGTCGGTCGGCCCGAGCCGGGCCCGGCTGGGAACGCCCGTAGAGTTTGTCGCCGATAATCGGATGCTTGAGGTGCGCCATGTGGACGCGGATCTGATGGGTTCGTCCCGTTTCAATCCGGACGCGAAGCATCGCAGCGTTGTTGAATGCCTCGGCCACGTCATAATATGAAACCGCATGACGGCCGCTTCGAACGTTCACTGCCATCTTTTTGCGGTGGATTGGATGGCGCCCGATGGTCGTCGCGATGCGCCCGCGGGGAGGAGTCGGAACACCGCGCACAATCGCCAGATATTCTTTTTCTGTTTCACGTTCCTTGAACTGCCGCGCCAGTTCATTTAGAGCCTGTTCGGTTTTGGCGATCACCATCACGCCGCTAGTGTCTTTGTCGAGCCGATGGACAATGCCGGGGCGTTTTTCCCCGCCGATGCCCGCGAGGTCTTTGCAGTGGTAGAGCAGGGCGTTGACCAGGGTCCCGTCCTCGTTGCCGGCCGCCGGATGCACAACCAGCCCGGCGGGTTTGTTGATCACAATCATGTGCGAATCTTCGTAGAGGATGCTGAGCGGGATGTCCTCTGGCAGGGTATTGGTCGAGACCGGCTCGGGAATGGCCCATTCCACGCGGTCGCCCGCCTGCAGTTTGCGGTTCCGCTTAACGGACTCACCGTTGACGGTGACATCGCCGTCGACAATCAAGGCCTGCCAGCGCGCGCGCGAGTGCTCCGGTTGTTCTTCCGCCAGCCACGCATCCAGCCGCATCCCCGATTTTTCTACCGCTTTTTGAACCATGGGAGAATGTTATAACCAAGGAGAACGCCAAATACACGGAAAATAGGTTCTACGGTGAATGGGTGTTTCCAATGTTCGGAACGTTTGCTGTGAAATGATCCAACTATTGGAAAACAACGATCCCGACTTTTGGCTTTCCGGCTTTCGACCTGCGACTTACAACGCGGCGAGAGCCGCGTTGAAGGTTTTGCTTGGGCGCATGGCTTCGAAGGCGAGGGTTTCGTCGGGGCGGTAGTAACCGCCGATGTTCATCGGAACGCCCTGGCAGTCGATCAGCTCTTTGACGATCGATGCTTCGTTCGCGGCAAGTGTTTGGGCGAGCGGCGCGAAGCGCGCTTTCATCTCTTCATCGTTATTCTGCGCGGCGAGGGCTTCGGCCCAGTAGAGCGCGAGGTAGAAGTGGCTTCCGCGGTTGTCGAGCTCGCCGCATTTGCGCGACGGCGATTTGTTCTCTTCAAGGAATTTGGAGATGGCGGTGTCGAGCGTGTCGGCCAGCACCTGCGCTTTGTCGTTTTTAAAGACGTTTGCGAGGTGTTCGAGCGATACGCCGAGCGCGAGGAATTCGCCGAGCGAATCCCAGCGCAGGTGGTTTTCTTTTTCGAACTGCTGAACGTGTTTCGGGGCGGAACCGCCCGCGCCGGTTTCGAAGAGGCCGCCGCCGTTCATCAGCGGAACGATCGAGAGCATTTTGGCGCTGGTGCCGAGCTCGAGAATCGGGAAGAGATCGGTCAGGTAGTCGCGCAGGACGTTGCCGGTCACCGAGATGGTATCCTTGCCGGCTTTGGCCCGTTCGAGTGTGAGGCGGGTTGCCGCTTTGGGCGCCATGATTTGGATGTCGAGGCCTTCGGTGTCGTGATCCTGCAGATAGGTGTTCACCTTTTCGATCAGTTGCGCGTCGTGAGCGCGGTGTTCGTCGAGCCAGAAGATGGCGGGGGTGCCGGTGGCGCGGGCGCGGGTGACGGCCAGTTTGACCCAGTCGCGGATGGGGGCGTCTTTGGCCTGGCAGGCGCGCCAGATATCGCCTTTTTCAACGGTGTGTTCAAACAGCACGTTGCCGGAGCCGTCGGTGACGCGAACGGTTCCAGACATTGGAATTTCGAAGGTTTTGTCGTGCGAGCCGTACTCTTCGGCTTTCTGCGCCATGAGTCCGACGTTCGGGACGGTGCCCATGGTGCGGGGATCGAATGCGCCGTGGGCTTTGCAGAAATTAACGGTTTCGGCATAGACGCCGGCGTAGCAGCGGTCGGGAATGATAAAGTTGGTGTCCTGCTGTTTCCCGTCTTTGTTCCACATCTGGCCGGAGGCGCGGATGGCGGCGGGCATGGAGGCATCGACGATGACATCGCTCGGGACGTGCAGGTTGGTGATGCCTTTGTCGGAGTCGACCATGGCGATGTCGGGGTTGTTGGCGTAGACGGCGGCAATGTCGGCGTTGATCTCAGCCTGCTTTTCGGCCGGAAGCGTTTTGATTTTGGCGACGAGGTCGCCGAAGCCGTTTTTCACGTCGACGCCGAGTTCGGCGATAAGATCCTCGTGCTTGTCGAAGACCTCTTTGAAGAAGACGGTTACGGCGTGGCCGAAGATGATCGGGTCGGAGACCTTCATCATGGTGGCCTTCATGTGGAGCGAGAAGAGGGTGCCCGCTTCTTGGGTCGCGGCGATCTGTTCCTCGAGAAACCGGTTGAGGGCGGCGGCGCTCATGAAGGTGCCGTCGAGAATTTCACCCGCTTTGAGTTTCAGGTTGTCTTTCAGAACAATTGCGTTGCCATCGTCAGCGATAAGCTCAATTCGCGCGACAGTTTCCTGAGGAACCGTCACGGATTTTTCGTTTCCATAGAAGTCACCGCCGGACATGCTGGAGACGACCGATTTGGAGTCGGCGGACCATGCCCCCATGCGGTGCGGGTGGTGTTTGGCGTACTGCTTGACCGCGGCGGCGGCGCGGCGGTCGGAGTTGCCTTCGCGCAGTACCGGATTGACGGCGCTGCCCTTGATTTTGTTGTAGCGGGCCTTGGCATCCTTTTCTGCGGCGGTCGTTGCGACTTCGGGATAGTCGGGCAGGGCGAAGCCTTTGGACTGGAGTTCTTTAATGGCCGCATGCATCTGCGGAACCGAGGCGGAAATGTTCGGAAGTTTGATAATGTTGGCGTCGGGAGCCTTCGCGAGCTCGCCCAGTTCGGCGAGGGCGTCGGAGACGCGTTGCTTCTCGGTCAGAGAATCGGGGAAGGCGGCGAGGATGCGGCTTGCGATGGAGATATCGCGGGGTTCAACTGCCACGCCGGCGGCGGCGGTGAAGGCGGAGATGATCGGAAGCAGGGAATAGGTGGCGAGGGCCGGCGCTTCGTCGGTGAGGGTGTAGATGATTTTGGCTTTATCGTTCATAGGAGGTTTTTCGTTAAAAAGTGTGCAAGGAGGATTAGGAAATAGATTTTCGGGGGATGAATCAACCCCAAACCGTTGCATTACTTGTTACGAAACAAAATTGACCTCTAGGAGGGGCTGCCGTATGGTCTGCCGTTTCTAATTTCGAACCGAACAGGAGAATTTTATGAAGGTTTCGCTTAAAACAGTCAGCGCCTGCCGCAAAACGATGAAGGTGGAAGTTCCCGCCGATGTGGTGGCGGAAGAACGCGCCCAGCTTTTGGCCTACTACGCCAAGGGCGTCGCATTGCCGGGTTTCCGCAAGGGCCATGCCCCTAAGGCCTTGGTGGAAAAGAAGTTCGCCAAGGACATGCTGTCAGATCTCAAGGATCGCCTGGTGCCTAAATATTACCATGAAGCGATCGAGCAAGAGGGTGTGAAGGTGGTTTCTGTCGTCGACGTGGGCGAGCCGGAGCTGGAAGCGGGCCAAGCCCTGAAATTTGAAGTGACCCTCGATGTGGTTCCGGAATTCAAGCTGCCGAAATATCACGGTATCGCGATTAAGGCTGAAAAGACTGATGTGACGCAAAAACAGGTCGATGAAACCATCGACAGCATTCGCCGTCAGCACGCGACGTTTGACGATATCGAAGGCCGCCCCGCGAAGGCGAAAGACATGGTTCAAGTTTCCTACGAGTCGACCATCGGCGGTCAGCCGCTTGAGGAGAAGGTTCCGGCAGCCCGCGGTATGGGCAAGGGTAAAGGCTATTGGATCACCTGCGACGAAGAGTCGTTCCTGCCCGGCATGGGCAAAGCGCTGATCGGCGCGTCCATCGGCGACAAGAAGGATGTCACGGTTAAATTCCCCGCTGAGTTCATTGTGAAGGAACTCGCCGGTCAGAAGGCCGAGTTCAAGGTGGAAGTGACCGGAATGCGCGAAAGCAAGTTGCCGGAGTTTGATGAGGAATTCCTTAAACAGCTGCGTGTGGAATCCGAAGAGGAGCTTCGCACCAACGTCCGCCAGCACCTTGAAGATGCGGCGGAAAGTAAAGAAAAACGGCGTCAGGAAGACGAGGTTTGTGAATTTTTGCTGAAGAAAACCAAAATTGAGGTGCCGGAAAGCGCCGTGCAGCAACAGGCTCGTAACGTGATGTACGAGATGGCTCGCCAACGCATGATGCAGGGCATGGGCAAGGAGCAGATTGCCGCCCAGACTGAAGACATGATGGCAGAAGCAAAGGTGAAAGCCGAAGAGCAGGTCAAGCTGCGCTACATCATCCTTGAAATCGCCGATGCCGAAGGGGTGAAGGCCGAGGAGCAGGATGTTTCCGAGGAAATCGCCCGCATGGCGGTTCAGCAGGGCAAGGATGCCACAGAGTACCGCAAGGAGCTTGAAAAAGAGGGTCACCTCGAGGATGTGGCCGACCAGATTCGCTTCGGTAAAGCGGTTGAGTTTTTGCTCGAAAGTGCCAAGGTAAAGTAGGTCATCAGTTATAGGTTATTTGTTGTTGGGGAGAGATCAATTCCGCCCGGACAGCGAATAACCAATAACAAAAAACGGAGTTTCTTATGAACGAAAGAGCACAAATGCTTATACCCATGGTTATCGAACAGACGGGCCGCGGCGAGCGGTCGTATGACATCTATTCCCGCCTGCTCAAGGAGCGGATCATCTTTCTCGGTACAGAAATCAACGATGACGTGAGCAATCTTGTCATCGCGCAGCTGTTGTTTTTGCAGAGCGAGGATGCCGAGAAAG
>JAEIOF010000032.1 GCA_016342445.1 Verrucomicrobiota bacterium | reverse complement strand
ATCTATAGGCCAAAAGCGCGCGCGCCGCAAGGCCCCGCCATCCAAGCTTTGGAAAAAAGTTTCCAAAGGTTGGAAACTTCGCGAGTCGGCAAACGCGCCGCAACAGTGCGCGAGCCTTTTCTCGGCCGTCGACCTGACGCAGGTGCCTGCGCCGCTTTACATCGGCGAGCGCGCCAACGCAACCGGTTCGAAAAAGTTCCGCGACACCCTGCTGGCAAATGACTACGAAAACGCCTTCCATATCCTGACCGAGCAGGAAGAGACCGGTGCGCACGTGCTCGACCTGAGCTGCGGCTACGCCGGGCGCGACGAGCAGAAGGACATCGCCGTTCTCGTCCCGCGCATGGCCCGCGAATGCCTCGCCCCCATGATGATCGACTCCACCTCAGCCGACGTCATTGAAGACGCGCTAAAACGCTACGGCGGGCGGGCGCTGGTCAATTCGATCAATTTTGAAGACGGCGGCTCGCGCGCAGAGCGGGTTGTCCCGATGGCGCGACGCTACGGCGCGGCGATGGTCGCGCTGACCATCGACGAAAAAGGGATGGCGATGAACGCCGACGAAAAATTCACCGTCGCCAAGCGCCTGGTCGAGTTTTGCGAAGAGCGCGGCCTGAAAGCCGAAGAACTTTTCATCGACCCGCTCACCTTTACGATTTGCAGCGGCGACGAAACCCTGCGCGACGCGGCTTTCCAAACTCTGGAAGCCATTCGCCGCATCAAAGCCGGGCTGCCGGGCGTCCGAACAGTGCTGGGGCTCTCCAATATTTCATTCGGTCTCAAACCCGCCCTGCGCAAAATTATCAATGCGGTTTTCCTGCATCAGGCGGTACAGGCCGGCATGGATGCGTGCATCATCAATGTCGCCGCGATTGTCCCGCTGAATGAAATCCCTGAAACTCTGCGCCAAGGTGCCGAGGCGCTGCTGGCCAATGACCGGGCCAACGGCGACCCGCTCGAAAACTACATCAACCTGTTTGAGACCATCAAAGAGGAGCCCGAGGCCGAGATGATCGCCCGGCCGGCCGACGTGGTGCTGACCGACGCAATCGTGCGCGGAAAATCACCGTGGCTGACCCCCGCGATTCCCGACCTGCTCAAGGAACTGAGCGCCGAGGATATTCTCAACACGATTCTTTTGCCGGCGATGAAAGAGGTCGGGCGCCTCTTCAACGACGGAACGATGCAACTGCCCTTCGTGCTGAAATCGGCTGAGGTAATGAAAAAAGCGGTCGACATGATCAAGCCGTTCATGAAGAAGAGCGAAGCGGTCGACAAAGTTCCGCTTTTCGTGATCGGAACGGTCGCGGGCGACGTGCACGACATCGGCAAAAATCTTGTCGGCATCATTTTATCCAACAACGGTTTCGATGTGGTCGATATCGGCATCAAGGCTCCCATCGAAAAAATGATGGAGGCGGTGAAGGAACATAACGCCACCGCGCTCGGCATGAGCGGCCTACTGGTGAAATCCACCGCCGTGATGGCCGAAAACCTGAAGATTCTCGAACACGCCGGGTTTAAGACTCCGGTGCTGCTCGGCGGGGCCGCGTTGTCGGAGGAGTTCGTCGATCTGGCCTGCCGCCCGCACTATTCCAGCGGCGTACTCTATTGTAAGGACGCCTTTGCCGGGCTGGCCGCGATGCAGACGCTCAAGGACACCGGCAAACTGCCTGAAGCTATCGCGCCGACGCGTGACGGGCTCGAGTGTGAAGTCCGTCCGACGGAAGACGAAGAGCCGGCGGAGCCGATTGAGCGCAATGTCCCGGTTCCAGATCTGGAGATCGGCACCTGGATCACAAAAGATATTCCGCTCGACGACATCTGGCACTATCTGGATCTCGATGGAATGATCAAAGGCTCGTGGGGCTACAAACAGGGCAAACTCTCCACTGAGGAATACCAAAAACTGCTCGCGGACGAGGTCTATCCGAAACTCGAAGAGATGAAGCTTCTCGCCCAAGAGGTGTTTCAGCCGAAAACGATTCGCGGCTTTTTCAACTGTCATTCCGAAGGCGATACCCTCTATCTGAAAAACCCTGCAAACGGCGAAGAAATTCCGATGCCCTTCCCGCGGCAGGAAAAAAAGGGAGGACACTGCCTGGCCGACTTTTTCCGGACGGACAACGATGTTTGCGCACTGATGGCCGTCACGCTCGGAAAGAAGGTGGTGGACAAGGAGCACGAACTGCGCGACGCCGACCGGTACCATGATTACCTGCTCTTCCACGGGCTGGCGGTGATGACGGCCGAGGCGCTGGCAGAATATACCCACAAGCAGATCCGCGAACTGTGGGGGTCGACCGAGGGCGACCTGACCCTTTCCGAGATTTGGAAAAACAAGCTAGACCAAAGCCGCTTCGGCTTCGGCTATGCGCTCTGTCCCGATCTGGAAATGAATAAAGTCTGCTGCGACCTGCTTGATACCGACCGCATCGGCCTAAACGTGACCGAGCTCTTTATGGCCGACCCGGAGGTTTCGACCTTCGCGCTGATCACCCACCACCCGCAGTCGTATTATTTCGATCTCTAACAGCGCGGAGCTTCAACAGGTTTCCAACGATTCGGGCTGCCTCCGGCAGATTCCAATCATTGGAGAAACCGAACTGTCCGCCCCCGATTTTAGTGAATAAGGACGCTTTTTGTGAGGAGTGGTTGCTCAACCATGGTATAAAACTCCAATTAATTAAGAGGAGTGCACATGGCCAAGCCGAACTATTCGTTCGAAAAACGACAGAAAGAGCTCGCGAAAAAGCGAAAAAAGGAAGAAAAGAAGCAACGGAAAGCAGGCACTCAGAACGAGCTCCCGCCGGATGGTTCACCCAGATCGGCATAAAAAGAAGCCGGACGGGACAGAATGTGTGTCAACGTAACAAGGAGAAGCGGATATGAGCAAAGGTACAGTGAAGTGGTTTAATACAGAAAAAGGTTTTGGTTTTATTACTCCCGACGAGGGAGGAACAGATTTGTTCGTGCATCATTCCGAGGTTAAGACCTCTGGACGTGCCGAGCTGGCTGAAGGCCAGAAAGTCACCTTCGAAGAAGGACAAGGCCAAAAAGGCCCGTGCGCAAAGAACGTTGTTCCTTGCTAATAGTCTGACTCGCATGGATCACAAGACGGATCAGGTGCCGGCAACGAGCCGCATCTGATCCGTTTGCATTTTACACCATGAAATCTCAACGGATTACAGTTCGATACGAAGGCCGGGTGCAGGGCGTCGGGTTCCGGTTTACCGCGATCCGGCTGGCGCGGGATTTGGATGTGACGGGCTGGGTGAAGAATGAATTTGACGGGAGCGTGTCGATGGTGGCCGAGGGCGAAGAAGATCAGCTGATGGCTCTGTTGCAGGCGATCCGGAACTCGCAACTCAACCGGTACATCACGAACGAACTCGTGCGCCGCTCGCCTGCGAGCGGAGAGTTTAACGCCTTTGGCGTGCTTTATTAAAGCCCGGCCAGCGCGCCCGCCGTCTCAATATCTTTCACGGTGCGAATCTTCATGTTATTCGCGCCGGAAACCACCAGATGAATCTCCTGTCGACTTTTTTCGAGCAGAGCGGATTCATCGTCCCCCATTTTGGCAGAACTCTTGAGGATTTTCTCAAACACCTCCCGCTTAAAAACCTGCGGACTCTGCGCCAACCAGATGGTGTTGCGATCAAGTGACCGGGTGACCTTCTGGCCCTTCTCGGCCAACTTGACAGCCTCCGGGCTCCGAACGGCGGCCACGCTCGCTCCGTACCGTTTTCCGGCCTTGATGGCCTCCGTAACCACATCGCCATCCACAAAAGGCCGGGCGGCATCATGAATCATGATAACGGTTGCATCGTCGGGCAGTTGCTCATAGGCCTTTTTTAAATTACCCATACGCTGACTCGTTCCGGCCACGATACTCTTCACCTTGCGAAGTCCGTAGGAACGAACCACCTGCAGGGCATTATCAATCCGTTCTTTTTTTACGATCAGAATAATACCGTCAACCAGATCGTTCTGTTGAAGGGTCTGAAGTGAATACGCCAAAACCGGCCGAGGGCCGATCGTCAGAAAGGCCACGTCAATTCCCGGCCCGATTTCATAATCTTTACCACATGCTAAAACAACGGCCCATGCTGACATATCGTTTCTCCTGTTTAACACCGCCACGACCTCTGAATTGTGCAACCTGCGGTGTTGCAGGAATTTAACAACAAACAAAACCCCTGTCAAAGAATTCCGTATTATGAGCGGGGTTCTGCCGACGGACGCTGTTAATTTTCTAAACGCTCAGGCTGGTTTTGTGCCTTTTAGCTAGAAAACATGCAGTTTTGTTGTCTTTCCCAAGACTGGACGCTTGGAAGAAAATTACAGCCCGGAAACAGCTCCTCTATTCGCCGCCGGACGCGGTCTTGAATTCTTCAACGCGGGCGTCGATCTGAGCCCGGTCGAGGGCGGCGAGGCGGTCGAGGCTGAATTCCTCAACGCCAAAGGCGGCGGTGATGCTGCCGTAGACCATCGCACGGCGGATCGCCGCTTCGTCAATTTGTCCGGACTCCGCCAGCGCGCCCATCAGGCCGCCAGCAAAGGTGTCACCCGCGCCGGTCGGGTCTTTAAAGTCGTCCAATTTGTAGGCCGGTATCGAAAAGCTGCCCTTTGTAGAAACGAGCATGCTGCCGCTCTCCCCTTTTTTGATCAGGACGAAGCGCGGACCCATCGCCAGCAGGATTTCGGCCGCTTCGTCCAGCGAGTCGGCCCCGGTGAAGAGCCGGGCCTCGGACTCGTTGAGGGTGAGCATATCGCATTTGCCGACCACGCGGACGAGCTCGTCGCGGGCAATGTTGATCCATAGATCCATGGTATCGATCAGGACAAACTTCGGGGAGTGCACTTGCTCTAAGACATGGAGTTGCAGGGCCGGCGCGATGTTGCCAAGAAAGAGGTACGGGGCGTCGCAATAAGCCTCCGGCAGTTCAGGCGAAAAGTTTTCGAACACATTGAGCTCGGTCAGGAGCGTCCGGCGATTGTCCATGTTTTCTTCGTACACGCCCGACCATCGGAAGGTTTTTCCCTCTTCGGTCTGCAACCCGTCCAAATTAATCCCAAGCCGCTCCCACAGCGCGCGGTGCTCAACAGGGAAGTCGGTGCCGACCACGCCGACCAAGCCGGTGCGGACGAAAAACGAAGCGGCGGCGCAAGCGTAGCTAACGGAGCCGCCAAGGATTTCGACACGCTTTTCGCGAGGGGTTTCTATCGTGTCAATGCCGACAGAACCGACAATGACCAGATCGGGGGCGCGGGAAGACTTCATGAGGATTACGCAAGCTGAGACGGCGGCGGTGCCCCGACAATTTCACGAATGTGTACTTTGATTTCGCGGACCTCCACAATGCCGAGACCGTCGCGGATGCTTTCGCGCACACGATTTTGCAGCATCTGGGAAAGTTCAGGGATACGGCTACCCGTCTGGACTTTCACATCCAAATCGATACTGATGAGGTCTTTTTCGGAACGGATTTTCGGATCCATGCTGATCACCGCACCAAACTCGTCGCCGAGTTTGCGGATAAAGTCGCAAACCGCATTCACGCTGATTGAAACGGCGCCATCTTCGGAGTCGAATGAGATGAGTCGCAACTTGGGCCGACGAGATGCGCCGAATGTCCCCAGATAGGTCAAAAGTATCAGAACCAAAAGCAGACCTAGCAAAACGCCGAGGATCGGCGCGTTCTGCATGGAACTGAAGATAAAATCCCTAAACTCTGTGTTGAAGGCGTTGCCGTAGATCAGCAGCCCGCCCCAGATCAGCGGGAGCAGAACCACCAGCAGCCCGGTGAGAGCGTGTAGTAGTTTTTTCATTGTTATCCCTCCGAGGAGTCTTGCGAAACACGGCGGATGCCCTGTACAGACACATTCACGGCCTGCACTTTTTTACCGGTCATCTCTTCGATGGAAACACGGACTTCATTCTGAAGCATTCCGCAGGTTTTCGGAATGTTCACGCCGTATTCAAGCACCACCGCCAGTTCAACCACGATGGTGTTTTCTGATTCCACCGCCACGCGGACACCGCGGTCACGGGAACGCTTACCGATCATGTCGGCAAGCCCGTCCACCAACGTGCCGGAAAGCTCCACCACGCCCGGAACGCGATCGCAGGCTTCGTGAGCAATGACGGAAATCACATTGTTATGAATGCGCACAGAGCCGAGGCCGGCATCATCACATTTTGCTTCGGGAACCGGATAATTCTGCCCCGGAAGGGCTGATCCAACATTTTCTTTATCACTCATGGCCGTTTCTCCTTCTAGCGTTCTACAACGAAATTGTCGTGCATAAATTTTTCGAGGAATGCGGTGTTGTATTCCCCTCTGCGAAACCGCTCATCCATCAGCAGGGCTTCGCCCAGCGGCACGCTGGTGTGCGGGCCGTTGATGGTGAACTCTTCCAACGCACGGTGCAGACGGTTCAGCGCCTCTTCACGGTTTGCGCCGCGCGCGATGATCTTGGCAATCATGCTGTCGTAGTACGGCGAAATGGTGTAGCCGCTGTAGACGTGCGAATCGATCCGGATGCCGGGGCCGCCGGGAAAATGCACCGCTTCGACCTTACCGGGCGACGGAGTGAAGTTGTTATAGGGATCTTCAGCATTCACCCGGAATTCAATCGCGTGATAACGAACCTGAACATCGTCCTGCGTGAACGAAAGTTTTTCGCCCGCCGCGACGCGAATCTGTTCCTTCATCAGGTCGATTCCCGTCACCTCTTCGCTGACGGTGTGCTCCACCTGGATGCGGGTGTTCATTTCCATGAAGTAGAACTGCTTGGCGATTTCATCATAGAGAAACTCAATGGTTCCCGCGCTATTATAGCCCACCGCTTTACCGGCGCGCACTGCGATGGCACCCAGCTCGTCACGCTCCTCGTCCGTCAACGTAGGACAGGGCGATTCTTCGACCAGCTTCTGGTGACGGCGCTGGATACTGCAGTCGCGCTCGCCTAGATGCACCACGTTGCCGTAGTTATCACCGATGATCTGCACTTCGACGTGACGGGCAGACTCAATATATTTTTCCATGAAGCAGTCGCCGTTTCCGAAGGCGCTCTCGGCTTCAGCGGTGGCCATCATAAAACCCTGCGCGAGGCTGATATCGTTATGCGCCACGCGCATCCCTTTGCCTCCACCGCCGGCAACCGCTTTGATCAAAACGGGGTATCCCATCTTGCGCGCCAGTGCGAGCGCGTCCTCCTTGGTCGGAAGAATGCCGTCGGATCCGGGGGTAATCGGAACGCCGGCGGCCTTCATCGTATCACGCGCAATGGCCTTGTCGCCCATGTTGCGGATCAAATCGGGCTTCGGACCGATAAAGGTGATGTTACAGCTCTCGCAGATTTCAGCGAAATGCGCGTTTTCAGCCAGAAAGCCGTAGCCGGGATGAATGGCATCCACATCAGCGATTTCAGCGGCACTGATGATATTGGAGATCTTTAAATAGCTGGCGGTTGCGCTGGCGGGCCCGATACAAATGGCTTCATCCGCCATCTGCACATGAAGCGACTCCGCATCCGCCTCGGAATAAACCGCGACCGAGCGAATCCCCATCTCCTTACAGGCCCGAATGATCCGCAAAGCGATCTCGCCTCGATTGGCAATCAATATTTTCTCAAACATAACTAAAACCTCTGGTTAAATCCTGGATCACATCTCCTGAAACGGATTCTACTTAGGCAGGATCAACAAGGAAAAGCGGCTGACCAAACTGAACCGGTGTGGCGTTATCGACCAGGATCCTCTTAATGGTTCCCTTCACCTCCGCCTTGATCTCATTCATTACCTTCATGGCTTCCACAATACAAACCACGGTGTCCTTATTGACGACCGTTCCGACGTCGGCAAACATGTCGGAATCCGGAGACGGCGAACGATAGAAGGTGCCGACCATCGGAGAGGTGATTTCAATCAGTCCATCATCCGCGGCGACCGCGGGGGCGGCGGCAGGTGCGGCGGCAGGTACGGCTGCAGGGGCAGCAACCATTTGTTGCGGAGCAGACATAAATTGCGCGATCTGGTTCCCGCCGCGCTTGAGCTGCAGTTTGAAATTTTCTTCTTCCAGTGAAAATTCTGAAAGATCATTTTCCTTCATCAACTCGACGACTTTTTTGATTTCTTTAAGTTCCATTAGGTGTTGCTCCTTATTTTCTTCGTGTGAGAGTCCAGACGCTATCATCAAATTGCTTTTGAACGCAAGGCTTCCGGCGCCCCTCGTTGATGGGTATGGCAGATGGCGATGGCGAGCGCATCGGCGGCATCTTCCTGCGGCGGATCGGCCAGTCCCAACAGACGGGTGACCATGGCCCCGACCTGCCCTTTTTGGGCGGAACCGACGCCGACCACGGCCAGCTTCACCGAGCGCGGGGAATATTCATAGACCGGCAAACCGCGCAACGCGCTCAGGGCCAGCACCGCGCCGCGCGCCTGCCCGAGAATCATCGCCGTTTTGGCATTCTTCGCAAAAAAAGCACCCTCAATAGCCACTTCTTCAGGGGAAAACTCTTCGATCAGCGCGTCGATTTCACGATGAATCGCCGCCAGACACTCTGAATGAAGGACCCTTGGCTTGTTGTGAATATTCCCATACGCCAAGGCTCGCATCTTCTGGCCGGTCACTTCGATCACCGCCACGCCGGTCGAGCGCAGCGAAGTGTCCACCCCAAGAATACGGATGCTGCTCATTCCATGTCCGCGACAATCGCATCGTCAATTTCAAAGCCGGGATAGACGTTCTGGACGTCGTCGAGGTCGTCGAGCAAGTCGACGAGCTTCATCAGCTTCTCGGCCTGATCCTTATCCTTCACCTCCGTGGGAAGATCGGGGATCATTGTGATCTCAGAGGAGACGGTCGCAATGCCCGCCTCCGAAATCGCATTAGCGACGGCCGCGTAATCACCAAATGCCGTCAGCACTTCAAACTCATCGCCATCGCGTTTCATATCCTCGGCACCGGCCTCGAGCACCAAATCCATCAGGACATCCTCATCCACCGCGCCAGCTGAAATAAGAATCTGCCCCTTGCGCTGGAACATACGGCTAACCGCGCCTTGCTGCGCCAGGCTGGCACCATTTTTGGTCAGCACGTTTTTAATCTCGGAGGCCGCGCGGTTTTTATTGTCGGTCAGCGCCTCGACAATCAATGGAACGCCGCCGGAGGCGTAAGCTTCGTAAACCATTTCTTCGAGCTGCCCGCCTTCGAGCTCGCCGGTTCCTTTTTTAATCGCGCGATCAATATTGTCGTTGGGCATATTCACCGCCTTGGCCTTACCAATCAGCATGCGAAGCGTGATGTTGCCCGCAGGATCTCCGCCGCCCGAGCGCGCGGCCACCGTCATTTCTTTGGCGATACAACTAAACGCCTTACCGCGCGCCGCATCCGCCTTGCCTTTTTTGTGCTTAATATTCGCCCATTTACTATGACCAGACATAACTCCTCCAAATTCACAAAGATTGGTTTTTAGCCGAAAATGATCAGCAACGGGATCTTTTAGCCTAAAAGCGCCAATGTTTGGAAGCAACTTCGTTGCATTTTGGCGCTTCGCGGCGCAAGGGCCGGCACGTTTTCCAAGGCGTGGAAAAAATAGTGCCCCGGCGGGGCCAAGTCCTTAAACACGGAAACGCCGGTTCCAATGTCCGGAAAAAGACCGCCCCGTTTTTCCAATGATTGGAAGAACGGGGCGCAAAACCTTCCAACCCTTGGAAGATCTACAGGTCTTCTTTTTCTTTCTGCGCGTCGGCAATCACCTTCTGGGCGATGTTGCCGGGCACGGGATCGTAGCGCGCAAACTCCATTTCAAACGAGCCTCGCCCGCTGGTGATGGACCGGAGCTCTGAACAGAATTTCATCATTTCAATCTGCGGGACATCGGCGGTAATCACCTGCAGACCATCCTCCGGGCCCATGCCGAGGATCCGTCCGCGCTTTGTGTTCAAAACGCCGGTGATGTCGCCCATCTGCTCATCGGGAACCATCACCTTGACGGTCATGATCGGCTCAAGCAAAACCGGCTTGGCTTTTTCAATCGCTTCATGCAGTGCGCGAGACCCCGCAATTTTAAAAGCGACTTCGGATGAGTCCACATCATGGTACGACCCATCGTATAGCTCCACTTTGACATTAACCACCTCGGCGCCGACCAGAGGGCCTTTCTGCATTCCATCCACAAACCCTTTTTGACAGGCCGGAACAAAGTTGCCGGGAATCGCGCCGCCAACCAGCTTGTTGGCGAACCACTCCTCTTCGGTGCTCGGGAAAATCCGCACATAGCATTCGCCGTACTGCCCGCGGCCACCGGACTGCTTCTTGTGCTTGTGATGCCCTTCGCCGATGGCTGTGATGGTTTCCTTATAGGCCACCTTCGGCGTGTGGTGAAGAATGTCGACTTTGCTGCGATTCTTAATGTGCTCGAGCGTCACATCCAGATGCATGTCGCCCATTCCCCAGAGAATGGTTTCGTGGGTCTCTTTGTTTCGCTCAATCCGGATCGAAGGATCTTCGGCGGCAGCCCGCTGAAGGGCGACGCCGATTTTATCCTCATCGCCTTTGGTTTTCGGAGCAACGGCATAGGCGGCCACGGGACTCGGGAACTCAATTGCCTTGAAGCTGATGTCTTCACCGATCGCACAGAGCGTGTCGTTGAGATAGGTGTTTTTTAGTTTCGGAATGGCCACAATATCGCCGGCCTTGGCCTCCTGACAGTCGGCCTGCTTTTTGCCGTTCACAAACAGAAGATTCCCAATGCGCTCTTTTTCGCCTTTGGTCACATTCATCACTTCGCTGTTGGGCTTCAGCGTGCCGCGATAGACCCGCACATAGCTGAGCTGACCGACAAAGGGATCGTTAACGGAACGCCAGACCAGGCCCGCGAACGGTTCGTTTTCGCAGGTGGAGACTTCGTGCCCGTCGGCACATTTCACCGGATAGTCTTCCGGCGACGGGAACAGCCGGCTGATGGAATCCATCGTTTCTTTTACGCCGACCCTCGTTTTGGCCGAGGCGGCAAATACAGGTATCAGATGCGCATCGTGGACGGACTTGCGCAGACCGTCCGAAAATTCATCGGCCGTGAGCTCCTGCCCTTCAAAATATTTTTCCATCAGTGCGTCGTCGGTTTCGGCGGCGAGCTCAATCAAGTGATCCCGGATGGCCTTAATCTGGTCGGCCAAATCCGCCGGAATTTGATCGGCCGGGGTATTGAGCAGATCGACTTCCGACTTTCCGTCCGTGGTCGGCAGAACTACCGGCACGCATCGCACATCGCCCCACTGCGCTTTAATCGCGGCCAGCGCCTTGTCGAAGCTGGCATCATCTTTGTCCAGACCGGTGATGACAATCCCGCGCGGGAGGTTGCGTTTTTCACAGACGCGCCAAGCGCGATTGGTTCCAACCTGAATTCCAGAGATGGCGTCCACGACGATCAGCGCGGCGTCGGCAACCTCGGCGGCGGCGGTCAATTGGCCGATAAAATCGGCGTAGCCGGGAGTGTCGGTGACGACGAAACGACGCTGCTTGCCGCTGGCGGCGGTATACACTCCGTCGAACGGTTTGGCGAAAATAGAAATCTGATGTTCCTGCTCTTCAGGCGTCCAGTCCGCCATGCTGGTTTTATCGTCCGGCGAGCCAACCCGATCACTGGTTCCAAGAATATTAAGCATGACGTCCAGCAACGAGGTCTTCCCGCTCCCCGTGTGACCCATCAATGCGAAATTGCGTACACCTGCACTTGGAATCCCCTTCATGGCTGCTCTCCTTGGCTAATGGTTCATATTGTCAAAATCGTCGCTCGCAATACGCGCGGCGCATGAGAATGCCAAGATACACCGCTTCAAATAACGCGGCAATCCATTTCCCAAAGATTGGAAAAAAAGAAGCCGCCCCGCTTCCGGGACGACTTTCCGAATTCAGGACACAACGCCCTGTGCTCTTTTTTACTTCGCAGCCAACTCCTTGGCATAGACCGACAGCTGATCTTTCAGCTTGCTCAGCGATGCGGTGATCTCTCCCAAATCCGCTTTCAGCGCTTTGGCCTTCTCGCCCATCAGCTCGGTCATCGGAATTTCTTTTACCTTTTCCTTAAGAGCCTCTAATTCGGAAACTTTGTCCGCGATGACAGACTCATACTTGTCGACCATCTTCTGCAACTCCGCCTGACCCATCGCCGCAGCCTCAGTCGCAACCTGGCCAATCGGCTTGTTCTCGTCAACGCCTCCGCTTCCTCCGCCGCTGCACCCGGCAAACAGAGCCATCACCGCCAACACCATCACTCCTTTACACATCTTCATCGCATCTCCTTTTGTTCGTTCGTCCCTCGGGTCTCAAAACAGAACCGGCTATGCCGCCGGCGCTTCCGCCAACCACACAGCCGATCCGGCCAAATCAAAAGGTTGATTTATTTCAGAGAAGGAAGTTTCACGCCTTCGATCGCCTTGGCTGCGTCTTTTTGCGCGTCTGCGGCGGCATCCTGGGCCTTCTGCTCATCCGATTTCGCACAACCGACAAACATCATGACTGCGGCCAGAGCGATTAACCATTTTGCTGCTTTCATCGAATCTCCTTCTTTAACTAATCCAAACGGCGGCACCCCATGCGCCTGCCTCTTGAACGCATTCTAAACATGGAAAACTTTCACACAACAAGAAAACCCGACTTTGAGAGTCGGGTTTTCTGTGTTTTAAACCGGAGCGCCAAGCCTCTATTTAGCGCTCTTCAACGCGTTGCTATACACCGCCAGCTTGTCCTTCAATTGAGAAACCAGCGCGGTTGTTTCGCTCAAGTCCTGTTTCAGCGCGGTCGCCTTTTCTCCCATCATCTCCGCCAGCGGGATCTCTTTCAGTTGCGCCTTCAGCGCGGTGGCCACGTCCATCTTCTCCGCAATCAGCCCCTTGTACTTCGCAACCAGCGCCTGCAGATCCGCCTTGCCCATCGCAGCGGCCTCGGCCGCCAGCTGGTCGAGCCCCGCAGAACTCCCTCCGCCAGATCCCGTCACACATCCGGCCAGCAACGCAACAACCACCAACCCGAAAATCCAGTTCAACCGCTTCATAGCTCTCCTTTTCTGCGGGCACCCCATGCGTCCGTCTTCTCCGGCATTCTAATTCCTCAACTCTTTTCGGCAACAAAAACCCCTTTCCAATGTTCGGACCCGAGCCCCCGGGTTTCCGGGGCGAAAGTGCTTTTTGGTATTCCCAAAAAAGCGACTGGAAAAGAGCGGCAGAATGGCCTATCCTCCGCTCAGCAACAAGGGGGTAGATTATGACCGTTCAAACGCTTCGGGAATTCTTCATGTGGTGCTCCATCATCAACTTCAGCTTGCTGATGATCACCTTCGCGATGTGCGCCTTCGCCGCCGACTGGATCTATAAAATGCACAGCAAATGGTTCAGCATCTCGCGGGTCGCCTTCAACACCATCCTCTATTCCTTTCTCGGAATCTTCAAGGTGCTGGTGCTCGTCCTCAACATCGTCCCGTGGATCGCCCTGAGCCTCATCGCCTGAAACACAAAGGAGGAACGTCATGAAACTGAACGTCAAAGCCTTCGCGCTCGCCTGCGGAATCCTGTGGGGGCTCGGCCTCTTCCTGCTCACCTGGTGGATCATCGCCTTCGACGGCGTCACCCATGAAGTCACCATGATCGGCCGCCTCTATCGCGGCTACACCATCAGCCCGGCCGGAAGCCTGCTGGGCCTTCTCTACGGATTCGTCGACGCCTTCATCGGCGGGGCCGTTCTGGCGTGGCTCTACAACCGCCTCGCAGGCCCGGCGCACTCCGCCTCGCCCGTGCTCTAAAGGCCTCGCAAACCCCCGCCCCGCCGGGCGGGGCGCTCTTTTTTCCAATGTTTGGAAAAACTCCATGCATATTTTAGTTCTCCACACGAACAGTTCGTGATACGAACTATTCGTTATGAGTACTAAACCCGTTTCCATCCAGACCTTCGCCGCCGACATGCAACGGCTGATGCCGGCCTTTCTCGGCGCGATGATCCGCCGCGAAAAAAACGCCATCTCGCAGGGGATCATCACCCTGCCCCAGTTTCTGGGGCTGAGTTTTCTTCGGCAGAACCCCGGCTCGCCGGTCAAAGCGTTCGCCGCCACGCTCGGCCTGCAGCTCTCGTCGGCCTCCGGCCTGATCGACCGCATGGTACGCAACGGCCTGATCCGCCGCGAACGCTCCAAAACCGACCGGCGAGTGGTTCTGCTGACGCTAAAGGCCAAGGGCGAACGAATGGTCGATGAAATTCTCGAACAGAAAAAACAAAGCGTGGCGGAGATCTTCGCGCCGCTCTCCGCCGAAGAGCGGACGACCTATCTGGAACTGATGCAGAAAGTGGTGGGGAATCTGGATGAAATGTAGAACTCAACTTTTCGGGCTTCTGGCTCTGCTCGCTTTACAAGCACAGGCCGAATCGGTCTATACGCTGGACGATTGCATCCGGATCGGACTCAAACGCGCGGTGCCGGTTCAAAACGCGGCGCGCGATCAGGAGATTGCCGAAGCCACGATGAAAAAGGCCCGCTCGGGGGCGCTGCCGCAGATCAACCTGTCGGCCACCTACACGCGCAACGACGGCACCGGTTCGTCGTTTGTGACCAACGATGTGCTGCGCGACAGCTACAGCGCCACGGCCAGCGTCTCCCAGAAAATCTACGACGGCGGCAAGGTGTTCTCCGCCATTCGCGCGGCCGGGGCCTACCGCGGACTCACCGCCGAAGCGCGGGCGCAACAGGAGGCCGCGCTGGTGCGAAATATTCATTTCGGCTTCAACCGGATCCTGCTCGCGCAGTCAACGGTTGCCGTGCAGGAGGCCTCCGTACAACAGCTTGAGGACTTCGCAGATCAGGCCAAACAGAAGTACGATGCAGGAACCGCTTCGGAATTCGACCGCCTCACCGCGCAGGTGCGGCTGGCCAATGAAAAACCGAAGTTCATTGAAGCGCGTAACGCACTGGCCATTGCCAAAGAGGCCTTCCGCAACCTGATCGTACTCGATGAAAAAGAGTTTCAGATCGATGGACAGCTCGACTACCAGCCCGCCGACCTTGACCCGGTGACGCTGCAGTCGACCGCCGTGGCCAGCCGGCCCGAACTGCTGGTGCAGGAAAACACCATCGCTCTGCGCCGCGAAGATTTGAACAGCGCCTGGGGCGGATACAAGCCGACCGTGACCGCCAGCGCATATTATACGCGGGAAAACCCCGACCGCTACGACAGCACCCGCGACCAGTGGGAAAACCACTGGCAGGCCGATGTCACCGCCGCCTGGAAGCTCTTCGACGGCGGCAGCCGTCGCGGCGAGGTGCTCACCAAGGGGCTGGAACTGGCCAAGGCGCAGGCCGACCGCGACAACCTGCTGCGCGCGGTATCGCTCGAGGTGACTCAGGCGTGGCTCGACCTGACCGCCGCGCGCGAAACCATCGCGGGCGCGACGGAAACCGTGACGCTGGCCGAGAAGGCGCTGGAGATCGCGAAGACCCGCTACGACGCCGGGCTTTCCACCTATTTAGAGTTCACCGACAGCAACCTGTCGCTCAACACGGCGCGCCTGACCTGGTTCCAGGCATTGGAAAAACACCGTAACGCCGTCACACAGTTGAAATATGCAGCCGGAATTTTGGGAGAATAATGATGAAAGAAGAACAGATGAATATTTTTAAAAACCTCAAAGGGAAAGCAAAAGCCCGCTGGGAGGGTCTGGATAAAAACGGGAAAATTCTACTCGCCGCACTGGTTGCCATTATTTTGCTAATCGGACTCTTTAGGGCGCTACCAGAGCGGCAGAAAAAATTTCCGGTCCGGCCGGAGGCCATTGTCCCGGTCGATGTGATCGAAGCGACCGCGCAGGACCGGCCCGACCTCATCATCCTGTCCGGACTGGTGCTGGCCGATATCGACGCCACGCTGGCGGCCGAAAAATCCGGGAGGGTGGTTGAGCTGCTGGCCGATCGCGGACAGGCCGTCACCAACGGGCAGGTTCTTCTCCGGCTCGACGACCGCACCGCGCGCATCGCCTTCGAGGATGCCGCCCGTAATCTGGAGCGGTTTGAGAAATTGAGCGGAACCGGCGCGGTTTCGCAGAAGGATCTCGATGACATCCGAAAAACAAAGGATCTGGCAGAGACCGCGCTGAGCTATTGCACAGTAAAGAGTCCGGCGGACGGCATCGTCAACGAGCGCTATGCGGAAGAGGGCGAATATGTCATGCCCGGCACCCCGGTATTTGATGTCATCGCCATCGATCCCGTGCGGGTCACGGTCGATATTCCGGAGCGGAATATTTCCTCGCTGACTGCGGGCGAACCGGTTTCGTTCGACGTGCTCTCACTTCCGGGAGAAACGTTCACCGGAACCGTCTCGTACATTTCATCCAAGGCCAGCACCGACAACAACGCCTTCCGGATCGAACTAACGGCGGACAATCCGGACGGCACACTGCGCCCCGGCATGATCGCCTCGGTACAGCACCAGCGCGGCATTCGTAAGAATGCGATCACCTTGCCGCTCTCCGCCATCATTCCTCAAAAAGGCGACAACATTGTTTTCCTCGTTCGCGATGGCCGCGCCGTCCGCCAGATGGTCCGCATCGACAGCATTCTAGAAACCGGGGCGATGCTTCTCTCCGGCGTGGAGCCCGGCGACCTCGTCGTCACCCGCGGCAACCGGATGCTGACCGACGGAACCGCTGTCTCTATTCAGGACTAAAAAAATGATCATAACCAACTACGCCATTAAATTCCGGATCGCCGTGTTTGTCTTCATTGTGGCACTCGTCGCTCTGGGATCAATCGCCTACCGAACCATTCCGCGCGAGGGCTTCCCGGACATCACTATCCCGCAGGTCTTCATCAACGCGCCCTATCCCGGCACCGCGCCGGAGGATATGGAGAACCTCGTCACGATCCCGATTGAAAAAAAACTGAACGAGCTCGGCAGCGTCAAAGAGATCACCTCGACCTCCGCCGAAAGCATCACCACCATCTCAGTCGAATTTCTGCCGAATCAGGATATCGAAAGCGCGATCCAGCGGGTGAAGGACAAGATCGATCTCGCCCGCATCGACCTGCCCGACGACCTCGAAGAACCGATTGTCGACGGATTCAACTTTAGTACCGACATGCCGGTGATGCGCTTTTCGATTTCGGGCGACCCCGACATCGAGCGCCTGCGAAGTGTCGCGGAAACCCTGCAGGATCAGATTGAGCTGCTCCCCGAAGTGCGCGAAGCGAAAATATCCGGCACGCTCGAACGGGAAATCCGCATCGAGTTCGACCGCGCCCGCCTCAGTGCTTACGATATTCCTCTGACCGATGTGCTCAAACTGGTCGGCCAGGAAAACATCACCGTTTCCGCCGGGTCGATCGAAGTGGGCGGAAGTAAATTTCAGGTTCGCCTGCCCGGCGAATTCGAACGGGCCGGCGAACTGCGCGATCTGGTCGTTGTCGTTCGGAAAGGCCACCCGGTGTATCTGAGCGATATCGCGCAGGTCACCGACACCTATAAAGATCGAACCAGCATTTCGCGAATCAACGGCGAAACCTCTGTCTCACTGAGCATCAAAAAACGCTCCGGCGCGAACACCGTCGCGCTAGTCGACACCATCAAAACCGTGCTCGACAGCTACCCCCTGCCCGCCGATCTGAAAATCACCCTGGTGCAAGACGAGTCCGTCCGAGTGCGCGATATGCTTGCCGAGCTCGAGAACAATATCGTCACCGGGTTCCTGTTCGTCATCATTGTCCTGTTCATCTTCATGGGCGCGCGCAACAGCCTGTTCGTCGGGCTGGCGATTCCGATGTCGATGCTGCTCGCCTTTCTCATCATGTCGCTGATGGGCATCACGCTGAACATGGTGGTCCTCTTCGGGCTGATTCTCGGTGTCGGGATGCTGGTGGATAACGGAATCGTCATCGTCGAAAACATCTACCGTCTGCACGGAAAAGGTCTGTCGCGAATCGAAGCAGCACGCCAAGGATCCTCCGAAGTGGCCTGGCCGGTCATCACCTCCACGCTCACCACGCTGGTCGTGCTCTCCCCCCTGCTGTTCTGGCCGGACATCATGGGCCAATTCATGGGCTTCATCCCGCGCACGCTCATCATCACGCTGAGCTGCTCGCTCTTTGTCGCACTGGTCATCAACCCGGCGGTCTGCTCGGTCTTCATCAAAAAAGGGCGCGTCAGCGAAGATCCGCTCAACGAAGGCCAGACGCATCCTTTTGTCCACGGCTATGAAAATTTTCTGCGCAACGCTCTCCGTCACCGCGGACTCATCCTGATGCTCGGCGTTGCATTTCTCATCCTCAGCGGAGAACTGTTCGGGCGCTTCGGGAAACGGCCGGAAATGTTTGCCGACACCGAACCCGAATCGGCCCAGATCCAAGTTCGATACCCGCAGGGAACCGTCATCGAAACCACCGATGTCGCACTGGAAGAAATTGAAGCCGTCCTCG
>JAEIOF010000031.1 GCA_016342445.1 Verrucomicrobiota bacterium | reverse complement strand
GATGGACTGACCGTAGGCGAGGGTTTCGCTGATCGGCTGGTTGCCTTCTTCGATGAAGCTTTCAAGCATGGCTCCGATGATGGGACAGCCGGGCTGTTTGCGCTGTTCGAGCAGGTCGTTCCATACATCGGCCTGCTTTGCGGGGTCTTTGCCGGAGTTGGCGTGCGAGCAGTCCACCATCATGATTTCGGGCAGATCCGCGGCGCACAGTTTTTCCGCCGCGGCGGCAACCTCTTCGGGGTGATAGTTTGTTTTTCCGCCGCCGCCGCGCAAGACGAGGTGGACGTTGGGGTTGCCGGTAGTTTTGACAATGCTGCTGCGGCCCTCTTGGTCGATACCGAGGAAGCTGTGCGGGGAGCGGCAGGCGAGCAGGGCGTCGATGGCGCGCTGGACGCTTCCGTCGGTGGCGTTTTTGAGTCCGACGGGCATGGAGAGGCCGCTGGCCATTTCGCGGTGCGTTTGCGATTCGATGGTGCGCGCGCCGATAGCCGCCCAGCTGACGAGGTCGGCGGTGTATTGAGGGATGATCGGATCGAGAAATTCGGTGGCGATCGGCAGGCCGAGCTCAAGGATGTCGAGCATCAGGCGGCGCGCGGCCAGCAGGCCGTACTGCATGTCGCAGGAGTCGTCGAGATGCGGGTCGTTGATGAAGCCTTTCCAGCCGACGGTGGTGCGCGGTTTCTCGAAGTAGACCCGCATGACCAGCAATAAGCGGTCGTTCACCTGTTCGTTGATCGCGGCGAGGCGGTGGGCGTAGTCGAGCGCGGCGGCGGGGTCGTGGATGGAGCAGGGGCCGACGATGACCAGCAGGCGCGGGTCGCTCCGGTCGAGCACGGCCCGGACGGCGGCGCGCCCGTTTAAGACGGTTTTTTGCAGTTCCGGGGAGAGCGGGAGTTTGGCTTTGAGCGCCTGCGGGGTGATGAGCTGGATGATGCTTTCGACACGCAGGTTTTCGGTTTTCAACTGTTTGGCTTCAGATTTCATGCGGCGCAGTATAGCAGGAGATTGGAAGAGTGGAATGTTGGAGCGTTGGAAAGTTGGGAGGGGCGTTGCCCGCGAAATATTGCGTTCGGCGTTTTGCGGGTTGCATTTCGGTTGGGGAACTTGCATAGCTTTTTGGATGAAGAAAACAACGATTTTACAGGCCTTGCTCGCGGAGCTGGAAAACGACCTGCACCGGTTGAAAGCGGCGAATGTCGATGCGTCGGCGGGCGCGACCTCCAGCGAGGCGCGCGCCGAGACCAAGTGGGACACCTGCGGGCTGGAGTCGTCCTATCTGGCGCGCGGCCACGCGATGCAGTTTAAGAAGCTGGCGGCGGATGTCTGCGAACTGCGGGCGTTTCCCGTGCTGGCGTTCGCCGGCAAACCGATCGGGCAGGGGGCGCTGGTGGAGGTGGAACAGAGCGGCGATAAAATGCTCTTCTTTCTGCTCCCGTGCGGCGGCGGCGTGGAGCTGACCGTTGAAGGTCGCGACGTCACCGTGATTACGCCGGAGTCGCCCGTCGGCGCGGCGCTGCTCGATAAAAAGCAGGGCGACACCTACTCCTTCCGCGCCGGTTCCACTGGAAAAATCCTCTCGGTGGCCTGATTTTTCACTCATCAGGAAACGGGGGTTCATTTTTCCAACGGGTGGAAAATGAAGTGCCTGTCATGCAATGGCCTTGCGCCCCCTGTTCGATGCAGGTAAAACATCCGGACTGATTATGAGTGCAATACCCAATAGAGAAGCCTTTCTGGAAAAGGCGAAGCAGGGCAACCTGATCCCGGTTTTTAAAGAAATTCTGGCCGATCAGGAAACACCGGTTTCCGCCTACGAACGAGTCCGCCAGTTTCTGCGCGAAAAAGACCACGCCTCGCACACCTGGATGCTCGAAAGCGTCGAGGGCGGCGAACACATCGGGCGCTACTCCTTCATTGGCGGCAATCCGCGCGCCATTCTGCGCGCCAACGGAACGTCCACGATCATCACGGAAGGCGACCGCACCAGCGAGGTGAACAACGCCGACCCGCTCGGCGTGCTGAAAGACTATATGAGCCGCTATCGGCCGGTGCGCGATCCCGCGCTCCCGCGCTTCACCGGCGGGGCCGTCGGCTTTATGGGCTACGACATGATCTCCGTGTTCGAGCCGCGCGTTCCGGTCATCACCGAAGATGCCATCGGCAATCCCGACATGGTCCTGATGGTCACCAATGCCATCATCATTTTCGACCGCGTCAAACACAGTATGAAGGTTGTCGCCAACGCCTACATCGCCGGGGATGCAAACACGGCGTACGACGATGCACTCGCCGAAATCGACGAGCTGTGCGAAGCCTTGCGGCAGCCGGTGAACCGGGTGCTGATCGACGCGCATCAGGATGTGGAGCCGATTGAGCCGGAGTCGAACACCACGCCCGACGAATTCCGCGCCATGGTTGAAAAGGCGCAGGAATATATCCGCGCCGGCGACATCATTCAGACCGTGCTCTCCCAGCGTTTCGAAATCGAAAACCGTGCCGACTCGCTCGATGTGTACCGCGCGCTGCGCGCCATCAACCCGTCGCCCTATATGTTCCTGCTCGACCTCGGCGAAAGCGCGCTCGTCGGCGCCTCGCCCGAAATTCATGTGCGCTGCGAAGACCGCCGGGTGGAAGTCCGCCCGATTGCCGGAACCCGTCCGCGCGGAAAAACCGAAGCCGAGGATCTTGCCTTCGAAAAAGATCTGCTGGCCGATCCCAAGGAGATTGCGGAGCACGTCATGCTCGTCGATCTCGGCCGCAACGATGTCGGCCGCGTCTGCGAATACAACAGCGTGGTCGTGCCCGAACAGATGATCATCGAGCGCTACAGCCACGTCATGCACATCGTTTCCGATGTGGAGGGAACGCTCGCGCCGGAACACGATATCTACGACCTCATGCGCGCGACCTTCCCGGCCGGAACCGTCAGCGGCGCGCCTAAAATCCGCGCGATGGAAATCATCGCCGAACTCGAAAAGTCCAAGCGCGGCCCCTACGCCGGCGCGGTCGGCTACTTCAGCTTCGACGGCAACCTCGACTCCTGCATCACCATCCGCACGGTGGTTCTCGATAAAGACAAAGCCTACGTGCAGGCCGGCGCGGGCATCGTCGCCGACTCCGTGCCCGAAATGGAATATCAGGAAACCCGCAACAAAGCCCGCGGCATGATGAAAGCGCTGGCCCTCGCGAAGCACTACGCCGCCGCAAGAAAAAAGCTCTCGCAAAGCCGCTAAGGCGCAAACCCATGAATTTAAGCGAAAATGATGTTGCGAAAGAAATTGTAGATGCCGCGTTTCAGATCTATCAGGAAAATTGGGGCTGTTAATTAATTTTGGCGAAGCTTTAATCAAAAATGGAATTACACGGGTCGTGAACGGCCTTTAAAACTTGGCGTCTTGGCGCCTTTGCGAGAGAAAACAATGATTCTGGTCATCGATAACTACGATTCGTTCACCTACAACCTCGTGCAGTACCTCGGCGAGTTGGGCGCGGAAATGAAAATTTTCCGCAACGACAAAATAACCGTCGAGGAAGCCGTCGCGCTCCGGCCCGAAAAGGTGATGGTCAGCCCAGGCCCGTGCTCCCCGAAAGAGGCGGGTATTTCGTGCGACATCATTCGCGAGTTCGGCCCGCGCGTGCCGCTGCTCGGCGTCTGTCTCGGCCATCAGTCCATCGGTGAAGTTTTTGGAGGGAAAGTGGTTCGCGCGGAGCGGCTGATGCACGGCAAAACCTCCCCGATTCTGCACAACGGCGAAAGCGTTTTCAAAGGACTTCCCAGCCCGTTTGATGCCACCCGTTACCATTCGCTGATCGTCGAACGCGCCAGTCTGCCGGCCTGCCTGAAAATAACGGCGGAAACCGCCGAGGGCGAGATCATGGGGCTTCAGCACACAGAGCTTCCGGTTCACGGGGTTCAGTTTCATCCCGAATCGATCCTCACCCAGCACGGCAAACAGCTGCTTCAGAACTTCTTGGATCTGTAACTGAACATCTGGGCGGTGCCGAGCAGGGCTTCCGGATCCAGCCGTGTTTTGTAGTCGGGATTGATGTACGAAAAAATGATCTGCCCGTCCGGATCGACCATAAACACCGCAGGAACCGGCAGCTGATGGTGTGTCTCCCCGGAATCGGCTTCAATATCGATTTGATACTCTTCCTTGTATTGTTGAACGGTGGCGTCATCCGCCTGAAACGCAATACCGAACGCACGGGATGCCGCCATGCTGCTGTCGGAGAGCAGTTGAAAGGTCAGCTGATCCTTTTCCGCCATCTCGCGCAGTTTTTCGGGCCGGTCCGGACTGATGGCCAGAATGCGGAACCCGAGTTCGCGCAGTTCGCCCTCCACCTGTTGCACCCCGCCGAGGTGCCGGTTGCAATAGGGGCACCATCCCCCGCGGTAGAAAATGAGCACCGTCGGGCTTTCCAGAATGGCCTGCCGCAGATTAAACGGCTCCCCCGTTGCCGTGCGCAACGTGACATCGGGAATGGTTTCGCTGACCTTCAGCGGGCGAATGCCGGTGGCCGTTTGCGGGACGTCACTTGCCGAAAGCGTGTAGGTTGCGATCAGGGCGATGAGGATCGCCGCAAAAACAACTAGAAGTTTTTTCATAAGGCCTCCCGGGTACGGGAGAAGGTTACCATTTTTTTCCCGAAAGCGACACGAAGTGAGGCTGGAGATTGCGACAGCAACGACGCGAAGCGGAATGGCAACCCTTGGGAAATGGGATTTCCCTTGCGGGCTTATCCTGCATATTCCTTTTTCTTGTCCGCCCCGGCAGCTTCCTCCTTCGCTCTGCGATCTGCGGCGGACAGGCGGCTGGAATCTACGCAATTTTTTGTAAATTCAAATTCCGATTTCATCTTTCATAGTTCATTCTTCATCATTCATTTTTCGCCCCGGTAGCTCAGCTGGACAGAGCAACGGATTCCTAATCCGTAGGTCGTAGGTTCAAATCCTATCCGGGGCACCATTTGCCGCAAGGCGGCGGGCCGCTCTTTACATGGGAGTGGAGGCAGTGAACCCGAAGGCTCACGGCTGGAGCGACTCAATCAGAAAAGGTTAAAAGATAGAACTGACACCTTCGCCGCAAAACGTGGCTGCACGTGAAATTCTAAAATTCATTGGCTGACCCGTTTTTTAAAATTCATTGGCTGACCCGTTTTTCTGACCCGTTTTTCGTTTTTCGTTTTTCATTGGCTGACCCGTTTTTCGTTTTTCCTGGCGGTATGTGAAGTTCTAAGATCCCCTAGTTTCCCCATTTTCTGTAGTGGAGAGCACTGCGAAGTACGGAATTAAAACGAAACCAAAACGGTCATGCTAAGCCATTGTGACACTACATATTGCTGGATCTGGGACAAACCGGCACAACATACAGAAAACAACAAAGGTTAAAATATTTGTAACTGTCTTTTAACAAGACACTTACGGCAAATTATTACAAACAGGCACACATTTTGCTTTATTGTGTTTCACTTCTTAAAGGTTTAAGAAGTGCCGGATGGGGCGAACCCCACCGGCTAAAGCTGGAGACTAGTCGTCTTCCAACCGTGTAATGAGCGATGAATAATACGGGTGGTCTCCTTTTTGTAAAGAAGAAATCCGCAACAGCGGAGAAAGTGAGGCCAAAAATGGCGCTATTAATTACATATGACCTGAACAAGGAAACTACCCGACCGCCCATTGTGAAGAAAATTAAAGAACTATGCCCTGCATGGGCTAAGTTATCCGAATCATCATATGCGGTAGAGACGAGCCACACTCCTGAAAATTTGTTCAGTGCTCTCAAATCGCTAATAGATTCGAATGATAATCTTTATATAATCACCTTAAAAAAACCTTGGACAGGATTCGGGCCCAAAGATGTCAACGAGTGGTTAGAACAGAACCTGACCTATTAGCTGGTAAATAAAATATGTGTAGCGTTATGGCCTTCTGATCTCCATCTGTTAGCTCATTGGGAGGGAGCAACAGGTGCTTCCAATGGCACCTGACCATTTCAGGGAATTGAGACAGGATAAATAGTTATGGCAAAAACCAAGACTAGAAAACTCAAGAAGGTGCATGTGCCTGCACACACCAAAAAGGTCAAAGGTAAGCGAGTCAGGGTGAAAGAGCATTATCGCTCGACCCCTGATTAATTTCCGACGACTCGGGCGGTGTGCCATAGCGCTACTTACTTCTGACCTGAACGATTGCGGCGGTCCTCAATAATGTGATCGAGTCGTTCTTGTTGAAGTCGCATCAATGCACTGGGTAAGCAAAGCGAAAGAGCGAACGCGAAAATCGAAAGGAAAAGATATATTCGTTCCATCCATACCGTGCATCTAGGGCACTCATCTTTGAGCAGTGCGGCCGCAAAAGCAAAGGCTAGTGACAGTAAGTATATATAAAACAGGTGCTTGTGTCGGGTGAGGCGCTGAATAGTTTTTTTACGGCTTCCCTCAGCTATTCGCCAAGATCCGGAAGGAATTAAAAGCGGGTCTCCAACGATTGCGATGATCGCAACAAGAAATCCTGCAAGTATGGAGTAAACCGTGACAATGATGCCAACTGCCTGATCATTTCCATGAATCAAAGGTTGTCCGAAATACGAACCAGCACACCCCAACAGTGCTGCAAAAACCACAAACCCAATGAATTCTCTATCCCATTTCATTGCTAAAGCTCCAGAACATTAGTGTCGTCCAGTTCTTCATAATAATGGTGCATTTCTTCCCAGGCATGCTCACAGGAAACAGAGTTACCGTGTTCGTTCAATTCCACTTTTTTGCTGACCTTAATATCTTCAGCGGTCAATTTATTTCCTTGTTTTGTCTCAATCGAGAAACCTTCATCTTCTGAGTCGAGCATGCTGCACCCGGCAGAGATCAAACTTTGAGCTGCAAGCTCTCCATGTTTTTTCCGGTCATCAAATGAGATTTCCAGCTTCACGCGAAGATTGTCGTATGCTTTCAAATCATCAAGGTTATCCAACACCTCGCCGCCAAAAATACTCATGATTTCCTCTGCGAGCTTCCCCATCAGCTCGGTTTTTTTGGTTTTTCGCTGCATATGGTCATAAGTAGCCCTAAAGAGTGATGAACCCAACTTGATCCGCTTAACACCTTCTTTTTTAAGCATTGCCACCTTGTCAACATTGGCTACTTGCTCAAGCTCAAAAACCTCATCAATTCCACATCGATTCAATATCTCTATAATGTATTTTTTTGCGGCACCTTCACGCGCTCCGCTTGAACACAAAATTAAATCGTTATTTTTTATGAGAACAAAAACGTCCCCCTCCATATAACTATGAGCCAGCGGAGGATTTTTTTCGACGGTTTCGGAGGCTGGAACCGAGGCAGGATCCGGCACGAGAGAGGTTGGCTGCTTAGGGACGTAATAGGTTATGTGTAGCAGTGATAGTTTATGTTTTGAGTTGTGCTTGTAATTGATTCCCTGCAGCTGTCCTTCATTATGAGGGAATGTCCTCAAAGCAGTTGTGTTTAATTTATTATGAGCCAAATCAACATACTTTTGAAGGTCGTGACTGTTAGGTGTCAGCCAGTTGACACGACGGTAGTAAAAAGTTCTTTCTTTTCCCATATCCAGCCTCCTTCTATTCATTTTCTTTTTTTTGGTTTTCTAGCTGACCGCCGTGCTCAACCGCCACCACTGTATTGTACAGCCCGTAATGGGTCAGGCCCTCGTGACTCTCGATCCCGGTGTAGCGGAGCGATGCGTCTTCGTAGCGGCGGAAGGCGAATACGGCCTGATTCATCTGCTCGGTGTTGAACACCCGCAGTCGCACAAGCAGGTGGAAGTCCTCAACTGTTAGACCGGTGACGGTCTGGAACAAATCGGGCTCCAGTTTGGTGATTACGTCCTGCAAGGTGTTTTCGCGGAAGTCGGTCAGATACATAAAAGCCGGGATTCGCGTTGCAAATTTGATCAGCTTTTCCTGAATGAGCTTGCGCTTGGATTTGTATTCTCTTTCCTCGTCGCTAAGCTCTTTTTTCTCTTTTTTAGTCAGTTCGCCGTCTCGGGCCTTATTCTTGAGCTCTTTGACCTTCTCGCTCTTGTTAATGATGGTTTCGATGATGTTGTCGCCCAGCGCTCTCCAGCCTTCAATGCGCTCAACGGCGGCCATTGCTTCGGGATTATCCAGAATACGGCGCAGCGTGCCGTTGTCCACGTTCACGAGCACCGCGCTTTCCCACTTGCGGGCCAGCAACGTGGCCGAAGTGCCCGCCATTGCAATATCGAGGATTCCGCCCGCGTCAACCTGCGTCATGTTCGCGCCGTCGTAGGCCAGCACCGGCAGAAATGAAACGAGATCCCTGACTGCGGTTTCCGGGTTCGGTTCGCTTGGTGACAGGCCGATGCCGTACTCCGAGAGCTGCCGCAGGGCGCGTGTGGGCGCGAAGTCGAAAACAAAACAGGCCGGTTTAAGGATTTCTTCCTCGTTCGGATCATCGCCGTTCGGATTTTTAATCGACCAAGGCGACTGCACGCGGAACGCGGCCTGAAAATAGGTCTCCGGCGACGTCAGATTGCGCAGCATCAGGATGGATGACCATTGAGGCACCGTGACCCCGGTGACGAGCTTGCCGCACGACAGCACAATCGTTTTTGTATCAAATCCGCTCCCGATCTTTTTCCGTACAGGCGGCAGTGCATCCAGCCCGATCCCTGCCGAAGCACCGGCGCAAACAAGCACTTTGTAGTCATGCCAAAAGGTATTTTGCCTCTCGGCCAGCAGATTGGCCATCGCGTGGCAGGCCGCGACATTCGGCATAAACCAGAATGAATGTTGAAGGTACGGCAATAGACGCACATCCGAATAGGGAAAAGGCGGACGTGTTCCCGTCTTTAAATGTTCGACTGATCTGGGTGCGTACCCGCCGCGAATAATATCCAGCCACTTTTGGACATCACTCTTATGCTTGAACTGGGCCAACACGCCTGTCCCCGACGCCTCAAAGAAGGCGTTAAGATCAAACTCATCGAACTCCCCGGCACTTGCAATAGCCAACAGCTCCTCCGGCATCTGGTAGGTCAGCAGGCGCATTTGAGGCAGGGCGCCGTAAGGATTCTGTTTGTCCGGGTTCTTCGCCGCAAACTCTTCCTTGGCACGCTGTTCATCGGTGTACGTCCAGTTGAAAATCTGCTCCTCGATGAACTCACCTGTGGCCAACGCCTTAAAGGGGGTGCCTGAGAGGTAGACGTACGCTTTGGTCGTGATTGGGAGAAACTCGGTTTCATTTTCCGAAAGTTCGCTGAGATCCTCATTTACATTTTCGAGACCGGCGGCGTATTCCAGTTTGGTTTCCTTTTGGGCATCTTCTTCCCCCTCGAAAAGCTCTTTAGCTGTCTCGCGCCATGCGCCGAAGTGGTATTCGTCGAAGATCACTAGGTCCCAGTTCACTTCGTGAATCCACTCGTTCTTGGGCTTGATGTTTCCGGCTGTATCACGGCCCAGCAAATCCTGGAACGAGCCGAAATAAACCGCAGGGGTCTTGCGGCTGACCTTGCGCGGGTCGCCGTCCGTGTTTCGGGAAAGGTACTGCCAGCCGTCAAAATCGACATGGGACTCCAAATCCGTGCGCCACGCATCCTCGACGGCGGGCTTAAAGGTCACCACCAACACGCGCTTGGCACCGAGTGCTTTCGCCAACTGATAGGCCGTGAAGGTTTTGCCGAAACGCATCTTCGCATTCCAAAGGAAGCGCGGAACCGCGTGCTTATCCTCCTGCCAAATGGATTGAAAATAGTCATGCGTCTTATTCACCGCTTCGGCCTGCTCGCGGCGCATGGGAAACGTCTCGTGGTGCGTACCCGTGAACCGCGCCCCCGTCCGCAATTCTGTCAGGACGGTTTTTACATCCTTTAGAGAACAGCGCATCCACTCCAACTCAGTATTTTCGAAGCCCTTATTGACGAGCGCATCCCGCACCTCGTGATCGGAGAAGATGGTGCCGTCGTCACGCTCCGCCGATTCATCCAGCTCGATTTTATAGTTCTTGATGGCGGCAGTTTTAAGTTGCTCGGCAATACGCTGTTTTACGTCGCGTGTCGTCTGCCCCACCTTGAGAAGACCCTTGTGCGCCTTATCGTCAATCGCATAGGCATAGATGCGCGGACGCGCTTCTGGTTTCGGCTCCAGAATTTGCTCGATGGATTTAGTCATCTAACAGACTCCCTTGTATTTCCATCGGGCGAATCACCGTTTCGATGTAATCAATCTCTTCCTTGGTCAGCTTGTATTTTTTGTAAAGGGCTTTATCCGTCCATTCACGATCCCAGGTTTGAACTGGAACCCATGTATAAGTAGACCGAAGCGCATGTTGAGTCAGCTTGCGTAGTGAGACAAGATGCCTGAAAAATTTGGTGCAAAAGTAGGATTCGAGACTTTGGGCTTCGCTTTTACTTTCAGTCCAAAATGCCAAAAATGACTGTGTAGAGATAGATGGCGGAGAACTAATCCATGGCTTGCCAAGTACGGAATCCGGGATCTTCTGTCCACCGTCAGAGCCAGCCTCAGGCACCAGAACCTTCCATTTGTCGATTAGACGGGCATTTTTCTTTATCAAATCACGCGGGACAAACCCGACATCGCGCTTGCCCCGTTGAACGTAATGCAATGCAATGTCGCCTGATTTCTTTTTGGTTCGGAATGCGTCAAAATTGGTTGCGATACCGAAAGGGGTGTCGGCGGTTAAAACTTCAGTAATAGATTTTTCACCAGCTTTTAATACCTTGCGCAAAATACCCGCCGCACGCGGATCACGCACAAACACATCGAACTCATCCAGTTGACGGGAAGAGGATGTTGTTTCATCACCGCGAACCACTGTTACATCACATTTTCCGTTATAGGCATCTGACCCGAGGAAGTAGCAAATGCCGCCCTTGACCTCTACATTGGGGAAAACCTCCTTGGAGACGGGATAATCGACCAGTGCCTTGAGATTGCGGGAGCTAAGCATCTCCTGTCGGAACTCCCCAAGCCCACGCCCACCAGCGAGCCAGCGGGACGGGATCACCATCGACAAATATTTTGGCTCCAGTTTTTTGGCCTGTTCCACAAACAGGTGATAGATGGAAGAGTCGCTTGATCCGCCAGCTCCACCTTTCATTTGATACGGCGGGTTTCCGATGATTACGTCGAACTGCATAGTGTCTTCTCCAAACAACTCGGCAACCCGAGTTTTTACATCGTCAGTATGAATGAACGCATAGGCATGAGTTTCGAGGCCGTCTTCGCGGTCAAAGATCGCTTTTGGTGCGCCGCAAAACCGGCACTTGTTTCCCTCCCAAGTGTGCTCCAGCCGCTCGAACCAAACATTGCCGGCATCGTCAGCGAAGTCGCTTGCGATTGAGTGTTCCCCGTTGGCGTGCTTGGTGCAATAGAGGCTGCGCCGCGCCAGCAGGCTGGTGATCTGCGTAATGGCAATGCCGTACACTTGTTTGGTCAGGATATGATCCACCCGTTTTCCAAGGTCTGGAATTTCTTTTTCCAACCCTTGGACAAGGCGGCGGGTGATCTCACGCAGGAACACGCCTGATTTCGTAAATGGATCGAGAAACGTTACCGTAGAGTCCGCCCAGATATTCGCGCCGTCATGATCGGCTACCCAGGCTTCGGCCAGCGTATCCAGCATTCGGTTCGCAAACTCAGGCGGAGTAAATACCTCGTCGTTGGAGAGATTAGCGATGCACGTCAGAATATCCGGGTTGCGGTTGCGCAACGTGAAACTGGCCTGATTAATCATTTCCGCCGCCTTCCAGCAGGATTCCATCTTTGGCATTTAGCGGGGAAACCACTTTCTTTCCGGTTTTGGCTTCCAGCTCCAGCCGGGCGTTTCGGGCCACTTCCCCGCCTTGCCGGGCAACCTGCTTGTGCTGCTGGAAGGACTCCGGATCGGTCACTTCGGAAATTTCCTTGGTGGAAAGTTCGGCGAGCATGCTCAGCACCAGTTCTTTATTGGTCATGTTGTCGCGCAGATTTTCCTTTTTCAGCCCCTTGTGCTGTTTGTATTCCTTGGCGGTTTTGTCCGCCCAGGTTTTATAGATGACGTCGGTCAGCGCGGCAAATTGAACGCCCTCTTCCAGCCCGTGCTTTTTCCATTCGTCAGTGAGTTCCTTACGGATATCAATGGATTTCAGGCGCTGATTGATCCAGTTGTCCGAGTAGCCGAGGCGCTTATAGTCTCTCATCGCCTGCTCAATGGAGAGCTCCGGATCCTGAATCTGATCAATGCGCTCGCTGGCCACCTGTGCCATCCAAAGCTTAAACGGCTCCGCTTTGGGAGAAGGGATGGATTGAATCAAACGGAAAAGCTGTTCGGTCGTCGCGCAATCCGTTTGGTATTTCTTGCCATCGGCAGACGTCATTTTCAGTTGACTACAATTTGTAGCCAACTCACTGCCTTCTTTCTTCAGGCGGGTTTTAAGTACACTCCAGTATTTTCGAGGGTTGGGACTTTCCGTCAAGACCCCCACGACATCGACAATGGAGAAATACCATGCTTCCGCCTCATCGTCCCAGAGCGAGCGAATGTTGCGCTGCTCAAAAACCTGTATGGCTTCTTTTTTTGTCATCATTGTCCTCCTTTGCAATCGGCCAGCTCATTGATGGTCATCGGCGGATAGGTCTTGGCCGGTTGAAAAATCTCATGTCTGCCTAGATTCGCAAAAAGAGAATCCTCCGCACTGAAGGACGACGAGAGGGTCAGCGTATCGAGGCGGAAGTCGCGCCGCTGAAACTTGCCCTTACCCAAATAACCCCATTCGGCAAAGGTGATTGCCTTGTCGTCGTGGGTGCGCATTTTGAGCGCATCACCATACACAAGGTTTTGCGACAGCACGTAAAACGCGGCGCGATAGAGGTCGTCCGACTCATCCAGGTTCAGATACTCGGCAAGGATCGCCAGTAAATTCGCGCGGCAATCGGCAATGTTGTCCGGCAACAGTTCGATGCCATAGATGCACATGATCGCGAGCAAAGCATAGTGTCGGCGCTCAAAGTCGGATTTGCCGTACTTGAGCTCCACGGCGGCCAGCTTACGACGAAGCACCTGAACGAGAAAGTTGCCATCCCCGCACGCCGGTTCCAGAAAACGGGAATCAATCCGCTCCGTCTCACCCTTCACCAGATCGAGCATCGCCTCGACCATCCACGCAGGAGTAAAAACCTCTCCGTGGTCGGCGACTCGGCTTTTAGATTTAATTTGGCTCTCGCTCACGCAATCCACCTGCAATTTTCAAACATCGCAAAGTTTTTACCGGATTGTTGTCACTCCTGCCAGTCATTGCTTTTAAAAGAATCAAAAGCCTCTCTCGCCTGCGGCTTGGGTCAGGATGATTCAGGAGGAAGAGTCAGCTGTTACAAGTTACTGGTTATTAGTGATTTGATAGCTGTAGATCGCGCGGATGATTCAAGAGGGAGGGGTGGCTGTTATAAGTTACTGGTTGTCAGTGAGTTGATAGCTGTAGATCACGCGGGATGATTTAAGAGAAAGATGAACCGATCATTTTCAGGGTTCATCGTTCCTCGTTCCTCATTCAGCTTTTTCTCGAATGTCGTGATTAATTCTCATCGAACAAAAATTTTCGCCGCACATGGAGCAGTAGCGCTGTTTGACGTCGAACTGCTCGCCGGGCGGCATGGATTCTTTGCGGAAGCGGAGCGCGCGTTCCGGGTCGAAGCAGAGGTTGAACTGATCTTCCCAGCGGAATTCAAAGCGGGCGCGGCTGATGGCGTCGTCGCGATCCTGTGCATGGGGGATGCCTTTGGCCAGGTCGGCGGCGTGCGCGGCGATTTTATGCGCGACGACTCCTTCGCGGACATCTTCTTTGTTCGGCAGGCCCAGATGTTCTTTGGGGGTGACGTAGCAGAGCATGGAACAGCCATACCAACCGATCATGGCGCCGCCGATGGCGCTGTTGAGGTGGTCGTAGCCGGCGGCGAGGTCGGTGACCAGCGGCCCGAGGGTGTAGAAGGGGGCTTCGAAGCAGTCTTCGAGCTGGCGGTCCATGTTCTCTTTGATCTTGTGCATCGGGACGTGGCCGGGGCCTTCGATCATGACCTGGCAGCCGTGTTTCCACGCGATCTGGGTGAGTTCGCCGAGGGTTTTGAGTTCGCCGAACTGCGCTTCGTCGTTGGCGTCGGCGAGGCAGCCGGGGCGCAGGCCGTCGCCGAGCGAGAAGGTGATGTCGTATTTTTGCAGGATTTCGCAGATCTCTTCAAAGTGCGTGTAGAGGAAGCTTTCTTCGTTTTTGTTCTGCATCCACTGCGCCATGATCGATCCGCCGCGGCTGACGATGCCCATCAGCCGTTTGGCGGCCAGCGGAACATGTTTTTTCAAAACGCCGGCGTGGATGGTGAAATAGTCGACACCCTGTTCGGCCTGTTCGATGAGCGTTTCGCGGTAGACATCCCACGTGAGGGCGTTGACATCGCCGTTGACTTTCTGGAGCGCCTGATAGAGCGGAACCGTGCCGATGGGCGTCGGGCAGTGGCGCAAAATCGCTTCGCGCGTTTCGTGAATCTCTTTGCCGGTCGAGAGGTCCATGACGGTGTCCGCACCCCAGAGAATCGACCAGCGCATCTTTTCGAGTTCTTCGTCGATGGACGACCCGAGCGCGGAGTTGCCGATGTTGGCGTTGATCTTGGTGCGGAATTTGCGCCCGATGATCATCGGCTCGGCTTCGGGGTGACAGCGGTTGAGCGGGATGATGGCGCGGCCGGCGGCGACTTCGGCGCGGACGAATTCCGGCTCAACGTGTTCGCGGATGGCGGCGAATTCCATTTCGGGGGTGATCGTTCCGGCGCGGGCGAGTTCGAGCTGGGTGGCGTGTTCACGGTCGGCGATCCACTCTTCGCGGATGGCGGGCAGGGTGCATTGTGCGCAGTCGCTCCACGGGCCGGAGGTGTCGTAGACGCGGATCGGCGCGTTAAAGGTTTTTTGCGACCCGTCTTCGTTGAGGGTGTGCGCCAGTTCGATTTCGCGGAAGGGCACCCGGATGTCGGGGCGCGAGCCGGTCACATAGACCTTGCGGGAGTGCGGAAAAAAGGTTGCGGCATTGGTTGTTTTCATTTCGGTCTTTCTATATGGGAAGAAAAACCGGTTGGCCGGTCCGCTTCCCTTCGCGGCATTATCCGCGCAGGTTCAAAGGGTGTTTCTCAGCACTCCGGATCTCCGGGGCTCCCCTAGCAAAGAGGGAACTATACCTCTTGCGCCGGGTGATCAAAGCCTTTTCAGAACGATTTTTTCCAGTGCAGGGTGGCTTTGTATTCTTCGCTGTTGAGCTCTGTTTCATACCCCGCCTCGAGGCCGGTGCGGGGCAGCGCCAGTGCGCCGCCGGAGAGTTGATAGTCGCCGGTTTCGGGGTTTTTGATAACGCGCATCCGCAGGCCGGGCAGGGGGCGGCCGGGGAACAGATAGGGCGCAATCCAGTCGCTGCGCAGTTCGACGGACGGTGCGGTGTTGCCCCGGAACACGTCGGTCAGGTTGGTATAGCTGCCTTCTTTGTCCGCCAGCAGTTTGGACCCGGTTTTTCGGATGAGTTTTTCCGGGAGAGGTTCCCGGCTCCCGGGCAGCCAGAGCGCATCCGGCGTCCTTTCGGTGTGCAGATCCGGTGCCGCAAACGGCACGCCGGTTGGGAGGGGCGCTTTTGTTGCGCGGCCTTGCCAAACCGGCTCGGATTGCCGCGGCAGGAACCGCAGAATCCCGATCAGTCCGCACAGGATCAGCAAAAGCCATAGGATTCTCGTTTGTTTGCGCACAGCCGCAATATATCACATACGCAGGGTTCCCGCAGGGGATTCGTTGAACTGATTTGAGTAAAGAGTTGTCAATCCGCGCGGTAAATGGAAACTTAATGACTCATTTATAAAGGAGGATCATTTCGTGAGCAAAGTTGCAATTAAAGAGGATATTTTCTGGGTCGGCGTGAAGGATCCGGACCGCGCGGTGTTTGACGGTCTGCTGCCGCTTCCCCAAGGCACCACCTATAACGCCTATCTCGTTGTCGGATCGGAAAAAACCGCGCTGTTTGACACCTGTGAACCGGAATTCCTGGATGAACTGCTGGCAAACCTCGAAGGCGTGGACAAAATCGACTACATCGTGTCGCACCACGCCGAGCAGGATCATTCGGGCTCCATTCCGCATCTGCTGGAAAAATACCCGGAAGCGACTCTGCTCTGTTTGAAGCAGAACAAAGCCATGCTGCAGAGTCTGATGACCATTCCGGAAGATCGCATTCAGGTGGTGGACGACGAGGGAGAAGTCTCGCTCGGTAATAAAACGATTCGCTTCATGTTCTGTCCGTGGGTGCACTGGCCGGAAACCGCGGTCACCTATATTCCGGAAGATAAGATTCTCTTCCCCTGTGACTTCCTCGGCTCGCATTACAGCTGGGATCACATCTTTGCCGGCGACGAGCCGATTGTTTATAAAGGGGCCAAAGAGTATTACGTGCAGATTATGATGCTCTATTCAAAAATGACGGCGAAGCATCTTGATCGGATCCGCAAGCTGGATATCGAGTATATCTGCCCGAGCCACGGCGCGGTCTATGACAAACCGCAGATCATTCTCGATCTCTACGAAAAATGGATGCGCGGGGAGCCTGAAAATATGGCGCTGATCGGTTATGTCTCGGCGCATGGCAGCACAAAGATCATGGCGGAGTATTTGAAAGAAGGGCTGGAAAAACGCGGAGTGAATGTGGAGCTGCACGATCTGGTCACCGTTCCTCTTAATGAACTCGCCGGATTGCTGACAGACGCGGCAACCATCGTGCTCGGTTCCTCTGTCATTATGGCGGCGTTGCATCCGGTCGCGGTCAACACCGCCTTCCTGCTCGACCGCCTGAAGCCCAAAACCAAATTCGCCGCCGTCATCGGCTCCTACGGCTGGAGCCCGGGACCGCTCAAAAAAGCGGCCGAACTCTTCCCGTCCTGGAAGGTCGAAGTGGTTGGCGCGGTGATTGCCAAGGGGCACCCCGGCGCTGAAACGCTGGCCGAGCTCGACGCGCTGGCCGACACCATTGCCGCCAAGCACCGCGAGGCCGGTTTACTCGAATAAGTTTCCAGGCCTTGGAAACATTTCGCCCCGTTTTTTCCAATGGTTGGAAAAACGGGGTTTCTTTTTTCCAACCATTGGAACCGGCTGCGCCGGGGCTTGCCGAAATTTTCCAATCCTTGGCCCTGAGGTATTCCGACTATAAAAAAAGCCCGCCGGATGGCGGGCTCTTCCTGAGGCCTAAAACCTAGGGTCTATGGCCTTTCCCGTCTTAAAACGAGACGGCGCAGTGGGTGAGGGCGTCGATTTTCTTGGCGATCTTTTCGAGGATTTGGGCGGGGACGGGCTGGTTGACTTTCAGAATCGCGATGGAGCGCTCGCCGCTTTCGTCGTGCGGGTTGCGGACGTCGTCGATGTTGATTCCTTCTTTGGCCATGGCGCCGGCGATTTCGCTGAGGACGCCGGGGCGGTCGGCGTAGGTGAACAGCGCCAGATGGCCTTTGGGCTCGAAGTAGAGTCCGCTGAAGCCGCCGATGCGCGAGATCATGAGGCGACCTTCCGCGACGGTTCCGCGTACGCTGATGCGTTTGAGGCTTTCTTCGCTTACGCGGGCGACCAGATCCACGGTGATGGTGTTGCCGTAGCCCTTGCTTTCGTCGGTGGGTCGAATGTCGTAGTCGACGCCCATGTCGCTGAGGAACTCAATGGCGGCTTTCGGGTCCATGGAGCGGTCGAAGTCGTCGCTGAGCGCGCTGACGACGGGGACGACGAGCCAGTTTTCGAAGCGCTGGAGGTCGCCGTAGAAGCTGGTTTCGATTTTGCTGAGCTGGGTGTCGGTGCCGATCATGGCGCGGGTGAGCTTGGCAATGGTGAAGGCGAGGTCGGCGTAGGCTTCGTCGAGCCCTTCGGGGATATCGCGGTTGACGATGTAGGAGGTGACACCTTTTTCGTCGAAGTCGATCAGCTGTTCAGCGGAGCGGCTGGCGGCGTTGAAGTTGGCTTCCTGAGTGCTCGCGCCGAGGTGGGGAACCATGATGTCGGCGATGTCGGTGACGGTTTGGTTTGCCGCAGTATCTTTGGGGTAGACGTCGTTAAGGAAGCGCAGACCCTTTTCGGGCTTGATGGCGCGCAGGTCGTCCTCGTTGATGACCCCGGCGCGGGCGCAGTTGATCAGCGTGGCGCCGTTTTTCATCAGACCGAGCAGGTTTTTGTTGATGAGACCTTTGGTGTGTTCGTTTTCGGGGATGTGCAGGGAGATGTAGTCGCTTTGTGCAAAGAGCTTTTCGAGCGGAAGCAGTTTGACGCCGATGCGTTCGGCGGCTTCGTCGGAGAGGACGGGGTCGAAGGCGAGCACTTTGACGTTGAAGCCGCTCAGGCGTTTGGCGACGAGGCGCCCGATGGCGCCGAGCCCGACGATGCCGATGGTTTTACCGGTGACTTCGCGGCCCATGAAGTTTTTCTTTTCCCATTTGCCGGCGCGGGTGGAGGCATCGGCAGGA
>JAEIOF010000030.1 GCA_016342445.1 Verrucomicrobiota bacterium | reverse complement strand
CGCAACGCGCCTTAAACGTGCGGGTTTCCGGAGAAACCAGCGGACTTACATACTCGACCACCGTATGCGCGACATCCCCGTCAGGCGCGATCAGCTGGACGGACGAGCCTCGGTGAACGGCCTGTTGATATTGGGGAAAAATGTTGATTTCCACCCAGACGCTGGAGAGATCGGTAATCTCAAAAAGGGCCATTCCCTCATCCACAGATTCTCCGACCGAGCCATTTTTGGAAATCACGGTTCCGGCCAGCGGAGCCGTCAGTGTGTAGGTCGCCAGTGTTTCGCGATTTTCCAGTACGGCCAGCACGTCGCCCTGCTTCACGACATCACCCGGTTCCGCACAAAGCTCCCGAACGAACCCGGCATAACGGGGCGACACGGCGGCGAACCGGTTCCGGTTGACCCGGATTTCGGCCGGAAAAGAAACCATCCGTTCCACGAGGCCGCCCTCCGCCGTTTTGATTTCCAGGGTTGAAACTTCCGCCGCATGCCCCGGCTCCGCATGGGCATGCCCTTCGTGCTGTGCAAAAGAATTCAACGCCAGTAAGGTGATTAGCAATCCGATATTTTTCATCATTCGTTCTCCGTATAAAATTTTAAAAGCTGAGCCTGAGCCCGCAGCGCCGCGCGCTGGGCCTCAATCGCTCCCATGCGGGTTTCGGCCAGCATTTGCTGAACCTCGACCTGTTCCAGCCAGCCGTATCGTCCGGCGGCATAGCCTTCCTGAACCAGCTCGACCGCCCGCTCCGTCTGCGGCAGTAAAACGGTTCGATACCGCGCAACGCCGTCAACGGCCAGTTCGAACTCCATCTGCATTTCCGCCCGCTCTCCTTCCAGATCGCGCGCCGCCAGTTGGCGTTCCCCTACAGCGCGTTCAACCCGAAATCCGGCGGCCAGCACATCCGCCCGACCACGATTCCACAGCGGAAGCGGAATGGACGCGAACAAAAGATAGCTCTGAACATCCCCATTTTCTTCATAGCGTGCGCCCGCTCCAAACGTGACATCCGGAATGGCCGATCGCTTCGCCAGAGCGACTTCTGCATGGGCCTGTTTTTCCAAGGTTTGGAAATATTGAAGTGTCGGGTGGCTTGCATGAAGCTGAGCAACGATCTGTTTTTCCAAACCCTGGAAAAAATCACCGTCCAGTTTTCCAAGGGTTGGAAGGCCTGTCAGCCGCGCCAGTTTTTGACGGGCGGTTTCAATCGCTTTTTCCGCCGCAAGCCTTTCTCCGCGCACGGTTTCCATCATCATCCCGGCGCGAAGAACTTCCAGCTCAGATGCCGCACCGGCCTGATGCCGCCTGCCTGCCGCGCCGGCAAACTCTTCGGCCAGCACCAGCTGCTGTTCGCGAACGGTAAGAATTTCCTCGGCCGCATGCGCGTCAATAAAAGCCAGCCGCACCGCGGTCTGGAAATCCAAACCGGCCTCAGCTCCGGACCACCGCGCGGCATCCGCGGCAGCCGTTGCCACTGCGCGGGCTTTACGGTTTTTTCCAGAGGTTGGAAACTCCTGAGAAAGGCTCAGCGTATATTCGGCAGAATCCGCGCCGTTATAATCGCCCCCCAATCCTTCGGCCTCAAAGCCGAGTTCGGGATTGGCCCAGACGGCGGCCGAGCGGATTTCTGCAGATGCGGCCCGGGCCTCCGCGCGGGCGGCGCGCAGTTCGGGGCTGTTTTCAGCCGCTGCGGACAACGCTTCGTCCAAGGTCAGCGCCTGAGAGGAAAGTGACAGGCCGACGACGGCTGTCCAAAAAATTGCATGTTTCATTCAAATTCTCCTGATTAATTAGAACGGATAAAACGCTGTTTTTCCGTTTCGGTCATTCGTTATTTGTTATTGGTTATTTGGAGTAACCTCGTAGGTCACTTACCCGAATAACAGATAACTTCTAACCGATAACTGCTTCGTAATATTACGGAGCAATATCAAATCAGGAGCTGAACGGTTCGCAGGGAAACCAAGTTCCCCGACAACAACCGAACGGGCGGAACGGCCCGCTCGGTGACAGGTAGCGTGTAAAGGACTGAAAGATTCCGGTCAGGCAGTTCAACCGGAGATATGCTGTTTGCCGTCAGAATGGATAGTTTGTCAGAGCAGACCGATTCGGTACAGGTGTGACAGACCGGATGCGCCGCAACACAAGCTGTCTCCGGAGTGTCCTCTTCATGCGCATGCCCAGCCGCATGCGGACAAGGCAGCAGCAGCGCGATCAGCGCCAGCAGAGCCGGAATATTTTTCCATCGTTTCATACAGATTGGGGCGCATGCTACTCACTTTAGAGAGTGTCTTCCAGAACCTTTGTGCGACAAATCCCGCATTACTCAACCCTCGTCCGATTCAGGGGGACTGAAATCAAGGTTCACTATCGGTTATCAAAAATTGGTTGTTGGGAAACTTCTCTGACTATCGGCTCACCGGGACGGTTCGCCCACCTCTTCTCTGACTTGCTCGGAGGCCCCTCTGTGGTAAAAAAACTTCCCGTTCCCTTTTGCGATTTGAACCATTCCTTACAGCCATTATTTTCTTCGGGAATTATTTGTCGCTTCGCTTTCAGGCGGGAGGATTTTTTTTGAACCTACTCGGCGGCGGCGATCCAGGCATCGACCTCTTCACTGAAGTAGGCTTGTTCGAGCAGCTCCTTCGCCCAATGCTCTTTGGACAACCGCTTGAGCATCCGGGCCGAGATCACCTGAACGGCGGGGACTTCCGACCAGACGGCATTGTTGAGGCAGCGCCAGTGATCGGCGTCCATGCGTTTGGGGTTCTCGATCTGCTCGCGGCAGGTTTCGCAGAGGAACAGACACCGATCCGCGGTTGCCGGATCGGACTCCGGCGGCACTTCAAAAACCGTCAGCTTGACCCCGTCGGCTTCGCACAATTCGCACTTGGCGCGGGAGCGGCGCACCAGATCCTTGCCCAAAAAATTGAGCCGGGCCTTTTGCTGTTGGTTTTCGTCGTATCCTTTGGCCATCGTTCATCTCCTTACTCATGCAAGAGCAGCTTAATAAGCATTCTTCACCACCCGCTTCGCTAGAGAAAACGTCGGAGTCCCGTTCTTATTCCTGTCTTACTCCACCCTCTGACCCCCTCGGCGGTTCCTCTAGCGCAGCGGGTGGTGAAAAAATACTTTTCGGATCAGTCGCGGGACGGCGGGCGGCGGGCCGCCTGCTTGGCTTGGTAGTTTTCTTCGGCTTCCTCTTTCATCGCGGCAATCATCCCGAAGGTCAACTCCATCGGATCACGGGGAACAATACCATCCCGAAAGCCGCGCTCCCGGGGTTTCAGACTCTCCATATCCTCACTGTTTTTCGGCATGCGGCAAAAGCGGTACAGATAGAAATTCTCGACTTTGTACCGGGCCCACTCCGTCTTTTTTAAAAACTTCACGGCGCTGGGGACGGACGGATTGGTCTGAAAACAGTTGAGCCCCAGCGCGGCGTATAAAATGTCCCACCCGTAAAACGCCACGAGATCGGTCACCATCGCCTCTGCACTCAATCCGTGCAGCGGATTGTTTTTTTGTTCTTCGACTGACATGCAAACTCCTCCATAAATCGACGGCAGATTATACAGAGTTCCTTTTTAGATCAGAGTGTTGATTTCCAATGATTGGAATTAATCGCAGAGACGTTTCGGACCTGAGACACCGTCAAAAGTGCCTTTGGTATCCTCCCGAAGGCGCAGCGGCAAATTTTAAACGAAAAGTTCCAGGGTTTGGAACTGCAGCGTCGGCTCTGCGAGCCGATTTTCCAATGTCTGGAAGAATTCAGACGAAAAGTTCCAAGCCTTGGAAAACCAGATTGCGGGATTTAGTTGTTTTGATTAAACCTCTCGCGACTCAGCGAGGAATATTTCTTCTGAGGTTTTCACGGCAGCTGGAATGCCGTACTCTCCCGCCGCTATGGAAAAATACTTTTTTGGACAACGCTGGATCAGCGAGACGGAACCCGAACTCGGACTGGGTCTGGTCGTCGATGTGACGGCCCGGACGGTGCAGGTCTCCTACCATGCCGCCAACGAGATGCGGCACTACGCGATCAACAACGCGCCGCTCAAACGCGTGCGCTTCGCGGCCGGCGATCAAATCACCTCTCGCGAGGGCGTTGCACTGACCGTTGAAACGGTCAGCGAGGACCCCGCCACCGGACTGATCACCTATGGGGCCGGCGACGGAACACAGCTCGACGAAGTCGAGCTGTGCGACACCTCGAGCTTCGACAAGCCGGAAACCCGCCTGCTGGGCGGCCACGTGGATGCGAACGCGCTGTTCGACCTGCGAGTCGCCGCCCTGAATGCCCGCCACCGCTATGGCAGCCTGCCGGTGCGCGGCCTGCTGGGCGGCCGCATTGATCTGCTTCCCCACCAGCTCTACATTGCGCAGGAAGTGAGCGGGCGCCACCTGCCGCGCGTCCTGCTCGCCGATGAAGTGGGACTGGGGAAAACCATCGAAGCGTGTCTGATTCTGCATCGCCTGATCGCCTGCGGATCGGCCAAGCGGGTCTTGATTCTCCTTCCGCACGTATTGGTTCACCAGTGGTTTGTCGAACTGCTTCGGCGCTTTAATCTTTCGTTCAGTATTTTCAACGAGGAGCGTTGCGAGGCCATCGAAGCCACCGAGCCGGACACCAACCCGTTCCTCGACGACCAGCTGGTGATTGCCAGCATTGAGTTTCTCACCGAAAGCCCGGAGCGCGCCGCGCAGGCCATCGCCAGTAATTGGGATCTGCTGATTGTCGACGAAGCGCATCACCTCCACTGGTCGCCCAAACAAACCAGTCCCGAATACGACGTGGTCGAGCGTCTCGCCCGCCACACGCCGCGGCTCCTGCTGCTGACGGCCAGCCCCGAACAGATGGGGCTCGAGAGCCACTTCGCGCGCCTGCGCCTGCTCGATCCGCATCGCTATCCCTCGTTCGACGCCTATCAAGTTGAACATGATCGCTACGCGGAGGTCGCCGCAGACATCGGAAGTCGAGTGGAGTCCATGAATGAGAAGGAGCGCGGCGAGGCGCTGGATCGTCACGGCCCGGGGCGCGTCATGTTCCGCAATACCCGCGCGAGCATGAGCGGGTTTCCCAAGCGCCACCCTCACCTCATGCCGCTAAAGCTTCCCAAAGGAGCCGCGCTGCTGAGCCTTGAGGACCCGCGCATCAGCTGGCTGATCCGCTTCCTGCGCGACAACTCCAAGGAGAAGGTGCTGGTCATCTGCAAAACCCGCACCGAGGTGACGGCGGTGGTCAAAGCCATCCAGACCGGCTCGGGGGTGGATGTGGCCCATTTTCACGAAGAGATGCCGCTGATCAAATGCGACCGGCAGGCCGCCTGGTTTTCCGAGCCGGACGGCGCCCGCCTCATGGTGGTTTCAGAAATGGGGGGCGAAGGCCGCAATTTCCAGTTTGCCTCGCATCTGGTTCTAATTGATCTGCCGCGCGACCCCGAGCTGTTGGAACAGCGCATCGGACGACTCGACCGGATCGGCCAGCGCGGCGATGTCCATATCCACGTCCCCTATCTGCTGGGAACGAAGGAGGAACAGGTTGTGCGATGGCTGCATGAAGGGCTCAACGCCTTTGTCGAACCGGTCGTCGGCGGCTTTGAATTGCTCGAGCGCTTCGATGCCCAGTTGCATGAGGTCACGGACAAGGTCATCACCGAAACCCGCGTCTTCTATGAAACGCTGCGCACGCAGATTATCGCCGGGCGCGACCGGCTGCTGGAGCTCTCCTCCTTCCGTCCCGATATCGGAAAAACCATCGCCCGCCAAATCACCGCGGTCGAACAGTCGGCCGATCTGAAAACCTATTTGCTCCAGCTGTTCGAACAATACGGCGTGCACGCCGAGCCGCTGAACGAAACCTCCTACCATATCCGCCCCGACCACATGTTCGACGACTGGTTCCCGCTGAAAGCCGAAGGTATCCGGATCACCTTCAATCGGGACGAAGCGCTGATCCGCCCCGATACCACGCTGATGAGCTGGGATCACCCGATGGTGACCAGTGCGGGCGAACTGATTCTCGGATCCGAACGGGGCCGCTGTGCCATGGCCGTCGATCCGGCCCAGGCCGAGCCGCTGAAACTCCAGGCCATTTATGTGCTGGAAACGGTGGCCCCGCCGGGACTCAACGCCGACCGCTTCCTGCCCCCCACCCCGGTCTGCATCACCGTCGACCATGCGGGCAACGCCGTGGACGGAACCGTGGCGCAACTCCTGAAGGATGCCGAACCCTGGAAACTGCTGGAGCATGAATCGATCCGCCAGCAACTGATCCCCGCGATGATTGAAGCCACGCGCCCGCTCGCCGGGCAGGCCGCCCAATCCACCATTGCCGACGCGCGCCGTTGCATGCGAAAAACCCTGGGGGACGACTTCAAGCGGCTCGAATACCTCAAGCGGGTCAACGACAACATACGCGAAGAAGAACTCACCCATGCGCGCAAAGTTCTCACCGAGCTCGACAAGAAGCTGGCCGACGCCCGCCTGCGCCTCGATTCCATCCGCCTCATCAGCGCCGGCTGATCCCGGAGTTTCAAATCTTGGAAAAATCGGCAGTTGATTTTCCAAGGTTTGGAACTGATGCTTTCCGTTTTTCGGGGAGCATTGAAATGGAAGCGGAAATTCAGCGATTTAACAGCGAAGTGCGGCAGTATTTCTGGCGCAACTATCTGGCGCATTGCATTGAGGGCGGCCTCTACATGGGCGGCCTCACGTTTATCGCCGCCGACTCGGTCATGCCGGCCATGATCAGCCTGCTCGGCGGCGGCAACTGGTTGATCGCGTTGATGCCGGTGATGACGATGATGGGTGTCGCGTGGCCGACCCTGCTCGTCGCCCACCGCGTCGAACAGCTTTACTGGATGAAACCGTTCGTTCTAATCAGCTCACTGATTCAGCGACTGATTTATCTGGTGGCCGCACTCGCTTTGATTTTCCTGTCGCGCACCCACCCGGTCGCCGCTGTCCTCATCGCGGCGTTCGCCCCGTTCGTCGCCGGTAGTATCGGCGGCACGGTGGTCTGCGCCTGGATGGAGCTGGTCGCGCGCGTTATTCCGTCCGACCGCCTCGCCTCCTCGTGGGCCATCCGCAAAATCCTCACGGCCATCATCGGAATTTTTGCGGGCGGTATCATCAAAACCGTGCTGAGTCAGCACCCCGGTGCCGAAGGCTTTGGCATTCTACACCTCTACACCTTTGCCGGACTGATGTGCTCCTTTTTCATCTTCGCCATGATCCGCGAAACCAAACCCCTGCCGCCGCACCCCGACAAACCGCGCCGAACGTTTATTGAAAACATGCGCAGCATACCCGATCTGGTTCGCGCCTATCCCCAATACCGCCGCTTCCTTAAAGTTAAACTGCTCACAATGGGCATCTATATTCCCGCGCCGTTCCTCGCCATCCACGCACTCGAAACCGTCGGACGCGGCCCCGGCTTTCTTGGCGATCTGGTGATGGCGCAAATGACCGGAACCATCGCCGGCAACATTCTGGCGGGTTGGCTCGGTGACCGTCTGGGCGGGAAAATCCTGCTCATCATCGCGCGCCTCTCGCTGATCGCCCTCTGTCTCGGCGCGCTCTTCGCAGAATCTGCGGCGGCATTTCTGGCACTCTTCTTTATTTTCGGAGTGGGACTTAATTTTAACGAGGTCGGGGAAGCCACTGTGACGCTGGAAATTGTCCCGCCGGATCGCCGCCCCACCTGCGTCGCCATCATCACCGCGCTCGCGTTTCCCGGAATGCTCACCGCCGCCTTGTTCAGCACACTCCTGCGCGGGATCACCCACTCGATTATTCCATCCGCACTGCTGGGCGCCGCCGCACTCACCGCCTCGCTGCTCATCGCCCTGCGCATCAAAGAACCGCGCCGGGTCTGACCGGTCACGCTTCAACAATCAGACGAAGCGCCAGATTGGCCTGCATGGAGGCGACAATGCCGACGCGAGGGGCCATCAGACCGCAGCCGGGGCGCGCGCCGGTTTCGAGATCGCCGACGATATAAATGTTGCGGCCCATTTTTTTGATGCCGATGGTTTCTTCCGGCCCGAACCCCGCCATGCCCGACGCGCCGATGAACGGAACATCCGGTCTCTGCGCCGTGAACGCCTGCAAGAGCATCGCCTTCTGGTCGGCGCGGTCAAAGGCTTCGATCATCACATCGGCGGTTCCAAAGGTTGGAAGAACCGTCTCCGGGGTCAGCTTGATCGCATGCGCTTCAAGCTGAACATAGGGGTTGATTTTCCGAAGGTTGGAAACCAGCGCCTCGGTTTTGAGCCGTCCGATCTGATCGACAAAATACTGCTGGCGATTGAGGTTGCTCGGCTCAACAACATCAAAGTCGGCGAGGATCAATTTGCCAACACCGACGCGCGCGAGCGCCACGGCAATGGCGGAGCCGAGCCCGCCGAGCCCCGCGATGCCGACGGTGGCCGCCTTGAGCCGCGCGTGCACGCCCGGCGTGTGGCGCGACGCCATTAAGGCTTCAAGCTCGTCTGCCGACGGCATTTCGCCGCGCGTGATCAAACTGACTTCGTCGCCCTCTTTCAGCGGCGCATCTTCGCCCACCGCCGCGCCGTTAAGGATTACAACATCCGCCGACGGCTTCACCGCATCGCGCAATCCGAAAAGCGTGCCGCCCTCTTCCGCTTCAAACGGGCGTTCATTGAGTTTGATGTTCAACATCGGACTGCTCCTTTAAAAAAAACCGCTTCACGAATTCCAACTTGCGCTTCAGATGAATCTTGCGGCCGCCCTCGTGCCCGGCCTTCGGATAAACCGCCATTTCTTTCGGCGCAATGATTTTATTATAAGCCGCATAGGTGCACTCCGGCGGACAAATGGTGTCCTGCAGGCCGCAGGAAACCAATACCGGACAGGTGATCTGCGGCGCATGGTTAAGATTGTCAAAATACGACAGATTCCGGCGCACGGTTTCGGCCCGTTCCGGGAATCTCGCCAGATAATCGGCAATCCCGGCTCCGCCGCCGGAGCGCGTGGCGATCCGATGCTCCATCCAGCAACTGCTGGGGACATCCGCCATACAAAGCGACACCGAGCGATCCAGCGCCGCCAACCCGAGTGCCACGCCGCCGCCCTGACTGTGTCCCGTCACGACAATCCGTTCCGGATCAATTTCCGGCGTTTCACGGGCCAGCCGGAGCGCGCGCAAGAAATCGGTCCAGACACAGTACAGATAGCTGTTCATCAAATCGTTCAGGTTCAGCGTCCACCAGCCGGATTTTCCGCCTCCATCAAACAACGTATTGGATCCAGTGGTGCCGCGCTGAAGACGGAAATCCGGTGAAATCACCGCATAACCGGCTTTAATCCAGGGGGCAAAATCTTCCGGGGCCCCGCGACTGCAATTGGCGCCGTGGCAGTGAACCAGCACGGGAACTCTCTTTCCCTTCGCCTCGGGAGGAAGCAGCAGCCAGGTGTGAATTGGTGTGCCGTCCAAACCCTGAAACGTCAGATCGCGCACGTCGGTCGTCGCATCGCCCATGACGCTCAGCGGAACGTTTTCGCACCGGGTTTTGACCTCCGACCAGAACGAGTCGAAATCATCCGGCTTTATCGACGGAACATCAATCTGTTCAAGTTTTGCTATTTGAGGCATGGCTTTCTTCTTTCCTTCAACACGGCGGCAAAATAGAATCCGGTTATGAAAGCACAACAAACGTTGATTGTCATCCTGCTCGCCCTTCTCATTTTGCCAATGACCGGCTTGTCCGCCGAAGCCTTGGCGAAGGAGGAAAAAACAGAAGAAAAAAGTTCCGAACCTCGAAAAAAACCTCTCGTCTACCAGATTCCGATCAAGAAACAGATCGAGCCCGCCCTGCTCTACGTCATCCGCCGCGGCGTCACCGAGGCAACCAAAGCCAAAGCCGACGCCATCCTGTTCGTGATGGACACGCCCGGCGGCCGCGTCGACATCACCCGCGACATCCTCGAAATCATCCGCGAAATTGACGTGCCGGTTTACACCTTTGTGGAGCGAGACGCCTATTCCGCCGGCGCCATTATTGCTCTGGCAACGAAACATATTTACATGGCACCCGGCAGCGTGATCGGCGCGGCCACGCCGATTCTGATGAGCCCCGGCGGCGGCGTGCAGGATCTCAACGAAGACGTCGGCGAAAAGATGAAGTCCGGTGTTGCGGCCATGGTGCGCGCCGCCGCCGAACAGGGCGGACACGATCCGGCGCTGGCCGAAGCGATGGTGCGGCGCGAAACAGAATACAAAGTCGGCACCAATGTGATCAGCAAAGCGGGCGAGCTGCTCACCCTCACCGCGTCGGAAGCCGAAGGGATTCTCTCCGAGGGGACGGTTGCAGATGTCGACGCCCTGCTCGAAAAGATCGGACTCAGCGATGCGGAAATCAAAACGCTCGAAGTGACGCCTGCTGAAAAACTGGCGCGAATCATCGCGGGCATCGCCCCGATCCTGCTAATGATCGGACTCGGCGGAATTTATCTGGAAATCAAAACGCCCGGCATCGGCCTGCCGGGAATTGCGGGTGCCACCGCGCTGGCTCTCTTTTTTTTCGGGCATCACATTGCGGGACTGGCCGGCATGGAGGACATTGTTATTTTCATCATTGGCTTCACGCTTTTGTTCGTCGAAGTGTTCATCACACCCGGCTTCGGTGTGCTGGGAATCAGCGGGATCGTGCTGATCCTCATTTCGCTGCTCAACGCCATGAGCTGGCAGCTTCCGGGTGAATTCCTTCCGTCTGTTTCCGGAACCGGCGCAACGCTTCAACATGCCATCAGAAACCTCGCGCTGGGCATGGCGGGCACCGCCGCGCTGGCGGTCGCTGCCGGACGCTTTCTTCCTAAATCGAGGGTTGTCCGCCCGCTGGTGCTCAGTGCCAGCACGGATCGGAACGAAGGGTTTACCGCCGCGCAGGATCACAGCGAACTGCTGGGCAAAGAAGGTGTGGCGGAAATGAACCTGCATCCGGCAGGGCGAATCCTGATTGACGGCAAGCGCGTCAACGTCATCACCCGCGGCGAATTCATCGAAAAAGGATCCCGGGTTCGCGTGATCGAAGCGAGAGGAAGCCATATCGTCGTTGAAGCAGGCTGAGCCTGCACCCCCTGTTTTCCAAGGTCTGGAAAAATCGGAACAAAAGTTTCCAAGGTTTGGAAGTCATTGCATGACGGCTTGCTTCAGTTCTCCAAACATTGGAAAAACTCTGCATGAGGAACGCGAAGCGCTGTAACGCAACGAAGTTGCTAGCGCGGGAGTTTGGTTTTTCGGCGGAGGTAGGTGGGCACGTCGAGATCTTCGCCCCGCCAGACGGTTCGCTCGGATCCGCCGAATGCGCGCGAGCGCGGCTTGAGAACCCCGGGAAGTTCGCCCTGCCCCCCTTCGCCGGACGCCGATTTGAGTCCGCCGCGTCCGTCACCGACCAGCGGCTCTTTCCACGATTCGGCGGTGAGCACCATCGCGGAAATCCGCCCGGAAAAAGAGGGATCGATGGCAATGCCCATTTTCACCCAGCACGTTTCATTATCCGGAACAATGCTTTCCATGATCTGCTGCGCTTCCGCCAGCGTCAGGTCTTCACCGCCGGTGATGCCGACCAGCATGCCGGGCGCGTTTTCGAAGATGGCTCCGTTGTCCGCCAGCGGATGGACGCGCAGCGCGTCAATCAGGGTCTGAGCACGCCCTTCCCCCGTCGCGGAGGCGCAGGAGAAGCGGCAGGTTGCATCGCAGTAGCGAAGCAGAGTGTGCAGGTCTGCAAAATCAAGATTGCAAAGTCCGGTATGCGACAGAATCCGCCAGAGGCCGACCACGCCGGCGGACAGCGTACGGTCACTGCGCTCCATGCTGTCGGTCAGAAGCGCATCGCCATCCGGCTGAATCCGTTTGTTTGGCATTTGTACGATTGCATCGGCGTGGGTGCGTAAACGGTGAAGGCTGTTGTGCGCCTTACCCTGCACCACGCTGCCTTCGAAGGGAAAGGGAAGCACTGTAAAAAAGAGTGAGTGTGCCCCGGCATTGCGGGCCATACGGGCCAGAACCGGCGCGGCACCGCTCCCAAGCCCGCCGCCCAGCCCCGTAACGACCAGAAGCAGATCGACGGCGCTCAATAGCGTTTCAATCTGGCTGACTGAGCTCTCCGCACAGCGGCGTCCGGTTTCGAGATCGCCGCCCGCGCTCAGACCATCGGTGATCCCTTTACCTATTACCAGGCGGGTTTCGATATGGGCGCAACGTTCCAAGGTTTGGACATCGCAATCCATTACGGCAAATTCCATCCCGTCCGGCGCTGTGGAAGCGATCCGCGCGATCGTCGAGCACCCGGCGCCGCCGAGTCCCAGAATCAAAATTCGTTTAGCGTTCTCAGCCACGGGAACCTCCCCACAGGCTGGAAAACCATTCGCGGAGTGTTGACCGGGTTTTCGGTTCATCCTGCAGCTGAGAAGCGGCATAGCGGACACATCCCAATACGGCGGCAAAACGGGCGCCCTCACCTTTGGTGGAAATGCCGGTGCACTCCTGCACCCGTCCAATATGAGCGGGTGCGTTAAAAACCTGACGGGCCAGATCGGCCACCCCTTCCATGGCGGAACCTCCACCGGTCAGTAGAATCCCCGCACTGAGCACGCCGGAAAGTCCGTTTTCCTCAATCTGCTCGGCGATCAGCTGGAAGGTTTCTTCCATCCGCGCATTGATGATGGCATGCAGCGCGGAGGAGCGGACGACCCGTCCGCTAAAGCCGCCTTCGGCCGGTATCGAAATATTCTGTTCACCCGCCAGACGGTTGATGATGGCGTTGCCGGACTCTTTTTTGAGTTTTTCAGCCTGTCTCCGGTTGAGATTCAGTCCGCTGCAAATGTCGGCTGTGACATGATCGCCACCCACGGCAATCGAGCCGGCCAGTTGAACCAGCCCGACGTTGGTTACCACAAAATCCGTAGTTCCCCCGCCCAGATCAATCACCACTGAACCGGCGCGTTTCTGCTCGGGAGTCAGCACGGCGAGCGCAGAGCAGAGCCCGCCGAACGCTGCATCCGCACAGGTGACGGGGACGTTTTGCATCAGCCGTTTCAGATTCTCAACGGTTGAGCGGCGGCCGTGAATCAGCAACATGCCGACCTTCAAGTCTTCGGCCAGCATTCCCGCCGGGTTAACGATTCCGCCGCGGCCATCCACGTCGAAATGCTGCTGAAGGGTGTGCAGGCGAATCCGGTCGTCCGCCAGCGGCACTTTACGGGCGACATCAAGGGCGTGTTCAATATCTTCAGACGAGATTTCCCCGCCAGCCTCGTCGTACTCGTTGAGAATGGGAATTCCGCCTTTATGGAGGCGGCTTTCAGAGCGGCCGCCGGAGGCGGCCAGATAGACCTTTTCACCGATGGAGCGGCGAGAGTTGGTTTCGGCATCTTCAAGAGCCCGGCGCACCGCGCCCAGCGCGAGTTCGAAGTCGATGATCTCCCCCTTGCGCACGCCGCGCGATTCGCACTCGCCGGTGCCCGCCACCATCAAAACCCCGTCTTCGCGCACTTCAGCCATCAGCACCTTAACGGTTGTGGTGCCGATTTCCAAAGCGGTGAGTAGCGGTGCGGACATACTAAAAACCCTAGTAGAAAGTTGTTGGAACGTTGCGCCCGTCCGGGGTCAGATCGACTGTTTTGATTCGTTTTCCCATTTCCTGAGCTTTCTGCAGCGTAACGACAAGCCGGATCAGTTTTTCACGAGCCGAGTGATGAGGGAAGCGGGCCGACACATCGCCGTCACTTAACCGGGCGTTTATAAACTCCGGGTAACGCAGGTCAAAACTATCAAAATGAACCTGAGATCCGAGGCCGATGGAATCCGCCGCCGTCAAAATTTCCAGAACATACTGGACGCCGGCATCGCTGACCTGCTCGCCGGGGCGCAGTTCATCGAGCTTGACCCCCTCAATCATTGGAAGTGATTGGCCAGTTCGCGTGGCGGGCATAATAATTCCGTGGCGATCTACCAGAAACGGCGGGCGGCCGCGTTTTCCTTGAATCTGAGCGGTCGCGATCCGTTCAACGACATGGATGACAAGCGTGTCCGGCAGTTTGCGCTGAATCCGAACCGACTCGACCAGCGGAACGGACTCCAAATTCCCGCGAATCGTATCAAAATCAACGGCAAAGAGATTGATCCCCTGCTCAACTGCCGAATATTCGAGAAGCTGAGAGGCGGTGAGCCGTCCGTCGGAGGCTATCTGAATATTTTTCAGCTCAAACGCCGGGTTGCGCGAAAAGAACAGGGAGCCGGTATAAGCGAGAAGCTGAAATACGCCGAAAAGAACGGCCATTGAGGCAAAAACAAAGAAGAGAACCATCAGACCGCGACGGGCAACGAGCCCTTTGGTCGGCTTGGTTTTACTGTAGTATTTCGTTTTTTTTCGTGTTTTCCGGGCCATCGATCAATCTCCGTCGCTAATGCCCTCCTTTATAACGACGCCGTCTGTATGATTCGATCACAAAGCGACGGAAAGTCGATTCCGGCAGCGCCGGCGGCCTTGGGAAGCAGGCTGTGCGAGGTGAAACCGGGGATGGTATTGAGTTCGAGAACAAACAGATCGCCGTCCGGGCTCATTCGAAAATCAACGCGCCCGAAGCCGCGCGCACCCAGCGTTTCGAAGGTTCGCAGAGCCATCGCCTGCATTTCCGCAACCTTTTCCGCATCCAGCTCGGCGGGAACCACGTAGCGGGTGGTGTCCACTTCGTATTTGGCGATGTAATCGTACCATCCTCCGCCCGTCACAATTTCCACAACCGGCAGAACGGTTCCGTCCACAATGCCGACCGTAAACTCGCGGCCGGGAATATACTGTTGAACGAGAATCTCCTGATCGTATTGAAGTGCGTCCGCAAATGCGGCATCCCACTCCGATTCCTCAAAAACGATATGGCACCCGACACTGGACCCCTGCCGCGGCGGTTTCACCACAAGCGGAAGAGATAGCGAGCGCGGCTGACCCGCGCGCAATGTTTCGCTTTCCGGAACCGGAATGTCAGTCTCTCGGAGAGCGGTTTCGGTGAGCAGTTTATCAAAGGAAATCCGACTCGACTCGGCTTCGGCACCCACATAAGGAATGCCCAGCGCCTCGAGCCGGGCCTGCGCGCCGCCATCCTCACCAAACGTGCCGTGCAGGGCAATGAACACCGCTTCGATGCCTTCCGGAATCGTGAAGTCCGGCCCGGTGACATCCACCTCGGTGACGAGATACCCCGCCTCACGAAGTCCGGCCGCCACCGCCATGCCTGATTTCAGCGACACCTCCCGTTCCGAAGAAAATCCGCCTTTTAAAACCGCAACGTGATCGAATTTCTTTTTCATGACACGGTGAAATCGCAAACAACGGGAAGGTGGTCGGAAAATTGCACATGAGGCATCCAGCAGCGGTCAATGTGAATTCCGGGACTATGCAAAACAAAATCGAGATGCCGTCTCGGTTTCCAGCTCGGATAGCTCGGCGAGTCGGTGGCATGGGCATTTTTCAGGCCTGTGGCGGCAAGAAACAGCCGGACCTCCTGTTCGCCCCAGAGCGCATTAAAATCGCCCGCGACAAGATACGGTTTATCGACGTCTTTCAGAAGATCGTACAAATCGCCGAGCTGACGGTGGCGCAGTCTCGAACCGAGCGCAAGATGGATTAGAAAAATCGTGACGTGCTCCATTTCCAGCTCGATCACCAGCCGCTTCATGCCGCGATCAAAATAATGGAACGTCTCCTTATGGCCGCTATCGCGCACCACAAACGCATTGCCCTGCTGGTTGAGAATCGGAATATGCCGGGTTCTCGACCCCTCCCGGTACTTGGAACGGTAGACGTGATACTGCCCCAGCCGTTCCGCGATCATCTCCGCCTGATTATTCTTCCCCGAACGGTACGATCCCGCATCCACCTCAACCAAACCGGCCACATCGGGCTTCAGTTCGTGCAAAAACTCCGCGATGCAGTCAAAATTTTTCGTCGTCCGGCGCAGATAGCCGTTGATGGGAAGGTGAATTTTTCCGCCGCCCGTTCCGTATCGGATGTTGTACAACACAAATCTCATGGCCCCGCCCATTCTGCAATTTTTTCAATATCGCCGGCACCGATGATCAGCAACACATCGCCCGTGCGCAATTCACACCGAATATCCTGCCACGTTTCTTCCAATCTTTGGAAAAAAATCACGCGATTTTTCCAAAGATTGGAAAAATGAGCCATCAGGTCTTCGGCGGTGCCGCCCGCGAGCGGCTTTTCCGAGGCCGCATAAACGGGAGTGATCCATAGTTTTTCCAACCCTTGGAAAGCGGGCGGAAACTCATCGATCAGCGCCTTGGTGCGGGTGTAACGATGCGGCTGAAACACGCCGAGCAGCCGCTTGGGCTTCAGGGTTTCAAGTGCGGTGGAAATCAGCGCGCGAATTTCGGACGGATGATGCGCGTAGTCGGAGACCACCGTGTAGTCGCCCTGATGCACCACCTCAAAGCGCCGCCGGATCGGTTTGAGATTTTCCAGACACTGGAAAATTACAGCCTCATTTTTCCACTGTTTGGACACCTCGATCGCCGCGCAGGCGTTCAGCTGATTATGTTTTCCCGGAAGAGAAATTTTGATCGGAGCAAAAGAGTACGGGACGGATTTCGGATTGTCTTTGCAGAGCCGAACGGCGGCGGGATCGCCGGCGCAGTAAACAATTTTCTCTTTGGTGTTGGCGATGAGTTTTTCAAAACAGGCTTCGAATGCAACGAGATTTTCATGGTGCTCCATGTGGTCGTATTCGATGTTGGTGATCACTGCGATATCGGGATGATAAAGGGCGACGGTTCCGTCGCTCTCGTCCGCTTCGACCACCATGATGTCTCCGTCGCGGGCAACGCCGTCGAAACCCTGCACTTCGCCACCGATGCAATAGCCACAGTCGAGAATCTGCGCGATCATCGCGGTGGTGGTGGTTTTGCCGTGCGTACCGCTGACCGCGATGGTGAAGCGGTCGCGCAGAAGTGCGGGGAGCACTTCGCCGCGCCAGCTGACCGGTACGCCCGCAGAAAGCACATCAGGATGCGAGTCCGGCACCGCACGGGTGCGAATGATCCACTCCACATCGTCGGGAACCTCATTTTGAATCCGGATTCCTTTTTCGCGCAGCCAGGCCGTCTGCCGGTTTTCCTGTTCGTCGGAACCCGAAACGGTATGCCCTCGCTCGTTAAGCAGATAGGCGAGTCCGGCCATGCCGATCCCGCCGATTCCCAGCATATGGATCCGGCGCGATGCCGAGAGAAGTTCGTTTATTTCTGTGCACATTTCTCCACCACTTCAGCCAGTTTTTCGGCGGCGTTGACAACGTCGTTGCGCAGAGCCCGGCGGCGCATTTTTTCGAGCCGCGCAGGATCGTCGATCTGGGCACGGATATAATCGGCGAGCCACGCAACGGTGCAGTCGGCCTCCTGAATGAGATCGGCCGCGCCGATTTTTTCGAGAGCGCGAGCGTTGGCGGTCTGGTGGTCGCTGGCGGCGGTCGGATAAGGAATCAGCAACGCCGGAATGCCAAAGACGCCGAGCTCGGCGCAGGTGGACGCACCGGCCCGGCAGATGGCCAGATCGGTGGTTTCGTAGAGCGATGCCATATCCTGTGTGAAGGCGCAAACATCCACATGAACGCCGGCCGCTTCGTAGCGGCGGCGAATGTGCGACTCGTCGGCGGAGCCGGTCAAATGAGTGACGTGTATTTCGGGCTTCCGGAGAGAACAAACCGCCTCCGACACCATTTCATTGATCGCATGAGCGCCCGCACTCCCCCCCATGACCAGAAGACGGAAGACAGAGGACGAAGGACGAATGTCAGAGGGCTTGAGCTCGGGCCTCAGAGGCATACCGGTTGAAACAACGTTGAGGCCTTTGAGATGATAACGGGTTTCTTCAAAACAGATGGCAACGGAGGCGGCTTTTCCGGCCAACAGGCGAACCGCCCGGCCCGGTATTGCATTGGCTTCGTGCAGAACCACCGGGATGCCGCGCAGACGCGCGGCGAAACACGGGCCGATGGAGGAGTAGCTGCCCATGGCCAGCACGGCATCGGGACGATGACGAAACATGCCGATCCAGCAGCGAATAACCGCCAGCCCGATGCGAACCGCGGTAACGACAGAGCGGAGCGGCCCAAACTGGAACCCCTCGGACGGAATGGTGATAATCGGCCCTTTCCACCCCTGAAGCACCGTGTTTTCGACGTTTTTTCCGGAAAGCCAGAGGGTGACGTGATGGCCGCGATCACGCAGTGCGCGGGCTGTGGCAAGCCCCGGGAAAATATGCCCGCCGGTTCCGCCGCAGGCCACCGCAATGTGTAGTTTATCAGCCATTGAAAAGTCCCTGTTTCTTGAGCTCTTCAGCAAGATACAGCGAACCAGTAAAACAGAGAAGCCGCTTTTTCCCCTCGACCCAGTCCAGAGCGGGTTTCAGGGTTTCAATCGGTTCGATTTCCAACCCGACGGTTTTTCCAATCTCTGCAATTTTTTCGGCGCTCATAGCGCGCTCGCCGGGCAAGCTGATTGCAAATGCTTTTTCGACGGACGGCGTGAATTCGCGCAAAAATCCAGCGACGTCTTTGTCTTTCATGAAGCTAAAAACGAAGCCGTTTCCAAAGCTTGGAAAAATTTCTTCCAAGGTTTGGAAAAGCGCGCGGGCGGCATTGGGGTTGTGAGCGCCGTCGAAGAGGATCGGCGGCTTCATGGAGAGGGTCTGAAACCGCCCCGGCCACTTGACGGCTTCGAGCCCTTTTTTCATCTGCAAACGGATGCCTTCAAGGTCGGAAATATCTTCGAGC
>JAEIOF010000029.1 GCA_016342445.1 Verrucomicrobiota bacterium | reverse complement strand
GGGCGGTAATAACGCTTGTCCATCCGGATGATGATGTCGCCGGTGGTTTTGTTTTTCCCGACCTCGTCAACACCCTTGCCCTCCCAGGCAATTTCAATCCCGACATGCCCGAATGATTTTTCGATAAATTCGCGGACGGTGTGCATTTCGTTGGTGGCGACGACGTAATCATCCGGTGCGTCCTGCTGAAGCATCATCCACATCATCTGAACGTAGTCGGGCGCGTAGCCCCAGTCGCGCAGCGCATCGATGTTTCCCATATAGAGACATTTCTGAACGCCGCGCGAAATGCGCGCCACCGCCATGGTGATCTTGCGGGTCACAAACGTTTCGCCGCGGCGCGGGGATTCGTGGTTGAAGAGAATGCCGTTGCTGGCGTGCAGGCCGTAGGCTTCGCGATAGTTTTTAACAATCCAGAAGCCGTACTGTTTGGCAACAGCATAAGGGGACCGCGGATAAAACGGCGTGGTTTCGGTTTGCGGAACCTCCATTACCTGCCCGTAAAGCTCGGAGGTGGATGCCTGATAAAAGCGACAATCCACGCCAGTTTCACGAATGGCATCGAGCAGGCGAAGCGTCCCGATCCCGTCCACTTCAGCCGTGTATTCCGGTACTTCAAACGAAACCTGAACGTGGGACTGCGCCCCGAGATTATAGATCTCTGTCGGCCGAATTTTCTCAATCAACCGGTTCAAGTTACTGGAGTCAGTCAAATCACCGTAGTGAAGGAACATCTTCACGCCGCTCTCATGCCGATCTTTGTAGAGATGGTCGATGCGGTCGGTGTTAAATGAACTGGCGCGACGAATAATGCCGTGTACTTCGTATCCTTTATCGAGCAATAACTCAGCAAGGTACGATCCGTCTTGTCCGGTAATTCCGGTAATGAGTGCTTTTTTCATGAGCTCCCTTTGGTTGGGTTAACAGTTATCATTAAAAGTTATCGGTTTATCCGCAACAAGCAGAAGGCTTGGCGCAGAAAGCATGAATCGCTATTTTCAAAAACCCGTTCATGCCTTAAAAAACTCCTTATACCAGACCACGAAGCGATTCAACCCCTCCGCCATGGAAGTGGTCGGCTGATAGCCCAGTTTTTCCTGCGCTTTGGAAATATCCGCGAATGTGATCGGCACATCGCCCGCCTGCATCGGAAGCATTTCCATCTTCGGCTCCACGCCCAGCGCGCCGGCCAGAGTTTTGATAAAGTCCATCAGGTTCTCAGGCTTGTTATTTCCCAAGTTGAAAATCTCATACGGATCCAGCCCGTCGGCGAACAACGAGGCCTTCACGCCGGCGACAATGTCATCGATATAAGTGAAGTCGCGCTCCATCTTCCCGTGGTTGAATACCTTGATCGACTCGCCCTTCAGCATCGCCTCCGTGAACAGCCAATAGGCCATATCCGGCCGGCCCCACGGGCCGTACACCGTGAAAAAGCGCAGCCCCACCGTTTGCAATCCGTACAGATGCGTATAGGTGTGGCTCATCAGCTCATTAGCCTTCTTTGTCGCGGCATACAGGCTAACCGGATGATCCACCGGATCATCCTCGCTGAACGGAACCTTCTTGTTCCCGCCGTAAACACTTGAGCTGGAAGCGTATACAAGCCGATCCACATCCGAATGACGGCAGGCCTCCAAAATATTCAGATGCCCCTCCAAATTCGATTGCTGATAGGCCGCCGGATTCTCAATCGAATAGCGCACGCCCGCCTGAGCGGCCAGGTGACACACCCGGTCGGGTTTGTGCTGTTGAAAGATGGATGTGAGAGGCTGGAAATCTGCGAGATCCCCTCGCACCATGGTGAACCCGTCGCGCCCCTCAAGCCGCGCGCTGCGCGCCTCTTTCAGCCTCACGTCATAGTAGTCATTATAATTATCGAATCCGACCACCTCGTGACCGTCATTCAATAATGATTCCGCCACATACGAGCCGACAAAACCCGCCGCTCCGGTCACAAAAATTTTCATAGAAACCTCGCTCGAGCGGGCTGCCGCCCTCGGTCGATCCGCCCCTGGCGGAAACCTTCCTTACGTTTTTCAACTATGTGTTCAATGGTCAACTTGACCCTCAGCCGCAACAACCCTATGCCACGACCTCTAAACTATTTGCAGCGACTTCCGCTTCAATCGCGGTCCCCATCATGTCCATTAAAATCTTAATTCGTTCGCCACCGGAAAGCACCTGTGTAACCACCGCGCGCAGCCCAAGCAAAGCCCCGCCGATCACAACCGCCTCATCGCCCACCTTCACCACGGGCGCCTCAATCACAACGGGTCCTTCATCAAACCGTTCCGTGCGAAGTGTCTCAATCATAAAATCCGGAACAACGGCGCACTCACCCGCAAACCGGACCAGTCCGCGCACCCCAACCGCGCTCGAAACCATACGCAAGTTCTCGAACGCATCAAACCGGGCGAAAATATAACCGGGGAACAGCGATTCTTCGAACCAAACCCGTCCGCGCGGGGTCCGGCGCTTAAAGCGAATACGCGGGGCGAAAACCTCCACGCCCTCCAGCCGCTCCAGCTGCCCGGCGGCAATATGCTCCCGCTTGGGCTGTGTGCGAACACACCGCCAAGCGAAATCGTTGATTTGAAATTTAGAATTAGAGATTGGGTTCATCACTTCTCAAATTAGGCTATTTGGACTTTTGTTTTTCGAGATAACGCACGTATCCGTTAATCAACTTGACGGCTGTTTCAATAAGGTCTCTTCCCTCTGCGAGTATCTCTTCGCGAATGTACCCCTCATCACAGGCCGTGATCAAATGATCCAGCACTTCATACGCCGATCCGCGGGACTGACGGCAAAACTGAATATTTTCCTGATAGTGAAACCGGCCATAGCCCTCTGCAATATTAGCCGTAATGGAACGGGCGGCACGATTTAACTGACTGCATAAAACGAAACGCTCCTCTTTTGGAAACGTTTTGGCCTTTACGGAAGCCCAAACCCGGAGCTCTCGCCCTGCTTTCCAACATTCCAACTCCTCAAATGTCCTAAATTCACTCATGGTCTTTACAAATTTTCCAATCTCCAAATTCCCCAATCTCCATCTATTCAGGTTTTATAAAATTCAGCGCAAAGGGCAACAGGGATCCGGCCCGCTTCTGCCAACCCTTCAGACGTTCCATGCGGGAGGCATAAAACTCCCGATGCTCGCCCTCTTCCGCGGCAATCAGCTGATCGATGTGCGCCATCCGGGCCTTCCCGTTGTCGAGATGCGGCCGCACCTGCTCGTTCACAAATCCGGCAACGATTTTGCGCAACTGCGCCTCCGCCTCAAAAAAATCCTTGCGGTCGCCCGGCACATAAACCGTGTTGACCGCGCCGAACGAGCGAAGAATCTTGAGCCCCTGACTGGTTGATCCCTTGCTGATTTTCAGCTTGCGCATGCAATCATCAATACAGAGAGGTTTGGGGGAAATATACAGTAAGCCGTACAGCTCGCCAACCGACCGCGGGAGGCTCAGCACCCCGGCAATCCGGACAAAGATATCGATGACCTCTTTTTCAAGCTCTGAAAGCGCCGCGCTCATGACTCTCCCTCAATGATTCAGATTGTTCAAAAAATAATGAACGATGGCGGTTTTGACAAGTTAAATGCCTGTCAAATCAGGGATTGCGAGAAATAGAATTTTCCAATGCGTGGAGATTTTAATCCGTATTCTTCCGGTGGCTGGAACTTTCTTCCCTGTTTTTTCCAAGGTCTGGAACTTCCGGCTCTGTTTTTTCCAACCATTGGAAAACTGACCGCCATTTTTTGCCGCACCCCGATTATCGGTCTCTTCTTTCTTAGGGGCACAAAACAGTTGCCGGTCGCAAAGCTCCCTGCTCTCCTGCAGAAAGCCTGTTAGCGGATACGCCTCGACCCCTGGAAAAATTTCAGACCCAATTTTTGCCACGCCCCTGCGGATCATTTATTTCGGGGAATACCGAAAGCCCTCTCTGAGTCCCGCAGATCCAATACCAGAGACAACACCCCCCTTACCGTCAATCCATTACGCCACACATCCGGGTCTCCATTCCCCCGGATTTCCCCTTGACCCCTACCCCCAAGCGGCGTAAATTCCTCGCTTTGCAGTTGGTCTCGGGAAGAGAGTGGGCACCCAGCCCGCTCTTTTTTACTCAAAGGCCACTACTGTTTGAGTTTTTTGACATCGGAGGGGAATGATGAACAGCGAACTGAATGCCGTTGTAGAGTATATGGAGCGTGAACGCGGAGTAGACCGCGAAACGATTATTAGAGCCATTGAGTCCGCCCTGCAAAATGCAGCAGATAAAAACTCGGTCGACGCAGAGGTTCTGCGCGTCAACATCGATCGTAACACACTGGACATCAAAGCCTTCGCTACCAAAAAAGTGGTGATCAGCGTCGATGACCGCTATAACGAGATCAGCCTGGCAGAAGCGCGCCGCTCCGATCCCAGTGCGCAACTCGACGAAATGATCGAAATCGAATCCACCCCCCGCAATTTCGGCCGCATCGCGGCCCAAACCGCCAAACAGACGATTCTTCAAAAAATCCGTCAGGCGGAAAAAAGCCGCGTTTTCGAAGACTACAAGGGTCGCGCTGGCGAAATCGTCACCGGATCGGTTCGCCGCTTCGAACGCAGCACGGTCGTTATCGATCTCGACCACGGTGCCGAAGGCATGATGCCCTCCCCGGAGCGCGTCCCGACCGAAGAGTATGAAGTCGGCGAGCGCATCCGCGCCTATATCGTCAGCGTAGAGGATCGCGAGTCCGGCCCGGAAATCCTGCTGTCGCGAAGCCACCCCGATTTTGTCCGCCGCCTGTTCGAACTCGAGGTGTCGGAAATTTCTGACGGAACGATGGAGATTAAGGGCATCGCCCGTGAAGCAGGCTACCGCAGCAAAGTGGCTGTCATTTCCCACGATGAGCGCGTGGATCCCGTCGGCGCCTGCGTCGGCATCCGCGGAATGCGCGTCAAAAACATCGTTCGCGAACTCAACGGCGAAAAGATCGACATTGTCCGGTGGAGCGACGATATCAAAAAACTCGTCACCAACTCGCTGGCCCCGGCGCAGCTCAAATCCGTCGATGTTGACGAGCCGACCCATACCGTCACCGTCACCGTCGATGGCGACCAGCTTTCGCTGGCCATCGGCAAGCGCGGACAGAACGCCCGCCTCACCTCCAAGCTCATCGGCTGGCGCGTCGACATCCAGAAGGATGAAGAAGCGATGGACTTCGAAGAACGCGTTGCCGCCGCAGTCGCCAAACTGGCCCACATTGACGGGATCGGCGACGAATGGGCAATGAAACTGGTTTACGCCGGCTTCCTGAGCATTGAAGGCCTCATGGCTGCCGACTTGTCCGACCTCGAAGCGATCGAGGATATCACACCCGAAAAAGCGCAGGAACTCTGGAAAGCTGCGGAAAAAGCCTACACGGCACAACATGGTGAAATTGCAGAATGAAAGTTCATGAACTAGCAACCGATTTAGATGTCTCCGTCGAGGAACTCCTTGAGATCCTCGGCGACGTGGAAATTGCGGCAGAGAACGCCGACAGTCTGCTGGCCGACGCCGAAGTGGCCGTCGTCTGCGACGAGCTCGGCTTTGCCTCCATTGCCGAGGCCCGCGCCGCCAAAAAGGCCGCCGCGCCAAAGGCGAAAGCACCCGCCCCGACGCCTTTAGCCGAAGAAACCCCCATCGAGGATTCTTCCGCTGAGGAGGAAGCTCCAGAAGAAGAGCGTTCCACAACGATTGAATTTGCCAAGCCGCAGGTCGTCGTCAAAGAGCTGGCCGAAAAGATGGGAATGAAACCCAATCAGCTGATCGCCGAGCTGATGAAAATAAACATCTTCGCCTCGATCAATCAGGAGATCGACATCAAGATCGCCAAGAAAATCGGCGATAAATACGGTTTCGTAATCGAACATAAGAAAAAAGAGAAGCCGAAACCCAAGGTCGAGGAAAAGGCCGCGCGCAAGCCGGTCGCGCCCGCTGAGGTTGACCGACCCGAAGATCTCGAAATCCGTCCGCCGATCATCACCTTTATGGGACATGTCGACCACGGTAAAACCTCACTGGTTGATTACATCCGCAAAACCAAAGTTGTTGCGGGCGAGTCCGGCGGAATCACCCAGCACATCGGGGCCTATACCGTTGAGATGGATGCGCGTCAGATCACCATTCTCGACACCCCCGGCCATGCCGCCTTTACCGCCATGCGCGCCCGCGGCGCCAACATGACCGATATCGCAGTCATTGTAGTCGCTGCCGAAGACGGCGTGATGCCCCAGACGATTGAGGCCATCAAGCACGCTCAGGCCGCCGGCGTCTGCATCATCATTGCCATGAATAAGATGGACCTGCCTGCCGCCAACCCCGATCGCCTGAAACAACAGCTCAACGAACACGGCGTCATGGTTGAAGACTGGGGCGGAAGCATCGGCTGTATGCCGGTCAGCGCCATAACCGGTCAGGGCATCGACGAACTGCTCGAACGCATCACGCTCGAAGCCGAAATGCTTGAATTGCGGGCCAACAAACATAAACGGGCCACCGGATATGTGATCGAAGCCCAAATGGAACCGGGCATGGGCCCGACCGCCACCCTGCTGGTGCGCGACGGAACCCTCAAGGTCGGCGACAATGTTCTCTGCGGCGCCCAATGGGGCCGCATCAAAGCGCTGATCGACTGTCAGGGCAAAAAGGTCCGCACGGCCGGCCCCTCCCACGCGGTCAAATGCATGGGTCTTACCGGCGTTCCCGGTGCCGGAGATGAATTCTCGATCTGCTCCAGCGACCGCGAAGCCCGCCAGCTTTCCGAAACGCTCCTCGCCGATCTGAAATCGGACTCGCTCAACAACAACTCGCGTAGCAAAATCTCGCTCGACGATCTCTTTGCCGCCGCCGATACCGGCAACGCGATCAAAGAACTGCCGATCATCCTCAAGTGCGATGTTCAGGGCTCTGTCGAGGCCCTTCAGGGAGCACTCGAGGGAATTCAGAGCGAAAAGGTGAAGCTCAATATTCTGACCTCCGATGTCGGGAACATCACCACCAACGATGTCATGCTCGCCAGCGCGTCGAACGCCATTATCCTTGGCTTCCATGTCGCTAAAGAAAACGGCGTCACCGCAACCGCCAAGAAAGAGGGGGTCGAAATCCGTCTCTACAGCATCATCTACGAGCTGATCGACGAAGTCGAATCCGCGATGTGCGGACTGCTTGAGCCCGAACTGCGCGAAACCCATCTCGGCCAGGCGGAAATCCGCCAGGTCTTCGACATGGGCAAACGCAATAAGATCGCCGGGTGCATGGTCACAGGCGGCAAAATAACATCGAAGGCCTGCATCCGCATCAAGCGGGGCGATGAAGTGCTCTACAAAGGCACCATCGCTTCTCTCAAACGCTTCCAGAGCGAAGCCAACGAAGTCCGCGATGGACAGGAGTGCGGAATTCGCCCGGATAACTTCATGAACTTCGAAGAAGGCGACCTGATCGAAGCCTACTCCGTCGAGAAAATCGCCCAGAAGCTGTAACCTGTTTTCCAAACCCTGGAAAAAACGCCAGCCGTTTTTCCAAGGTCTGGAAAAATGAGATCAAACCATGTCTAGCGCTCGCATCACTCGGATTAACGAACTTCTCAAGCGAGAAATCGCAGTGGATATTCCACGTCTTTTTGCCAACAGCCAGTTCGACACCGGCGCCATCACCATCACCCGCGTCGTCACCGCGCCCGATCTGCGCGATGCCAGCGTCCATGTTTCCATCTTCGGTCACGAAGAAGAGCGGGCGGGCATGATCCGCTTCCTCAACCGGCACCGCAAAGAGGTTCAGGCGCTCATGAGCCAGAACGTTATCATCAAGTACACGCCGCGCCTGCACTTCAAGCTCGACCTCTCCATTGAAACCGGCGACCGCGTGCTCAGCATCCTCGCCACCCTCGATATTCCCGAAGACCCGAAACCCAACGAAGGATCTACCGATGCGCAAACGTAACCCGCACCAGTCCGATCCCGACGGCGTCCTGCTGATCGACAAGCCTCAGGAGTGGACCTCCCACGATGTCGTCGCTAAAATCCGCAACCACTTTCAGCTCAACAAAGTCGGCCACGGCGGAACGCTCGACCCGAACGCCACCGGCCTGATCATGATTCTGATCGGCCACGGCACCAAACTCTCTGCCAAAATCATGGGCGGCGATAAGACCTACGAAGGAGAGATCCTTCTCGGCGTCGAAACCGATTCGCAGGACACCGATGGCGAAATCACCGCCGAAAAAGATCCGAGCGCCGTCACGGAAGAACAAATCCGAACCGAAATGAAAGCGGCGGTCGGCGATCAGATGCAAATGCCGCCCATGGTTTCAGCCATCAAACAAAACGGGGTGGCGCTCTATAAGCTCGCCCGCAAAGGACAGGAAGTGGAACGCGAACCGCGCTTCATTCATGTCTACAAATTCGCGATGCACGAGTTCACCCCGCCGCGTGTCACCTTCGAGGTGCAATGCACCAAAGGCACCTACGTGCGCACCCTCGCCTACGACCTCGGCACCCGCCTCGGCTGCGGTGCCTGCCTCTCGCAACTGCGCCGCACACAGTCCAGCGAGTTCAACATCTCCAATGCATGGACCCTCGACGACGTTCTCACGTGGGATCGCAACGAGCTGGCAAAACACATGGTCCCGCTGCACGCCCTGTAATGCGCCTCATTAAAAACATTTCGGAGATCCCGAAGACGGACAACCCCATCGTCCTCGCAATGGGGTGCTTCGATGGGGTTCATGTCGGCCACCAAAAAGTCATCTCCACCGCCGTCGAGCAGGCGACCGCGCGCGGCGGCGAAGCCTGGGTCTACACCTTCAGCCCGCATCCGGCCAAAGCACTCGTTCCCGAAAAAGCCCCGCCGCTCATCAGCGCCGAGCCCTGCCGTCTGCGTCAGATGAAAGCTCTGGGCGTCGCCGGCGTCATCGAAACCCCCTTTATCCGGGAGTTCGCCTCTCTTCCGCCGGAAACCTTTTTGTCGACCCTGTGCGCGGATGCGCCCACGCTCTCCGGCATTGTCTGCGGACAAGACTGGTCCTTCGGCTACCGGGCCTCCGGAAACTTCCAAACCCTGAAAACCTTCGGCAAACAGCACGGATTCACCGCGACCGCCGTGGAACCGGTGATGGACGGCGACCGTAAAATTTCCAGCACCACCATCCGCAACGCAATTTCTGAGGGGAACATCCCGCTGGCGGAAAAGCTGCTCGGCCGCCCCTTCTCGCTCTTCGGGACCGTCATCCACGGCAACAACATCGGACAGAAGCTCGGCTATCCCACCGCCAACATCGACCCTCTCAACGAGCTGATCCCCGCCCCCGGCGTGTACGCTGCGTATACGCGAGTTCAGAGTTCAGAGTTCGGCGTTCAGCGTTCAGAACTAAAAAACTGCGAACTGGGAACTGCGAACTGGGAACTGCACCCCAGTGCGGTCTTTATCGGCAAACGGGAAACCTTCGGCTGCCACAAACACGTCATTGAGTCGTACCTGCTGGATTTTGACGGCGACCTCTACGATCAGAATATTGAAGTCCTCCTCGTTCAGAAGACCCGCGACATCGGCCCCTTCCCGACCAAAGAGGCGCTGATCGAGCAGATTGGAATCGATGTCGCGCAGATCCGGGCGCTCTTAGCGGCTGATCACAAGGCCTGACCACTCGCGGTCGCAGTCGCGGACAATCTCTTTTCCGCCGAGCCGAACAAATGTATCGGCCACGCCGTCGAGCTCCACTTCGCGGATACCGGTCAGCAACAGGTAGTTTTTTGTCACGCGCAGCAGAGTCGCCGCATTATCGATCAACAGAGATGCGTAAATATTGGCGCAGACGATGTCGTAGTGTTCGTCCGCAGGCCAGCCGTTGGTGATATCGTGCGGACGGAACTCCGTCTGCTCCGCCACGCCGTTGGCCGCGGCATTCAAAAGAGACTGCTCCACGCAAAGCTCGTCGAAATCCACGCCGAGCGCCTTTTCGGCTCCCAGCTTAATCGCGGCAATCGCCAGAATCCCCGAGCCGGTTCCGATATCGAGCATCGTCTTGGCACCGCTCTCCGGCACGAAGCGGTCGAGCTGCTCCAGACAGAAGCGCGTCGTGAAATGATTCCCCGTTCCAAAGCTCAGCCCGGGATTAATCACCAGTTCGATCCGATCACTTTCTCCCGCAAGCCACGGCGGACAAACGCGCAGTTTTTGACCGATATCCATCGGCTTAAAATGTTTTTTCCAGCTCTCGGCCCACTCTTCGGCCGCGTACTCGCGAATCGATTTTCCAAGGGTTGGAAACTGTTCCATCGCCCGTGCGGCGATCTCGGCTTCGTCCGTATTGTCAAAATAAATTTCAATCGCCACCTCGGCGTCACCGGGCAGCTTAAGCTCCACCACTGTTTTTTGAAGATTCTCAGCAACCCAGTCGCCAATCGTCTCCGCCTCGCCCCGAGCTGTCACCAGCGTCAGAATCGCCCCGCCTGTTGGATTTTCCGTTTTCATGGGAAGATTTCTAGCAGAACATCGGAAGGAACGAACCACTAATCTTCATGAATCATTTCCGCCATCCAAAATTAATGCTGATTAGTGGAAATTAGTGGTTAACCTCCCTGAAATAAACTAGCGTGTCTTCCATGAAAACGGTTGTTGCAGAAACGGTCATGCTGGGGCGCGAAGCGTTTGAAACGCTGGGCGAGGTTGTCGTCGTCCCGGACCGCGAAATCGGCCCGCAACATCTGGCGGATGCCGATGCGCTGATCATCCGCTCCAAAACCAAAGCAACCGCCGACCTGCTCGCCGGCTCGCCCGTCCGCTTTGTCGGCACCGCGACCGCGGGCTTCGAACACATCGATTTCCAATGGTTGGAAAAACAGCAGATCGGCTGGTGCGCCGCCCCCGGTTGCAACGCCGCCAGCGTCGCCGACTACATCACCGCTACGCTGCTTCATCTGAACATTGAGCTGGAAGGGAAAACCATCGGCATCATCGGCGTTGGACAGGTCGGAAGCCGCATCGCAAAACGCGCCGAAGCGCTCGGCCTGCGGGTATTGCTCAACGACCCGCCGCGCGAAGCCCGCGAATGCTCTAGCCAAGAAAAAAACAAGCCCCCCCATGCTATGGAGTTCCAAGGGTTGGAAAAACTGTTGGCCCAATCCGACATCGTCACGTTGCACGTGCCGCTGGTCGCGGAAAAGCCGTGGCCGACCCTGCGCATGGCCGACTGCCGTTTCTTTGAAAAAATGAAGCGCGGGAGCGTCTTCATCAACGCCTCGCGCGGCAGGGTGCTGGACTCCGACGCCCTGCTCCACGCCAAGGCCAACGGCGTTATTTCTCATGCCGTGCTTGATGTCTGGGATCCGGAGCCAAACATTCGACTTGATGTTCTGGCGGCAGCCGACATCGCCACGGCCCACATCGCCGGCCATTCACTGGAAGGCAAACTGAACGGGACCGTTCAGGTCTATCGCGAGGCCTGCCAGTTTTTCGAAATCCAACCAACATGGGATCCAGCACCGCTGCTTCCCGCTGTGTCGGTGCCGAATTTGAAAATTGATTCGCACGGGAAAAGCGATCTGGATGTGCTGGCCGAAACAGTTGCGTCCACATACGACATTCTGGCGGATGATACGGCCCTGCGCGGAGCGGTGGAGAAATTTGACTTCCTGCGGGCGAATTACGGTGTGCGCCGCGAGTTTTTCAACACCTCGGTCATTCTCTCAGAAGATCGTCCCGCCCTGTTGCAAAAACTCCGAACACTCGGGTTCAGAGCCTAAGAATCGAGGTGGACCAGATAGCGGCGGAGGCAAAGCCGGCACTTCATCAACTTGGTATTGGGAAGAAAATACCGAATTATGCGACCGCGGCGAACCCGTTCAGACACCTCTGCTCGCCCGCAAGTCGGACAACGATCTTCATTATGTATCTTCATGCGCATCTCTTTCGCCCCCCAGAGAATTCAGGGGTTCTTTATACGCCTATCGGAAGTATATATCCATAAAAATGTGGGGGGAACCCCCACGCGGGATAAGATCTAGCGATAGTTAAACAGCTGGCCGGGCGCATACGTTGTACCCGTAGCGGCCGATAATGCCGTTGCGATCTTGTCCTTTAAATTTCGAGTCAAACGGCGGCCTTTACGGCCTTTTTGCACCTGTTTATGGGTCAAGCCATCCTTTGACGCAGCCACCAGGTCGTGGTTTTTCAGCCCGCGCTCCTCCATAATCTGATCGAGAGGTTGAACCCCAAGTTCCAATTCTTTATCGCTCATTGATTTTGCTCCATTACCTTATCCACCGCATTCATCACCGTTTTAACATCGCGCATTGCGTTGAGCTGCTGCAACAGGTCGCGACGGCCGCGCAACCCCTTGATATACTGCGCCAAATGGGGACGGAAATGCAGGCAGGCCGCCGGCTCCGGCTCAAATCCAACTTTCCGACTCCGCCCCGCCGCCGTAGCCGTGGTCAGTTCCACCAAACGAAGCAGGTGTGTTTCGATGGTTTCTCTGCGTTTTCCAAGGCTTGGAGCCGGCAGTGACGGATTTTTTATTTGATCGAATAACCAAGGGTTTCCGACGGCGCCGCGGCCGATCATCACACCATCCACACCCGAGACGCGCACCATTTCAACCGCCTCTTCCGGGGTAACGACGCCTCCGTTTCCAATCACTGGTATTTTGAGCGCCCGCTTGATTTCGCCGAGCTTCTCCCAGTCCGCCGGACCGCCATGAAAGTTGCAGGCGTAGCGCCCGTGGACCGCGATCATATCCGCGCCGGCGTCCTCGACAATTTTGGCGATCGTCAGGTGATCGGGAAACGACGGACTAAACCCGATGCGGGTCTTCACGCTGACGGGAAGCGATACCGCCTTTTTGACCGCGCGAACGATCTCGCCGATCTCTTCCGGCTCCTTCATCAGCGCGGCACCCGCGCCGCGCCGGACGACCTTCTTGACCGGACAGCCGCAGTTGAGATCTATCCAATCGAAACAGCCGAGTTGCTCAATGTACTGAGAGGCCTCAACCATGGCTTCGACCGATTTGCCGAAAATATGCCCGGCAATTGGGTGGTCGAGCTCGGAGACCTTTAAAAGCTGAAAGGTTTTAAGCGAGTCGCGGCGGATGCCCTCGGCGCTGGTCACCTCGGTGTAGCAGGCTCCCGCGCCGTTCTCTTTGCAGATCGAACGAAATGCGGCGTCGGTATAGCCCGCCATCGGCGCGAGCACAACGGGGAAATCGATCGTCACCGTTCCGAATTTAAGGGGTTTCAAGTTCATAAAAATCCTGGCATGCGGACGCGAGTCGCAGGCGCGAGACTGCTCCTTTTTAAAAACAGCGGCGCACTCCAAAAAGTTACGCGCGGATCAGCGCGAGGACTTCGTCGCGCTTGGCCTCCATCTGCGCCTTGGTTTTGGATTCGAGATTGAGGCGCACGAGCGGCTCGGTGTTGGACGAGCGAACGTTGAACCACCAGTCGGCGTATTCGTAGGAGGTGCCGTCGAGCTGGAAGGTGGTGGCGTCGCCGAAGGTCGCATCGAGGCGCTCGAAAACGGCGCTGACATCTGCAACCGTCGAGTTGATCTCGCCGGAAGCGAAGTAACGCTTGATCGGCTTGACCAGCTCGGAAAGGGTTTTGCCGGTTTCGCTGATGAGGTTGGCGATACAGATGGCGGCCAGCGCCGAGCTTTCGGTGTAGTAGTTGTCGCGGAAGTAGTAGTGGCCGGAGAGCTCGCCGGCGAAGACGGCGTCGGCTTCGCGCATCTGCGCTTTAATGAAAGCGTGACCGACGCGGCTCATCATTGGCTGTCCGCCCGCTTCTTCGATCACTTCTTTTACAGCCCAGCTGCTGCGCAGGTCGTAAAAGATCTTCGCGCCGGGAAATTTTTCGAGCATGGACTGGGCGACGAGCGCGGTGATCATGTCCATGGTGACATTATCGCCATTTTCATCGAGGAATCCGGCGCGGTCGGCGTCGCCATCGAAGGCAATCCCAAAGTCATAGCTTCCCGTTTTGAGTTTGGTGGAAATATCTTCGAGGGTTTCAAGGTCGAGCGGGTTGGCTTCGTGATTTGGGAAGGTTCCGTCGAGTACGTCATACATTGGAGTGATGTTGAACATGGCATCCGTAAACGCTTCGCCTTCGGAAATGCCCATGCCGTTGGCATAGTCGATGACGACGTTGAGCGGCTTCTTGATATTGGCAAATGAGCGGACGTGTTCAAAATATTCCGGCTTAATGTCGTAGTCGGTGATGGTGCCGGGCGTTGCGGACGGAGCATCGAAAGATTCTTCATTCACGATGCGCTCAAGGTCGGCGATGCCGGTCGCGCCGGAAATCGGAATAGCCAGCTCTCGGCAAATCTTCATGCCGTTCCACTCGCCGGGGTTGTGCGAGGCCGTGATGATGACGGAGCCGTCCGCGCCGAGCTTCCCGTTGGCATGATAGGACATCGGGGTGGAGGCCAGTCCGATATTGACGACATCGACGCCCTGCATCGTCAGGCCTTTAGCCATCGCATTGAAAAGCGGAATCGAATGCGGGCGCATGTCGTGTCCGATCACAAATTTTTCGGGTTTCAAAAATGTGGCAACCGCGCGCCCGATTTTGAAAGCGACCTCGTCGGTCAATTCCGTGCCATAGATGCCGCGAATATCGTATGCCTTAAAGATTCCTGCCATGAGATCTCTCCTGTATTAGAAATGAGCACCTTTTTTAAAGGGATTCCGAAGGGGCTTCAACAAAACCCTGCATATAAAACGTGAGGGTCGACCCGGTGGAGTCAACGGGGATGAGCTTCAAGCTCTTTTTCTGGGGGCCTTTGCGGCGGGCGGCGGTGTAGACCGCAGTCAACTCGGCGGTTTCGCCGGGTCCAATCACCCGCTTATTCATCCGGCCCTTCGTGCAGCTGCACCCCGTCTGCACATACTTCAGCATAAAGCTCAGGTCGCCCTCGTTGCGCACGATGAAAACGTTGGTAATCACAGCCGTTTGAGCGACGTGTCCAAAATTGTACACCGGCTCGTCGCAAACCAACCGGATGCCTTCAACCGCGGTTCCAACCATTGGAAAAAGGAAGAGTATCGCGAGCATGGAGTAATTCGAAAACCGTTTCATGATCATAAATCCCGTTAGGTTCCACTGGGGGAAAGCCCGAACAGTGCAAAGCCGCGCGGCAGAACAACGCGCCCCTGAGGAGTTCGCTTGAGAAAACCCTCTTGGATGAGATACGGCTCATAAACCTCTTCGATCGTGTCCGCCTCTTCGCCGACCGAAACGGCGATTGAACTGATCCCGACCGGGCCTCCGCCAAATTTTTCAATCATCGTTTCAAGGATTTTCTTATCCATCTCGTCGAGGCCGCTGTCGTCAATGTCGAGCAGCGCGAGGGCTTTGTCGGCAATCTCCGCAGTGATCACATTGTCTGCTTTGACCTGCGCGTAGTCGCGGGCGCGTCGCAACAGGTTGTTGGCAATACGCGGCGTGCCGCGCGAGCGACGGGCAATCTCCAGCGCGCCATCCGGCTCAATGTCCACATTGAGAATCCGCGCGGAGCGGGTAATAATTGTCTGCAATGTCGCCGCGTCGTAGTAGTCGAGGCGGTTGAGCAGGCCGAAGCGCGAGCGCATCGGCGCAGAAAGCAGTCCGCTGCGGGTCGTCGCGCCAATCAGCGTGAAGGGCTCGATATTGAGCCGCACCGAGCGGGCGTTCGGCCCTTGGTCGATCACAATATCGATCACAAAATCCTCCATCGCGGAATAAAGATATTCCTCGACGCTTTTCTGCATGCGGTGGATTTCGTCGATGAAAAGAACGTCGCCGCGCTCCAAACTGGTCAACAGGCCCGCGAGATCGCCGGGCTTGTCAATCACCGGCCCGGAGGTGCACTTGATGTTCGCGCTCATCGCCTCGGCAATGATATAGGCCAACGTGGTTTTCCCGAGGCCGGGCGGGCCGGAAAGCAAAGCGTGGTCGAGCACATCGCCGCGCGCCTTGGCCGCCTCGACAAACAGCTCAAGGCGCTCTTTGATTTTTTCCTGCCCGGTAAAATCATCAAAGCGCGCCGGACGCAACTTGATGTCCAGTTCCTGATCGGGGCGATTGAGAGTGGTGATGGTGTGTTCCATTTATTTTCCTGTGAGAGCTCCGCGAACAATCTCTTCAACGGAAGTTGTGGCATTCAGCTGAATCGACTTAACCATCTTCTGCGCATCCGCCTGCTTATAGCCGAGAGAAATGAGCGCTAGCGCGGCGTCGCGCAGGCGGTGGTCGCCGGGTGCCGCGTCCGCCCCGGCCAGTGCCTCAAGCGCTTCGCCGGAAGAAAATTTATCGCGCAGCTCCACGATGACCCGCTCCGCGGTCTTCTTGCCGATCCCGGAAATCGATGAAATCCGTTTCACATCACTTTCCACCAGCGCAATTTTCAGTTCGCGAACGGAAAGACCGGACAGCGCGCTCACCGCGGTTTTCGGACCAATCCCGCTCACGCCGAGCAGGAGGATAAACATCTTCCGTTCTTCTTCTGTGCAGAAGCCGAACAGCGCCTGCGAGGCATCGGTGATGTGATGATAGATCAAAATGCGGCAGGCATCCCCTTCGGACGGCAGACGGTCAAAGCTGCTGAGCGGAACCAACACCTCGTAGCCGACGCCCCCGATATTCATCACAATACGGGTGGGTTGCTTTTCTTCGAGTTTGCCGTCCAAAAAGGTAATCATGCGCGGGAGCTTAGCAGAGAGGCCCTGAAGTATGAATCATGAAAGCTGAAAGATGTTTTCGGAGAAATCTGTTTAAACAGAAAAGCCTCGCAGAAGATGTTTCTGCGAGGTGTTCGATTCGGAAACGCAAGAAGCGGTTACTTCTTGGTGGCAGCTTCGCGAGCGCGTTCTTTCAGGCGTTTTTTGCGAAGATCACGGCGGCGTTGTTTATTACGTTGTCTTAGTTGTTGTCCCATAGTGCGGAAGGTTGTAGCCGAAGCGCCTCTCCCCGTCAAATGGTTTTGCTAAAAACTGGATTTTAGTCGAACCCCTTTTAGAATGGCGGCCAAAACCAAAAGGAGGACCTCATGAAAAAAACTTTATTCACAACATTGATCGCCACCCTGCTGTTGAGCGGATGCCAAACCCCCTATCAATCCCGCACCACCCAAACCCGCCAGACTCAAGACCAGCTCATCGCGCAGGAGCAACAGCGCCGGATGGCCGGACGCCTTGAAACGCTCGAAATGGAAATTGGCCGCATCAGCAGAGAACTCGACGGCCTGCGCCGGAACCTCGACACCCGCTGCGCCGCCATCGAACTCAAAAGCGAAGAGGACAAGCGTGAACTGATCACCCGCCTCACCGCCCAGCTCGAAAAACTCCTCGTGAAAGCCGCGCCGCCCGCCGCCGCGCCGGTTTCCGGAGGAACCGCCTACGGTATCGAGCACGTTGTCCAGCCCGGCGAAACCCTCTCCACCATCGCAACCGCCTACGGCGCCTCCGTCAAAAAACTGATTGAAGTGAACCTCATCAAAGATGCCAACCGCCTTTCCGTTGGCCAAAAACTATTCATCCCCGAATAAAGGAGACGCCTCATGTCACTGACACCATCCACCATGATGGAGCTTGGAACCCGTGCGCCCGACTTTGAACTGAGGGATGTGAGCACCGGACAGATTGTATCGCTCAATGACTTTGAGGAGTGCTGCGGACTTCTCGTCCTCTTCATCTGCGCGCACTGCCCGTTCGTGAAACATATCGAGAACGAACTCGCCCGTATCGGAACCGACTACGAAAACGAGGGACTGGGAGTCATCGCCATCTGCTCGAACGATGCGGAAAAGTATCCCGACGATTCCCCTGAAAAGCTCGGCGAACAGGCCGAACGGGTCGGCTTCGTCTTCCCGTATCTCCACGACGAATCGCAGGAAGCCGCCAAAGCCTATCGCGCAGCCTGCACCCCGGACATCTTCCTCTTCGACGAAAATCTGGAACTCGTCTATCGGGGACAGCTCGACGACAGCCGTCCCGGCAACGACCAGCCGGTCACGGGAAAAGATTTACGAGCCGCCATCGACGCCATGCTGGCAGGCAAGCCGACTAGCGAAGATCAATATCCCGCCGTTGGATGCAACATCAAGTGGAAGCCCGGCAACGCACCCGACTACTTCGGCTAGGCACAAAAAAAGCAGGCCAAACGGCCTGCTTTTAATGCTGGTGCTCGAGGTGGGACTCGAACCCACACGACCTTAACGGCCACTAGGCCCTCAACCTAGCGCGTCTACCAATTCCGCCACTCGAGCAATTGAGAAGGGAAAATTGAAGGCGAGAAGATAACTGCTGACCCCACCCTGCGCAAGCCGATATTTAAAAAACCGGAACCTTGAACTCACAAGACCAAATCCCCACACTCCCGACCATGAAAATTGTCATCGCCACCCGCAACGCCCACAAGCTCGAAGAAATCCACGCCATCTTTAACTTCCAGGGGCTGGAAGTCTGCTCCGCACGCGATTTCCCCGACGTGCCCGACACCATCGAAGACCGCGACACCTTCGAGGGCAACGCCATCAAAAAAGCGCAGGAACTGTGCGAAGCCACCGGCCTGATGGCGATGGCCGACGACTCCGGCCTCGAAGTGGAGACGCTCGACGGCGAGCCCGGCGTCTACTCCGCCCGCTACGCCGGCGAACCCTGTAACTACGCAGCCAACAACGCCAAACTGCTTCGCGAACTCGAAGGCAAAGAAAACCGCCGCGCCCGCTTCCGCACCGTCATCGCCCTCGCCCGCCCGGGCGAAAAGCCGCTCACCGTCGAGGGAAAATGTGAAGGCGTCATCATCGACGAACTGCGCGGCTCCCACGGCTTCGGCTACGATCCCCTCTTCGTCCCCGATGGATTCGAGCAAACCTTCGCCGAGCTCCCCGCCGAGGTGAAAAACAAAATCTCCCACCGCGCCAACGCCCTCGCCGAAGCTTCCAAACATTGGAAGCATTTTTTCCAATCATTGGACACAAAGTGAGGCTGGTGCAAAGCGACAGTAGCAGAGCAACAGCGCTATCGTATAAACGCGCACAGATTTTTCCAACCATTGGAAAAACTCAGTGAACCACGCCTGCGGGTGGATTATGCGGATTAAAAAGTGGAGGAATGATCGTACATTCCACAACCGGACCACATGCCTTCCGCTCCAATATGCTGGATAACGGAATTGCGGAGAGCGATCAATGATCCGTTCTGCTGCCGTATAATTTTTGACAATTGAATATCCCAACCGACATGGATCAACGTATCCCGCACATAGTGCATATAGGTTGGAGTATCGAAAAATAAGTTAATGCCGCCGAGATCGTCTTTTTCCACATAACGCTTCCAGCGATGTATGTTCTTTTTTGTTTTGGCGTTGAACCCGCTTAAAACAAGGGGCCCATCCGTCAACTCCTGGTTCAACTCGGTGTACACCCTGAACAAAGTCATTAACCAATCCGTTGTGTGTATCGTATCCGAATCGATGTTGACCAGATAGCGAACCTGATACAGATCAACCAGCAGATCAAAAGCAGTCCTTAAA
>JAEIOF010000028.1 GCA_016342445.1 Verrucomicrobiota bacterium | reverse complement strand
ACGCCGGAAATCATGAAAGACCGGTACAATATCGATGTGCGCGTTCGTTCCGAAGTCACGGCGATCGATCGCGAGAAGCGCGAAGTTGAAATCAAGAATCTGGAAACGGACGAGGTGTACCGCGAATCGTACGATGCGCTGATTCTCAGCCCCGGAGCTGAACCGATCCGCCCGCCCATTCCCGGCATCGAAAACCCGAACGTGTTATCGCTGCGCAATATGGAGGATATGGACCGCATCATCGCGGCGCTGGACGGCAAGCAGCACGCCGCCGTGATCGGCGGCGGCTACATCGGCCTCGAAATGGCCGAAGCGCTGCGCCGGCGCAACATCGGCACCATGCTGGTTGAGCTTGCCCCGCAGGTGATGGGCCCGGCCGACCCGGAAATGGTTTCCATTCTGCATCAGGAGCTGGAGCTCCACGGGGTCGAGTTGCGCATCGGCACGTCCGTTACCGCTTTTGAGACGTCGGAAACCGGTGTGAAGCTGATTCTCAGCTCCGGCGAAGTGGTGGAGACCGGCTTGGCCATTCTGGCCATCGGGGTGCGACCCGAGACCGCGCTGGCAAAAGCCGCGGGTCTGGAACTGGGCCCGCGCGGCGGCATTCAGGTCAACGACGCCATGCAGACCTCCGATGAGGCGATTTATGCCGTCGGCGACGCGATTGAGGTGATCGATTTCTCGACGCGCCAGCCCGCGCTCATTCCGCTGGCCGGGCCCGCCAACCGGCAGGGGCGAATTGCCGCCGATCAGATTTTCGGACGCGACAGCCGCTATTCTTCCACGCAGGGAACGGCTATTTGCAAAGTGTTCAATCTGGCCATTGGGATGACCGGCCTCAGCGAAAAGGTGGCGCGCCGCGAGAACATCGCCTTCGAAAAGGTCTATGTGCATCCAGCCAGTCATGCCTCGTATTATCCGAGGGCCGCTCCGCTCAGCCTCAAAATGCTGTTCGATCCGGAGAATGGAAAAGTTCTCGGCGCGCAAGCCGTCGGATCCGATGGCGTCGACAAGCGCATCGATGTGCTGGCCGTTGCCATTCGGGCGGGGCTTACGGTTTATGACCTTGAAGAGATGGAGTTGTCGTATGCGCCGCCCTTCGGGTCAGCCAAAGATCCGGTCAATTATGCCGGGTTTGTTGCGGCGAATGTGCTGCGCGGCGATGTGAAGCTATGCCATGTTGAAGACGTCCAGAGCCTCGCATCGAATCAGAAGCTGATCGATGTCCGCACGGTTGACGAGACGGCCGCGGGAACCATTCCCGGTGCGAAACATATCCCGCTCGAGGAATTGCGCGACCGCCTGGGCGAGCTTGATAAAGAAAAGGAAAATCTCGTTTTCTGCCGGGTGGGCCAGCGCGCCTATCTGGCCTGCCGAATTCTGGAGCAAAAAGGATTCCAGTCGCGCAACTTGAGCGGCGGGTTTACGACCTATCAGCGGGCAACAGGGATCCGCGCGACGGTCATGCCCGAAGATTATCAGCCTGAAAATGATTCCGACGACCAGGTCTTTAACACTGTAAAAGAGGAGCAACCGATGAATGTGGTCAAAACGATCAACGCCTGCGGACAGGCCTGCCCGGGCCCGATCCTCCAGCTCAAAAAAGCGATCGACGAAATCTCCGTCGGCGAAGCCGTCTGCATCACCGTCAGCGATCCCGGGTTTGTGGGCGATGCTCCCGCCTGGTGTCACAGCACCGGACACGAACTTGCCTCGCTGGAGCCGGCAGAGGGCGGGGCCTATCGCGCGACCGTCATCAAACGCGCACCCGCCTCGGGCGGCGTTCAGCGGTCGGGCAAAAAATCGATGACCAATGTGGTGTTCAGTAACGACTTCGACAAAGCCATGGCCGCCTTCATCATCGCCAACGGCGCCGTGGCCGCGGGGTATGAAGTGACCCTGTTCTTCACCTTCTGGGGCCTCAACGTTCTGCGCAAGTCCGGCCCGGTTACCGTGAAGAAGAACCTGATCGAAAAAATGTTCGGTTTGATGATGCCCAAGGGAGCGCCCAGGCTGCCCCTGTCTCAGATGCATATGGGCGGGATGGGGCTGGCGATGATCAAGGGCATCATGAAACAGAAAAACGTTATGAAACTCGACGACCTGATCGCTCAGGCCCGGTTCAGCGGCGTGCGACTGGTGGCCTGCACGATGACCATGGATCTGATGGGAATCAAACGCGAAGAGCTGATCGAGGGTGTCGAAGAGGGCGGGGTCGCCATGTATGTCGATCACCTCAGCGACAGCAGCGCCAACCTTTTCATCTCCTAGCCGGCGAGTTTTCCAAACCTTGGAAGAGGCTGTTCCGGGGTTTGGAATATCGGGGCGTTCTGACGCCATTTATTCCGCACGGCGGGGGAATCCGGATAAAAAGGTCCAATCCTTGGAACTTTTTTTTCCAATGGCTGGAAATGGTGGGCCCGCTCGGACTTGAACCGAGGACCAAGAGATTATGAGACTATTTTTTATCGAAGCTAAAGTGTTTGATTGCAATGTTTTAGCTTTTTGCTCCGTGGCTTAAGGTGGATTTATCTTGTTTATTCTCCCCCGTTTGGGAACTATTCGCATTAGTTCAAATCAAGGGGGTTTATCATGGCAAAGGCTGACAAGTCAAAGACCAGAAGCGCACGGGGGACCGGGCGTTTATACAAGCGAACCAAAGACGGCAAGGAATACCCGCCGGAATCCAAGGTGCCGGGAGTTTTCTGGCTTCAGTACACGATTGACGGGAAGCGCACGCGCAACGCCCTGACCGGCAAAGACGGCAAGCCGATCACGGACCTGCGCCAAGCCGAAGCCGAACGCAAGCGACTAACCGCCCCGATGCGGGCAGGAAAGCGGGAAGAACAGCTTCAATCCCTGACCGCCGCCCTTGTTCAGGCCGGAACCGACCGCATAGAAGCAACCGAAGCCGCCGCCCCGGTTCTGCCGATTGCTGAAGCTTGGGAAGCTTACCTTCAAAACCCCGAACGCCCGGACACCGGAATCGACACCCTGCGCTATTATGAAACCTACTGGAAAAAAGGCTTCATGCAGTGGCTTTCAGAAAATGCGCCGGACGTTCACAGCCTGCGGGACATTACCCCGAAACACGCGCAAGACTACGCCGCAACGCTGAACGGAGCAACGGCAAGCCCGAATACCTACAACAAGCACGCCGCCTTTTTGAAGCTGTTTTTCCGGGTGCTACAGGATGCCGCCGGACTGAAAGCAAACCCCTTTGAAAAGATACGCCGCAAAGCCCTGAAGACCGCAAGCCGCCGGGAACTGACTATTGCCGAACTCAAAGCCCTTCTGGAAAGCGCAACGGGTGAACTGCAAACCCTGTTTTATCTTGGCACCTTCACCGGCCTGCGCTTGGGGGATTGCTGCACCCTGACTTGGGGCGAAACCGATCTTGACCGGGAGCTGATTAAACGAATCCCGAACAAGACCGCAAAGAGCGGGAAGCCTGTTTTAATCGGCATAGCCGCCGCCCTTCTGGAAAAGCTTTCAGAGACCCCGCCAAGCAAGCGCAAAGGATACGTTCTGCCGCGCTTTGCCAAACTCTACACCCACCGCAACGCCGAAGGCCGCCCCGTTAAACAGCCGGATATTTCAAACGAGATTCAGGCACACTTCACCGCCTGCGGGATTCAGACAATCAAAGAAGGCACCGGAAAAGAAGCAACCGAAGCCGCGCTGAAAGCCTGGGAAGAAGGCGGGAAGAAGGGCGCAAAGCCGACCTGTAAACGCGCTGTTTTGGAAGTTGGCTTTCATAGCCTGCGGCACACATGGGTTTCTTTGCACGCCGCCGCCGGTACGCCGCAAGGGGTAATTCAGAACGTTATCGGGCACGCTAACCCGGCAATGACCGCGCATTATCTGCACGTGAACGAAGGCACCGCCCGGCACACCGCTAGGGCTTGGCAATTAAACGAACCGGAACAGAACATGCCCGCCCAGATTGTCCCGCCGTGGATTAAAGAACTGGCAAAGACCATGACCGCGAAAAACTGGAAAGCAATCAAAGCCGAATTGATAGGGGGTGAAAAATGAAACCCGAAGAGTGCTGCAAATCTTTTGCCGATTATGTGAACATTGACATTGAAATTATAAAAAGGTTCTCGGATTGGTATGACAGAAATCTTCAAAGAGAACCTGAAGAACAAGATTATTTTGAATTTTTAATGGCTATTAGTATGGCGCAACGACAGCCAGAGAGACCAAAGGCGGAAAAACAAAAAGAACAGCTAGAGAGATTCTCCACTGCCATAAAAAAAATGGATATTTTCACAAAAGAACAACTGGCAAAAAAGGCTGCCCGCGAAATCGCAGAGAAAAATTTAAAGGAAAGAATGCGTTTTAAGAAAGCCCGCGATTCCCGCGATTCGCTTGATCTCTTTTTAGAGAATCCGGCTCGAATCATGGACTTCCTCATTAAGGTATATGATACCTCTTGCGAAATTGCCTCTGAAGAAGCGGAAAAAAAGTTTAATAAAAAAACAATAGCCCGCGATAAAGCAAAAACCGTTGTTCAGGTGTTGGCTGCTAATTATCACCGTTTTTCAAAACATAAGCCTCATCATGCAAACTCAAGTTTTGTAGAATTAGTCGAACTGGGGTTAGAGGCTATTGATTATCCATTCACAGACCCGTCACGCTTGATTAAAGAATGCTCTAAAGAGCGAGGCAGAGTTGATCTTTGGTACGTTTGAGCTGTTTCTAGGGAGGCATCCCGTCCCAAGCAATCTGCTGTGAATTGTGTTGGAGTGTGTTCCATAGCGAAGGCCGGAAATAAATTTCGGTCGGGACTACGGAGAACACTATGCAATCAGAAGCAATCATTAAGGCCGCGATAGATAGCGACCAGTCCATGACCAGCGAACAGCGCGAACGAATCCTTGCCGCGCTCGAAGACCCAAAGCCAGCAACGGAAAAAATGCTGACCCGGAAACAGGTTGCCGCCCTGTTAGGGGTACACGTCGAAACAGTCAAAAGGTACACCCGCAACAAACTGCTTCACGCCGTGAAGTTCACCGCACGCGCCGTTAGATATTCAGAGGCCGAAGTTCTGAACTTCATGCGCAAGGGGGTGACCGTATGAAACCGGAACACCCTTCACCGCTGAAGGCCTGCCGCCTGAAGTGTTTGGATTGCTGTTTGAATCAGCCGAACGAGGTTAAACATTGCGGAGCGACCGCCTGCCCGCTCTACCCGTTGCGCTTTGGAAAATCCGTTGCCGGTATTCGCCCGCTTTCCGCGATTGTCGAAAAATGCCGGGACTGTTCACCCGAAGAACAGCCAAAAGACTGCGAGCTAAAAACCTGCGCTCTTTGGGCTTTCCGTACCGGGCACAATCCGAATCGCGCCGGACTTGGCAACCGCACGCCGAATCAGGCCGGACTAAAGAAAAATTCCCGAACTCAAGACGCGATTCAGAAACGAACCTGCCCCGCAAAGAATCTTTGCACCTGTTCGACACCCTGCGCCGTTTGCGCTTGTTCAGATCGGGGGTGCAAATGAACCCCGCCGAAGCAAAAAAACTTGTTCAAGTTGTCGGTGGAATCTGCGCCGTTATCGGAACCGGTACCCCGCAACCCGCTGGCCGTGGTTTAGCCTTCGTTCTGGCAACGCTGGCAAAAACCCCGAAAGCTGTTGACCAACTAGCCGCCGCCGCAAAGGCAATCATTCAGAAGGGGGAAGCATGAAACTTTTGAAAGTCACCCCGCTGACCGATGCCGGGAACATCCGCGCCTTTGTCGAAGTCGAAACGCCCGCCGGTGAAACGATCACTTGCCGGATAATCAAAACAAAAGGCTTTCGCGCCTATCTGGACACGCAACCGCACACCCTGACCCACAAAGAGAAGCGGCACCTTCAACGGGAAGCCGTCACAGCTTGGGGCAATATGATAAGCGACACACTCGAAGGGCTTCTGCTATCCGAAAAAGTTTTCCGTGGTTCACGGTTTCACCGCTTGGGCGTGCAGCTAAAATCCTTCTGCCCGGTATGCGATAGAGTCACGCCGACCGAAGTTTCAGAGACACCCGGCGGGCATTTTAGAAACGCCTGTTATTTTTGCGGCACCTTGCGGAAAGGCCGCCCGTTCATTTCATGCGCTGAAGCGGAACGGATTCAAGAACTCAACGCACGCGAGTGCAAAGGGGTATTCCATGAGCAACTGGATTGATGCCCGCCGCCTGCTCTGGGATGACGATGAGCAAATTCTGATTGTGGATGACGTTCGCTCGACTGGGCCGATGAAAGAAGCCGGTAAGATCACGGTTCAGCCGAAAGCGTCTTATTGTTGTGGGAACTCATTCAGGACGAACAGCACCCGCCGGAAGGATAACGTCTGCCGCCTGCATACATGGGTTATTGAGTTCGACAATCTACCGCTGAATGATCAGCGGGCTTTGTGGGCTTCTTCGGATATGCCCTTTACCCTGACCGTTTTCAGCGGCGGGAAATCCGTTCATTGCTATATCAGAACAACCGAAGACTGTTCGCCGGAACAGTGGCAACAAATCGCTGAAGCCTTGCTTCTGATTTATGCTGATGCGGATTCCAAAGTTTTAAAAGACCGCGCCCGACTATCGCGCCTTCCCGGTGGACTCAGAGAAAACGGAACACTTCAAAAAGTGGAGACCACAAAAGAGCGTGTATCCCTGCAAACATTGATTGATTGGATAGAAAAGCATGATGTTACTAAGGGACTAAGGGATAAAGGCATAAAGGGATTAAGGGATAAAGAAAAACTCTCCCCCCCTCCCTCTCTTCCAGCAGTTGGAACCCCTGCTGAAAAAATAGCACTCATGACTCAGGCTGAAGAATCGTATAAGCGTCTTAAGCCCGACCTGTATCGACTTTATGAGAAACTCATTGAACGGAGATTTAAGGCGGAGCGCGGACAGCGGAACGCCCAACTTATCAGCATGATCACCTTTTTGCATGATGCTGTTTCTTGTGACGTGGCCTTTGACTTTGCCCGGCAATTTTATCTGTTCAACTTAATCGCATTTCACGACCCGCTCGACCAGCACCTGACCGAAGCCCGCGCCCATTGGGATGCGCTGGAAAGAGACTATCCGAACCGGCTGACCGCCATTGAACAGAACTTTTATTCTGCACTCGCTGACCGGCAAAAAACATTTTTCCGAATCTGCCGAAGCCTTGCGCATGATGAAAAGAGCGAAGATGGAACCTTTGACCTGCCGCTGAATCACTTCGGACACCGCATGAATCTGGCCGGTGAAGAGGTGAGGAGACTAAAAGAAAAGTTTGTTCTCTATGGCCTTCTGCAACGCATGACGAAGGGAACCCAGAATCGCACCGAAAACGGGGAAGTCATTCACGGAACGGCAGGCCGGTATAAATGGACATACGGCAACACCCCGAAGCCGACCGCCTGAAACGCCCAGCACCACAACCCCGCCGCGCACTGGGGGCATGAGCGCAGAATTGATGCTATAGTTTAATCACCAAAACGGTCAGCAAGACGGTGAGAATGACTGCGAAAACATACGCCGCAACAATGTGCGGATTTGTCGCTTTGGTAGGGAGTTTGGGTCTTAGAACTGCAATTAAGTTGAGCGCGACTATCAGCAAAAAGCCAATCGATATAAAAAAATGCTCGGGACTGAAATACGAGCGATTTTTATAAGTGCTATATCCAAACCAATTTAAATATATTTCTTCGTTAAGAACCCACACAGCCACTGCGGAAAGAATCAACGTTGTTATAATCCCCGTTACCTTCAAAGGGGTGTTTGGAAGCTTCTTTTGAATAGCCCATGCATGCAAAACGATGACAGGTATCAGGATCAACACCGGAACCGTTATGGACTGGTCGTATATAGCCGCCATTACCCCTAACCAAGCAAGAGCGGAAAGAGCCGACAAGGCTGTAATAATTCGCACCCAAATAATAAACTTCGATTCCATAAATTTCCATTTTCTCTTCGAACCATACGCCAACCCCCCTGAAACCCGGCAAGGATTTAAGGTGGGGACGCCTGCGCCGAATTGAGTTTCGTGACATCGCATAGAAGAGTTTCCGGACGTATGCGCACGCGAGAGCCGACAAAAGGCAAACCGGAGAGGCTGAGCCGCCTGAGCCTTCGCCACAGTTTCCTATTTTTTTACATTTCTATTTTTCGCCCGCTCCACCACAACTATTCCCCCACCCACCGCAATCAGCAACCCAATTGCCAACCACAGCAGCCACACATACAACCGCCCCAACCACACCAGCGCCTCCCTAAACGGCTCACACATCACACACACCAACCACCACAGCAAACTCGCCACGCCACACGCCCCGGCAATCAGCAACCACCACCACAGCCCCCGTAAGAATCCCTCAACAACCGACTGTATACGTTCGCGTAACAGCTTCATAACGTCCCCTTGCTTTCGGCACTCTACGAAGTCAAAGGACTGCCGACAAGACCGCAAACAAAACAATTGCTTTCCGCAACGTCTTTAAATACCTTTCCTGAAGTTGCCGCAACAAACCCCTACTAGCTCCGCAGCGATGCGGGGCTTTTTTCGTGTCCGTTGGTAACCCGTCTGAAATAAACCATTGTTGAGATTAAATCTAAACAGGCGGATTGCGCCGCCGGGATTTACTTGCATTATAAAAAAGGGAGTTTTCCCACTCTATAAAAAGAGGGATTTAAAAAACGCGAAAGTGAGCCTCGCGTGCGCGTGCGCATACGGCACAAAACTCAGAGGCGGGGAAGCCCTACAGGTTTAATCACCGCCGCCGCGCAGGTTCAAAAGTTTTAAAACTTGTCTGAAGGTTTAGACACGATCACCGCACAGGATTGAAACCTCCAGCACCCTCCGTTTGATCCCCCCGGCCTGTTTTTTTAAGGGGGGAGAGGGGATTGTTCCCGAATATATCCGCACGGCAAACCCCCTTTCCGGCACCGGGCAGATATAAACACCCTATGCCTGCGAACCCTAGGGGCATAGACACCGACCGCCTTTAATGCCTTCAGGAACGAAGAGAACAGGCTTCAGAGACACGAACCCGGCACCGCCTGACCGATAAACCGACCCGGAACCGTGGCTTGTCCGGGGGCTTATCCGTGGCTTAAATCAAATCTCCGTGGCTTAATGTGGACTTACGGCGTTTATATTAGAAGGGAATAAGTCGAAGCGCAACGAAGCACGCTTTCAGGTAGATTTAAACAAAACCCTTGTGTTTATTGCGCGAAACGCTTGTTTCATTGGGTTTTAAATGGTGGGCCCGCTCGGACTTGAACCGAGGACCAAGAGATTATGAGTCTCCTGCTCTGACCAACTGAGCTACGGGCCCGTGTCCTCCTTCGTTCGCTGCTGGTTAACTTCAGCGGGACAGGAAGAGGGCAGAAGATAATCCGCACGCTTTCTCAACGCAAGACCATATCCCTTGTTCGGGCGACTTCCCTGCATCGGCGGCACCCCCCCCTTAATGAGATTAAAAGCAGATAGAACTAGTCATTCATTAATGGGGTTGCTATATGTCGCCACATACGAAACGAGTGAACCCGGGGGCGCGTATGATAGCTGCAAAAGAATCTCTTGATAAAATTCTTAAACACGCGGGCTCGCTAAACAGCCTGCAAGGAAGTCTTCTCAGCGCCGCCAACGGCCGCGCAATTCGTTCATTACTGATTACCAGCGGCCGCGATCGTGAAGGAAAAAGCACGGTGGCGGTCGGGATGGCAGCCGCGATGGCCCGCCAGGCCAACGCAAAGGTTTTGTTGGTGGATGGCAACTTCCGCCGACCGGCTCTGGCCGCTCTGTTCGGTCTTCAGGACGGCCCGGGATTGCGCGAGTTTATTTTGGGATCATCCGGCGAACAGGTGATCCAGCAAACCGATGAGCCGCGGCTTTCGTTGCTAACGGCCGGCGGCTCTTGCTCCATCGCAGAATTGCTGACGAAACTTCCGGAGCGGCTTAAGGTCTTGTGCGAGGAGTTCGACTATGTGGTGTTCGACGGCGATTCCACGCTGACCTCCTCTGAGGCGGCCCTTTTGGCTCAGCATGTCGACGGCGTTGTGCTGGTCGCGGAGTGCGAGCAGACCAAGTGGGAAATCATTTCTCTGTGCAAAGAGAAGCTGACCCGTCTGGGCGGGAAGGTGCTGGGGGTTGTTTTGAATAAACGGCAATTTTATATTCCGGGAGCGTTTTATGGAAAAGTTTAAGAGTTTGATGCGGATTGTTTCGGTGGCGGCTTTGTTGGGTGTTGCGTTAGGAACAACGGGATGCGCCACGGACGGCAAGCTGAGGGTTGGCGAGGAGGTCGAGATCGGCCGCACCACGTTTTCCGAGGATGCGACTGACGAATATATGCTGTTTCCGGATTACCGGATCTCCCCCGGCGATGTATTGGATGTGCTCTATCAGGTGAGAAGCTGGGAGGAACAGCCGAACTTCAAGATCGCGGTGGATCATGTAGTCTCCGTCCGATTCATTCACTACCCGGAATTCAGCGAAACGCAGGCCGTCCGGCCGGATGGAAACATCTCGCTGGCCTATCTCGGATCCGTTCGCGTGACCGGGAAAACGGTGGAGGCGTTAACTGAAGAGCTGAAGACGGCCTACCGCAAGTATTTGAAGGATCCCGAGCTGTACGTCGTGCTCGAAGAATTCCGCGGCGCCATCAAAGAACTTAAGACCGACCTGAGAACCGCTCCGCGCGGCTTGAGCCGGCTGGTCACGGTCCGCCCCGATGGCTACGCAACCTTCGCGATGGTCGGCGATTTAGCTGTGGCCGGGAACACGATTCCTGATATGGCAAAAGTTTTGAACGAAAGATATCAGAGTATTTTGCCCGGTCTGTCGGCCGACCTGTTTCTGGAAAAACATTCCGGTTCGCGGATTTATGTCTTTGGCGAAGTGAATCAGCCCGGCGCGTTTGAAATTCTACGTCCCACGTCGATCTTTGAAGCCGTCGCCATGGCCGGCAGCATCAAGAGTTCGGCGCGGATCGATTCGGCCATCGTGTTCCGTCAGAAGAAGGACAAGTTGCTGGCCACCCGCATTGATTTGAAGAAAATCATGATTCCGTCCAGGGGGGAAGAGGTTGAAAGATACGACGAGGACGAGGCCGCAATGGGAGATACCGAACTGGCCTACAACGCGTTGTCGGGAGAGGAAGACACTACGAGCCCCGAATATAGAATGGCTCAAAAGAAGATGTTCTATCTCCATCCGAACGACATCATCTACATCCCGCGCCGGCGCCTGAATTCGGCGGCCGAAATTGCGCGTGAAGTGGCCGACATCTTTTTCTTCCGGGGCTGGTCCATTGGATTCAGCGGCGATTATAACTTGAACTGATAACGTCTAAAACGAGGTTAAAATCATGTCAGATCTGATGAATAAAATGTCTCAGGAAGAAGATTGGAAACGCGAGCTGGGCCATGTGCTTTGCGCCCGCCGGAAACTGATTCTTACCACGGCGGCTGTGGTGGTCGTGGGCGCGGTGTCGATTGCGCTGTTTTGGCCCTCCACCTATGCGGCCTCCTCGTCGTTGCTGGTGCTTGGCAAACGGGCGCAGGTCAGCCCGTCGGCGTTGGATACGGTTGAGTTTAGGGATCCGGAAGTGTCCACACAGGATATCATTTCCGAGCTGGAGATCATTCGCTCTCCCGAGCTGGCCCGCCGCGTGGCCCGTCAGCTGCAGGAACAGGATGGCTGGACGCCAGCGAAGATAGAAAAAAATAACATGAAGGATGCGCAGGAGTTCGCCAGCAGCCTGGATGTGGTTGGCGTTGCAGATTCCAGCGCGATCCGGCTTAAGTTCTATGGACGCTCACCCAAAGAGGCCGAACATGGCCTCGAAACCCTGCTGGATGAGTATATTCAGTATCGCGCCGAAGTGTTCAACCCGGTCGGGCAGGATCAGTTTTTTGAAGATCGCATGGAGCATTACCGGAAGCAGTTGGGCGAACTGGTCACCCGCATTGAGGGCGAAGACGGGGAGATGAGCCCGGCGTTTATCGATCAGGTCATCGACGGAAATCTGTCCCGCCTGGCGCTTCTTCAGCAACAGCTGGGTGAGCTGGAAATGGAGCTGGCCGTGTCGACCTACGTGGATAACACCCCGCTTCTGACCCGCATTGATATCATTAAGAGAACGATCGATAAGTTGCAGAAGGAAACCAACGCGATTCAGGGCAAACGACTGATTGCGGATTCCGTGTTCCGGGAAGCGGAGCTGATCAGCCATTCGTTTGACACCTTTGCCAAACGGGCGGAAGAGGCCAAAATCAACGACAGCATCGCGCGCAGCCGACTGGCTGGCGACATCAGCATTTTGAGCCGGGCATCCGGTACCGCTGAACTGGTTTTCCCTCGCAAAGCGTCTACGCTTCTCCTCGGGCTGATCGTGGCCTTGATCACCGGATTGAGCGTCGGGTTCCTTGCCGAATTTTTCGACCACGCGATTCGCCGTCCGGAAGACGTACAGAAGAATACCGGGCTGACGGTTCTGTGTTCTTTCCCCTCGCTGGTAAGTGATGAGGAGCTCGTCGCGCAAAGCGCCACCGAGGGTGCGCTGGCCCGGATCAAGCAGGGGTTCACCGCTCGCTCAAAAAAGTAGGGTGAGCCTCCTTTGCGGAAACTTTACACGGGATCCGATATGAACAAGCTGATGGCTTCCGCTTTTCGATATGCGATCCCGGCCGTCCTCGTGCTGATCTCGCTGGCCCTGTTGGCGTCCCCTTATCCCTATCTCGCTCCGATGCCCGCCGCCGGCTTGCTGGCGCTGCTCTGGTTCGGCAAAAGAAAGCTGTTCCCGTATCTGTTTTACGGGATCGTGATGTTGATTCCTTTCGGAGCCTATCGCGGCCTCGGCGGACAGTTCAGCTTTGTGCGGTTCCATTGGATTTTCGCCATCGCCCTCGCGGCGTTTGTGTTGATCGGAATCCTGCTGCGTAAAACGATCCCGGTTGAAGTGCGCCAGGGGAAATTCTGGGCCGGCGTATTCCTGTTCTACATCATCAACCTCTTTTCCGCATTGGGGTCGACATTTCCCGAGGTGTCCGCTCAGTTTATGATCCTGCTTCCGGCTGCTTATATGCTGGTTGCTCTGGGCATGATCGTGGTGGATCAAAAGGGGTTCGCACAGACGCTCCCTCGTGTCATCGTCGGAAGTGTTTTTCTCAGCTCAGTGCTGGCGCTTCTCGGCTCGGTGTTTCACCTTGCCCTGTTTGTGTCTCCCGTGACAGGTCGTGTAATTGGCGGCGCGCCGGACCCCAACAACATGTCGCTGATGATCATTTTCAGCCTGCCTCTCGCGGTCTACTTTTTGCTGACCACCCGTCTTCCGCTGGCGCGGCTGGCATACATGCTGATTATCGGTGCGGATGTGGCCGCCGTGGTGGCGACCTTCTCGCGCGGGGGAGCCCTGATTCTCGGCTTCTCGATCCTGCTCATGTTTTGGGAGTTCCGCCGGATGATTGCCCCGCGCAACCTCGGCTTGCTGATGGGATTGGGCGGGCTTGTCGTGGCGGCATTTTTGTTGTTAACCCCGGAGTCATATACCCAGCGCGTCAAAAGCATCCGAACGGCTGACGACTTTTCCATGCGCCGCCGCGCGTCCTATCTGGTCGTCGCCCGCGATCTGGTTGCTGAGCGCCCGCTGCTCGGCAGCGGCCCCGACACCTTCGCACAGAACTATGCCGCGACAGAGATCGGGCGCTCCTTTAAGCGCAAAAACTTTTCAGGAGAGAGGTCGGCTCACAATACCTACGTCGAAGTGCTGGTGGGAACCGGCTTCATCGGCCTCGCTGCGTTTTTGATTATCCTTATTTATGCACTGCATAGTTTCACCTGTGCTCAGAGACGTTTTTCGGTTACAGGAAGATCACGATTGGCCCTGCTGACGGTGGCCTACCGCACCTCCTTTTTGACGCTGTTGATGTATCTTCTGCTCTACAGCGAAATAAATCACAAATACCTGCTTGTTTCTTTAGTGGTCTCTCAAGTTGCACTCCGGCTGGCTCAGACCCTCCCGGAAGAGGAGCTGGATTATGTTGGAAGCTAGCCTCCTGGCCGCCTGCGGTGCATTAGGAATTCTTACGGTCGTCTGCATCTATCCGCTGATCCTGCTGTTGCTTCCCTGTCGAACTCCGCCCGCCGCGCCGCCGACTCCATCCGCCTGGCCGACGGTTACCATTATCACTGCCGCGCGTAATGCCGCCGCGCTGCTGGAGGCTAAAATCCAAAACTTTCGCGAACTGGATTATCCGTCGGAATGCCTCATCCTTCTGGTTGCCTCCGATGCCTCCACCGATGCGACCCGATCCATCATTGAAGCCGCTGGTGACCCGCGCATTCAGCTCGTCGAGCAAGCCGCGCGGCGCGGCAAAGCGGCGGCGATGAATCTGGCGGTTGAGCAGGCCGGGGCGGATCTGCTTCTCTTCAGCGATGCCGACGCACTGCTCGCTCCCGATGCCGTTCGTAAGCTGGCGCCTCATTTTTCTGACCCGCAGGTTGGCGGAGTTTGTGGACTGCGGATGAGCGCGCGCAGCGCGGCGCGGCTTCGTGATGCGCAGCAGACCTACATCAACCTCGACAGCGCCCTCAAGCGGATCGAATCGGCGCGCGGACGCATCAGCTCTAACGACGGGAAAATACATATGATCCGCCGCATGCTGTTTTCTCCGATTCCGCCGGACGTCACCGACGATCTGTACACCGCTCTCTCCGTGGTTTCCCAAGGCTACCGTTTTCTCTTCGAGCCGGAGGCCGTGGCGGAAGTGAAGGTTCCGTCGCGCGATGCGCTTCACGAAATTCAACGCCGCCGCCGCATCGTCACCCGCAGCCTCACCGGAATTTTTCGGATGCGTCGCGTGCTGAATCCCGCGCGCTTCGGCTGGTTTTCCATCGGCCTGCTGATCAACAAAGTCGGCCGCCGTCTGCTGCCGTTTTTCCTGCTGATGCTGTCCGGCGGGCTTCTTGGGGTCGTCCTTGCTTCATCCGCTCTCACGAAATGGACGCTCGTCGCGGCAGTGATTCTGCTTGTCGTGTTCATCATTCGCCCGGCGCGATTGAACAAACCGCTGGCCCTTGCGCAGTACATGCTGGCGGGCTTTATTGGTAGTGGGTGGGGGGTCATCGACTTTCTTTCGGGCCGGCGCGTCAGTGTTTGGGAGCCGAGAAAAACAGAGGAAGTTGGCGCATGAACGAGAACCCCGTCACTATCGCCTATCTCATGTCCCGCTTTCCCAAGCTCACCGAAACCTTTGTGCTCTATGAAATGCTCGAACTGCATCGCCTTCATTTTAAGGTGGTCGTGCTTCCGCTCCGGCTCGAAAAAGAGGCCGCCGCGCATCCCGAAGTGCAGGCGCTCGACTGCGAACTTTGCGCCGCACCGCTCCTGTCGTGGCGCACACTCGCCATCAACCTGAAATGGCTGGTGTGTCATCCGGTTCGGTACTTCTCCACCGCCCTGCGCGCGGCGGTAGGAACTGTCGGCAGTCTGAAATTTTTTACGGGAGCCGTCTTTTATTTTCCGAAGGCGGTTGTCTTTGCCGACACGGTTCAGCGCCTCGGAATCAAACACGTTCACGCCCACTTCGCCAGCCACCCGGCCATGGCGGCGTGGATCATGTATCAGCTCTGCGGGGTCTCCTACAGCTTCACCGCGCACGGCACCGACCTGCACGTCAACCAGCACATGCTGCGCGAAAAAGCGCGCGATGCCGCCTTCGCCATCACCATTTCCGACTACAACGTCCGGTTCATTGCCGAACGGTGCGGCGAAGAAACCGCGCGGCACTTCGAGGTGCTCCGGTGCGGAGCCGACACCGCTGTCTTTAAACCGCGCAAGGAACACAGAGAGACGGGCGTCCCGCTGCAAATTCTCTGCATTGCCGCATACAGAGAGGTGAAAGGGCACCGGATCCTGATCGATGCCTGTTCGCTGCTGCGGAATCGCGGCATCGGCTTTCACTGTCAACTGATCGGGTACGGCCCGCAGGAGAGCGCAATTGCCCGGCAGGTTGAGGAACTCGGCCTGAACGAACAGGTATTGGTGAAAGGCGCTCAGCCGCGGCCGGCGGTCGTCCGGAGTCTGGGCGATGCCGACGTCCTTGTTCTTTCCAGCATTCAGACCCGCGACGGCAGCCGCGAGGGAATTCCCGTTGCGCTGATGGAGGGAATGGCCTGCGGCCTGCCGGTGGTGGCCTCGCGCATCTCCGGCATTCCCGAACTGGTGGAAGAGGGCGTCTCCGGCCTGCTCTTTGAGCCGGGCAATGCGGTGGAAATGGCCGACGCACTCGAACAGCTGGCCCGCGATCCGGAACTTCGCGCGCGCATGGGACATTGTGCGCGCGAGCGGGTGGAGGAATCCTTCGATCTCGTCAAAAATGCCCACGCGCTGGCTCAACGCATCAAGTCGCAAATCCAGACCTGAACCTTTTCCAATCCTTGGAACCCAGCCTTCGCCAAAGGCTACGGCGGGCAGGCCGGCTGAGCCGTTTTTTTCAAGCATTGGAAAAAATATCAGCCAAAGTTCCAACCCTTGGAAAAGATCAGAACATCAACGCAGTTGGTTCCAAGCATTGGGAAAATGTTGAGACTAATTTTTCCGGCGCAGGGCCATGAACAGCTGTGTGGCGGCCAGCAGGCTGGGGCTGTATTCGCGAGTCGCGGTTACGGTGAAGAATTCACTCACGGCCTCAATGAGATATTCCTTTGTGAAGTCCGTCATGTGCTTCGGGGCTTCCCGGTGCGCACGAGTCGCTTTGAGGTCGTCGAGGAAATCTTTTGTTTCATGCACGGCGGCTTTGATGGCGCCCTTCAGTCCGCCTTCGCCGTGAATGGCCTGTTCGATAAACATCACCCCGTCGGGACGCAGGACGCGGGCGGCCTCTTTGAAGAAACCCCGCAGGTCGCAAAAATGATCCAGAGCGGAGCGGGCAACCAGACACGAAAAGGCTTCATCGCGGAAGGGGATGTATTCAGCTACGGCGCGGGCGAAGGGGAATTCTTCCACCGCGCGGGTCGGAATCGGGTCGATCCCGAAGTAGGTGGTGCGCGCCGGGTCGAGGCCCTCGCGTATTCCGGCCGGGCCGCATCCGATGTCGAGCAGATGCCCCTCGGGTGCGTCGACGAAATTCAGGAAAGCCTGCTGTTTGGCATTCCAGCGTTTTAGCTGTGCCAGATTCGGTTTTTTCTCGCGGATGGCTCGCCGCCCCGAAAATCCGTCGAGATGGCCGCCCCACGTTTTCCAGTCCTCGGAGGTCATCTGATCGTGCGGAATGAGATCGGGAACTCCGTCGTGAACAGGAAATATTATTTTGCAGTTTGGACAGACCAGTTTGCCCTCCGATAAATCATCGGCCGCAGGGGCGTTGGATTGAAATTCGAGACCCGCCGCGCGGCAGGACGGGCACCAGGAAAGGGACAACATGGCTTTTGTTAACATGCCGCATCCTCTAAAGTTTACCGGTGTTTAGCAAACACAAAGAAGGTTGTAGCGGGTTCTTCCAATGGCTGGAAAAATATGGGATTTTTTTCCAAGCATTGGAAAAAAGAAGCCGGAAAATTTCCAAGGATTGGAACGTTTGATTCCAGCGTCAGTTGATTGCGGAGAAAGGCGAAGAATATGTCAAATCAAAGCCTGTACGGGCGTTCAGATATCGCGACCGGTTATGCCGGGGAGTCCAATCTTCAGGCGCCGGAGGAGACCATCCTGCGAGAGCTGATTCCGTTTTTGCCGACCGCGAAGATGCTGGATATCGGCGTGGGCGGCGGCCGCACGACGCTCCATTTTGCAAAGTGGGTCAGTGAATATGTGGGGGTGGATTACGCGGAGCGAATGGTTGAAGCGTGTCGGCGGCGGTTCGCCGGTTATCCCGATACTATTTCATTCCAGGTGTGTGACGCGCGGTCGATGGAACAGTTCGAGGCCGACTCGTTTGATTTTGTTTTGTTCAGCTACAATGGAATCGATTGCATCGATCATGAGGGACGGCTGACGGTTTTGCAGGAGGTTGGACGGGTCGGGAAGTCGGGCGGCACCTTTGCTTTTTCGAGCCACAACCTGAATTCGGCGGTTAACTTTTTCGAGTGGCGACGGATGATTAGTTTGGATCCAAGAAGGCTTCGGCGAACGGTGAAGCGGCTCTTCTTGCGGTTTGTCTATAATCGGGATGTGAAGTTGGGGACGGTTCGAAATTCTGCACACACACTGCTTAGCGACAGATCTTATCGGTGCAAGATGCAACACTACTACATCCGTCCATTGGCGCAGATCGAGCAGCTGAAAGAGCACTTTACCGATGTGCGGGTTTTCTCGCTGATCACCGGCTCTGAAATAAAGGACATGGCCGAGCTGGAAACGGTTGAGGACAACTGGCTCTACTATTTGTGCCGGATTAAATAAGTGACACGCCGTTGCTTAAAGAAAAGTTCCAACCCTTGGAAACCGGCAATGCCGGTCTATCTGCTTTCTTCCAACCCTTGGAAACCCGCCGGGTCTATTGATGGGTCCAGCAGGTGCGGGCGACGTTTTTCCCGGAGCGCGAGGTGGCGGGGGTCGGGAAGTCGGTGCCGTAGTAGTGGTTGACGATGAAGGGTTGCCAGAGGTCGTCGCCTTCAGCGGGGAAGTCGGCGACATCATGAAGCCAGGTGAAGGCCCGCAGCAGGGCTTTGTCTTCCCAGTTCCAGACATCGTATCCCGCACGGCTTAGGATGACGGCTTGCAGTAGCGCGCCTTGCAGTCCTTCGTAGACATAGTTTTCTTTGGGCGGCGGCCAGGTGAATTCTCCCGCAGCGGCGCGGCGCTGGTCGTCGGGAAGTACGCCGTCCACGTTGTGGCCCTGTATGGTGGCGCCTTTCGGATTGATGCCGACGGGATGGGCTGGGTCGGCCTGCCAGTACAAATCTCCGTATTTGAAGCCAGCATAGCTGTTGCGGTCGCCGAGATAGCCTTTGAAGACCTGCGCGATGCGGTCGAGTTCGTCCCGGTCGTTGAGGTAGACGGCGACGGCGGCGCGGCTCGCGCCCGCGTGCGTTCCCCAGTTGTTGGGCCGGTTTTCATGAGTCCAGATCAGGTTGATGCCTTCGGTCATGGGTTCGTTCGTCACCTCTTCGAGCCATGCGCGGAAGATGGCGTCTTCTTCGGGCGGCAGGCCGATGAGGTCGGCGGCGATGACGAAGGCGGCGAGGTTGCGCCCGAGCGCAAGGGTGCGTCCGCCGGCTTCGGTTCCGATGGCCTGCATACAGGCTTCGATGACGTCAGTGCGGTACGATTCAATGCCGGTGCGGGCGTAGACGATCGCTTTGGACATGGTGTAGATGTTGGCTTTGTCTTCCTGATCGGAAAGATTGGGAACGCCCCAGTAGGTGTCGGCATCGGCTTTTAGTAAGCGCCACGGGTCGCCGGTCATCGGCAGGTCGGCGATTTCTTCGGCAGAGATCCAGATGCCGGACGACGGGACGACGACGGGCGGAGGAATAATGACCGGTGCGATGATTTCAAGGTTGGCGGGCACGAAGATGATGGCATAGGCCGGATTGTTGGCGGCGGTCAGGGTGCCCTGCTGAATGGCGTAGATGCCGGCGGTTTCGCCGGGCTCGCGGGTGAGTTCGCCGGTTAGCGGGATGCCGTCGATTAAGGTTCCTGCGGTGAGGGTGTAGGTCAGCGCGGGATCGGGGTCGTCTTGCTGTTTGCTTTGCGCGTTAG
>JAEIOF010000027.1 GCA_016342445.1 Verrucomicrobiota bacterium | reverse complement strand
AGCCGGTGACATTAGAAACATCGGATAAAACAATCACCATTCACCAAAAATTTACCCGCTCAGGCGAAGGACGATATATTCAAGTTCCAGCGGGAGATTACAAACACGTAGCAACAGATAAAACTCACTTCTATTTTGAGTCTCCAACACCTCTTATCTACGCAGTCAAACAAGGTGAAAATCTCGACTCGAAAGAAATCCCAGGAGGAATCGCCATCTCGAAATCCATGATGAAACCCTGTTACATTTACATGGATCTTGATTCAAAAACTAAAGTATGGAACTGGATGTTGGGCATGGAATTTATTGGTGAAGAAGGTGACGAGTGGTGGCAACGAAATTATAAACCATCACTTTTGTAAAAAACTCGAACCAGAGCACACACTCTATCACCGCCTCCGGCGGTTCAGAGTGATGCTGGTCGTTCGCCAGAAAAATAATGAAAATCGAATCCCACAAGCAATTGACCATTGATGAAGATCTAAAAGAAATCTGTCGTTCAATCATTGCTGAAAACAAAACAGATGATCAGTGGACTGAAGTTGAGTCTGATGACATGTTTCAAATTGGATCATATTCCGGAGGATACTCTGGAATAGAACAAGAATTCTGGTTTTCGTATTATGACTCAGAAAATAGAGAATGGTGGTTTGGATTTAATCTGATTGATGCAAAAAGAATAGAATCAGGGAAACTCCAATACTTGGACTTACTAAAACCAAATTAACGGCGAACCAGAGCCTTGACCTTACCGTGAAAACGCCCGTTGATTCGGTCCAAGTTTATGTGCACGGCAGGTCAGGCTGAACGTTAGCTACGAATAAAAAAACATGAAGCACAAGAAACAGCACTGGATACCTGAATCATACCTCAAGGCCTGGTGTGATTCTGACGCGCCAAAAAATCATGAGCCATATGTATGGATGATTTCCAAGGATGGTTCTGCTTCCAAAAACAAAGCCCCGCAAAACATTTTTTGTGAAAGCGAGATGTATACCATTCACGGGAGCGGGGGCGAAAGAGATTTGACCTTAGAGCATGGCCTTTCCGGGCTTGAAGGTTTTTTTGCTAGATTACGTCGCGAAAAACTATCAAACAGAATTGACCTTGTGCCTGATGAGAAATCCCAATTGCTTTTATTTGTTGCCGCCATGAAGGCTCGTACTGTAGTGCAACGCGATCATATGCAGAATCAGTGGGGCAAAGCCCTGGAAATGATGGATTCACTAGCTGAACAAATGACAAAAGAAGGAGGAGAGCGATTTATTGCTACACAACCGTCTTTATCTGGTTCTGAAGAATCTCTTTCGCATGAGCAGGTTCGTAGTCTTGCAGAAAAACCAATGCAAAATTCGCTATTTCCAATGATGATTTCCCAAGTAGAGCTATTGGCTCAAATGCATATTTCAATAATTGGAACAAATACGTCTTCTAGTTTTATTACATCCGATTCGCCTTGCGTATGGGTTAACCCAGAAATTCACAAACTTCCACCCTTCTTCCGTCATGTTGGCCTCGGACAAAGCAAAACTGAGGTTACGTTGCCTATTTCTCCCGAGCAAATCATTTTAATATCGTGGAACGATCAGAACGATGGGTACATGGAGCTTAATAATGATCAAGCGGTTGAAGAGTATAATCGCCGGACTGGGTGTCTTTGTGACAAATACTGCATTTCGAACAGTAACATTAGAAAAGGCAGCTGGTTTGATTCTGGTATTGAGCCAGAAGACTCTTGGGAGAAAACGCAAGCGAAACAATGTAAAAGCTAACAAGCGAAGTCAGCTTATTGGTCGCTCCGCTCCCAAACGCTGCTTCGAGACGTTGGGATGAAATAGAAAAATGGAAATAATCATAGCAATCTTAGTTCTAGTGCTGCTTCTTTTGGTCTATGCCCTTTTCCCAATGTTATGTGCGATAGTCATGAAACTATTGTGCAAAAACTTCAGCGATCAGTTCATCGTCAAATTTCTTAGCATCGCCTGTCCGATCCCTGTCATTATTCGATCAATTCTGTACGACATATATGAAGATGACGATCCTCTTGGCTTCACGATTGCGAGCATCCTTTTTTCGACATTTCTCGCCATTTACCTGTGCAACTTATTAGCAAAAGTTGGCATAAATATTATTAAAAAACGAAATCCCAACAAATCAAGCGAGCCTACGTGATGACGCCCGTCGCCCAGATGAAGCACACTTCACGAGGCTCCTTTCAGACGTTGGGCATAGATAAATAAATGGAACCATCACGAATCAGAGCGACATTGATCATCATAGTGGTTATCTCTGTGATCGCATTTTGGTGTTACAAAAATAGACCCATTAGCGGGAAAGAACTGGCGAGACGACTCGACGACCTTTTCGCAGGAAGAACCCCGCTTATTGGTTGTGGTACAGGTGCATCTACTCTCCTGCTTGCTCAGCTCTTGAAAAAGTCGCATATCACGGCGGTGGATTTTCTTCAGGACTTTCTGGATGTTCTGAAAAAGAAAGCCGAAAGCGCAGGAGTTGCAGAACGGAAACGCAAAGAAATTGAACTCTACGAGAAATACAAGGCTCACTTCAGTTATGGAGTCTAACCACAACTTTCACTCTATCGCGGACTCCGCCCGCTCAGAGTGACGCGAATCGTTCGAAAATCAGGAGATTTCCCGAGCGATGATCTGCGCGACGCGACCGGCAGGCCCCCCGGCGCCCAGCTCTTTTTCCAGGGTTTGGAAGTTTTCAAGCATCGTGGCGCGTTCCGGCGTGTCGCTCATCAGCGGATCAATCGTGGCGACCAGCTCAATCGGCCGCATGTGCTTCTGAAGGCGTTCGGGCATGATCTCTTTGCCGGAGATAATGTTGGCGATGCCGATCCACGGAACCCGAATAAGCATTTGAACCAGCAGATAGTTTAAAGCGCCTCCGCGACAAACCAGTACGGTCGGGCAACCCAGCAGCGCGGCTTCAAGCGTCGCGGTGCCGGACGCGACAAAAGCGGCATCCGCCTGTTTGAGCACCTCGCGTGCCTGCCCGATGATCACCGAAATATTGCAAAATCTCTTCCACCATCGCGAGGCGGCGCTCCGGAACCGGGATGATGAACGACAGATCCGTCCGCGACGCTTCCATTATCCGCGCGGCCTCAAGCAGCGGCTCGAGAATGTAATGAATTTCCTGCTTCCGGCTTCCGGGCAGCAGCGCGATTTTCTTCGCCCCGCTCCACGGAAGCGGCTCCGGCTCCTCTTCACGAAAGGCCCGCAGTTCATCCACCATCGGGTGGCCGACGAAGTCGACTTTCAAATCCACGTCTTTGAAGACCTCCACCTCGAACGGGAAAATGACCATCAGGCGGTCGATAATTTTCGCCATCTTCGGGATGCGCCCGCGATTCCACGCCCAAACCTGCGGGCAGACATAGTAGAGCACTTTGACGCCGCGCTTTTTCAACTCTTTGGCGAGGCGCAGGTTGAAGCCGGGGTAGTCCACCAGCAGCGCGGCATCGGGTTTGCGCCGGTCAACCTCGGCCAGCACTTCATCAAAGACGCCCTTGAAGAAGGAGTATTTGCCCAGCACTTCAACAAAACCCATCACATCCATTTCGTGAACATCGTGAAGCGTTTCAACCCCCTCGGCACGGAGTTTTTCGCCGCCGATCCCCCAGAAGCTCAGATCCGAACGCGTTTGTTTCAGCGCGCGGATCACATCCGCGGCGTGCATATCGCCGGAGTCTTCACCCGCTATAACTAAAAGTGATTTCATCCGTCAGGCTCCCAAAACGGTAATCGCCAACCCCGTCCGGTCGGCTTGAGCAATAATGTCGGCCTTGTGAAGCAGGATTGCGCCGCCCTCTTCAATGGCGAGGCAGGAGGCTTTGGCTTTTTTGAGTGATTTGAGGGTTTTGGATCCGATCACAGGAATATCGAAGCGCATGTCGTGTCCAATCTTTGGAACTTTGACGACGACTGCGCCGCGCCCGCCGAGCTTGCCGCCGCGCCGGATCGCCTTGTCGGTTCCCTCAAACGCTTCAACGGCGAGGATCATCCCCTCTTTGACGACAACGGTCTGGCCGATGTCGAGGTGACTGGTGTCTTTAATGACGCGGCGGCCGAGTTCGACATCAATCAGCTCGCGCGCGTCCGGCGCGCGCTTTGTGAGCTGCCCGGCGGTCGGCATATAGTCCTGCATAAAAATGCTGGCGGGTAGCAGTTCAATGCCGGTCTTTTCAATCTCGGCGGTGATGCCGCCGAAAAGGGTGTGGGCGTTTTTTACCGGCAGGCTCTTGATCAGATCCAAAAGCGCCTTGTCCATCCGGATGTGAAACAGATGTTTCGGAGCGACCTGCCCCGCCATCACGGCGTGTTTGGCACCGCTGGCCTTGAGCGCATCGAGCAGAGCCGTCAGGCTTCCGACATGACACCAGACCACTTCGTCGACAACCTGCGCGATCTCGCGGCGGGCCTCCCCTTTGAAGGCGAAGGCGACAATTCGTTTGACGCCGCGCTCGCGGGCGGCGCGGGCGAGCAGCAACGGGTAGTCGCCCCGTCCGGCAATCAAGGCAAGGACTTCGGGTGTTTCACTCATAGGCTGAAAAATGACAGATGTTCCAAACCTTGGAAAGCAACTACGGTGCGTGTTCTGAATTTTTTCCAACCCTTGGACAAATGGAATGCCGATTCTTCCAATCCATGGAAAAATCCGGCTTGCCGCAGGACGGGGCGATCTTATAATCCGCGGCCATGGGCTACCCCAAAGAAATCAAACGGGCACTGCGAACTATCATTTTTGCGCAATGCACCGGGGTCATCAGTCTGGCCCTTTTCAACAACGGCTTTATGCTGGCCTATCTGGCCCGGCTGGGAATCCCCCCGCACGCCATCCTCTTTCTTCTTTCGATCACTCCGCTGATGGGCATGCTGCTGACACTGCCGCTGGCGTTTATTGCCGACCGGAACGGCAAAAAGAAAATCGGCGGCACCGGGCTGATTATCGCGCTCTGCGGCTTCACCCTGCTGCCGCTCGCCGGGTTCCGCCCGGCCGCGGCCGGGCGGTGGATCGGCATCGGAACACTCGTTTTTGCGGTCGGCCTGACTATTAACAGCGCCAGCTGGTTCGCACTGCTGAGCCCGATTGTTCCCGCGGAAATCCGCGGGCGCTACTTCGGCTGGATGCGCACAGCGTGGCAAACCGCATCGATTGTATTTTCACTGGCCGTAGCCGCGCTGTTGCATCGCGAGCCGGGGATTCTGGTTTTCCAGATGGTTCTGGCGGCAGCCTGGGTGTTTTCGCTGATTCGCATTTTTCTCTATCGGCGCATCCCCGAGCTGGAATCCGGCACGCCGGACCCTCGCGGCTTTTTCCCGTGCCTGCGGACTGTTTTGAAAATTCCCGGCTATCTTTCGTTCTGCGCCTATATTTTCCTGCTGACGCTCTTTACCGGCACGGCACCGAACCTCTTCGGACTGCTGGCAAAGGGCGTGCTGTCGGTCACCGACAGTCAGCTGATGATTCTCGGGAACCTCACCGCGGCCGGCATGATCGCCGGATTTTACACCGGCGGCAGACTTGTGGATCGTCTCGGAACGAAACCGGTTTTCCTGAGCGGCCAGCTGGCCTGTTCGCTCACGCTGGCGCTGGTTCTGCTGCGCGGATTTATCCCGCTGCCGCCCGTGCTGACCGTTGCGCTGTGCTCTTTCCTCTACGGCTCTCTGCTGGGAATGCTCGGGATCGCCGCCACATCCGAAATGCTGGCGATGGTTCCGAAAGAAAACAAGTCCCTCTCCACAGGCCTCAACGTGGCTCTGATTGGCGCCGGACTCTCTCTGTCCGGCTTCGGCAGCGGACAGTTGCTGAAAATGAATGTGTTGCGCCCGGAGTGGCTTCTGTTCGGAAGCCCGATGAGCGCCTACGACACGCTGCTCGCCGGCTTTATGGTGATGACCGCGCTGCTGGTCGTCACGCTGGGACTGGTTCCCAAAATCAACCACCTGCGCAGCCAGTGGATGCCGCAGAACAGATAGGGAATGAACGGGCGGAATCATGGAGCCCTGAGGCTCCACGATTCCACAGCGAAAAACCGCGCCTAAAAGGACAGGTTGCCGAAGGGGATCTGCTTCCGCACCGTTGGCGGAATCAGCTGCTGGAATTTTGCATCATTCCAAAAGGATTTAAAGCGCGGGTCTTTCCGCAACACGTTGCGGATCGGCTCTCCGCCTTTTTCAACGGCCTGCTGAAGGGCTTCAAGGGCTTTATCTCTCCGACCCATCGATGTCCGGATGGCCGCCAGCTCAACCCAGATTCGCAAGTCATCGGGCTTTTCGACGAGATATTTCACAAAGACGGCCTCGGCCAGATCGGGCCGATTCATTTGCGTGAGCATTTGCGCGAGTTGCAATTCGATTTCGGGAGGGAGTTTGGCGCGCAGAATATCGGTGACTAGTTTTTGAAGCTGAGCATTTTCCTGCAATGCCCCGTAAATCTGAATGAGTTCAAAGGCGTTATTAACATCCGCCCCCTGCCCGCCACCTTTCAACAGTTTTTCGAGCTCGGCGCGCCGTGCGACCATTTTCATTCTCTCTTCAATCTGATACAGAAACTGCGCTGCGCTTTCGTTGTTTACATCCTGTTCGACAAAGGCCGCAATCACTTCGCGGGCTTCGTCGAATCGGCGCATGCTCGTGTAGAGATTAGCAAGCCGGAAGGTGGCTTCCGGGCTGAGCGGATAAAGCGCAACGGCCTGTTTGAAGGCGTACTCCGCCTCGGCCTTCTCGCCGCGCGCATCATAAAGCCCGGCGATGGACGTGCGCAGTTTGGAGAAGGTTTTCTGAGCGACGATGTCGCGGGTGAATTTGGAATCGTTCACCAATCGATCCACATACCAGTCCCAGAAGTCGCGGTCGTTTTTGATCATCTCTTTGGTGATCCGGGTCGGCTCGTTGTTGATCTTCATGATGAGCCCGTGCGGAGTGAGATAGGGATACATCCACGGGATAACATAGCTCTCTTCGACGAAGAAATCGCGCTTGCGCAGTTTGCCGTCCGGGCCGACCGGTTCGTTCGGCACGACCGCGAAACCGACCTGCCGGGTGGCCTCGTCGGTTTTCGTTTCGGTTACGTACTGGTTGTGATCGAAAATCTGCTTGCAGAGGATTCCGTTGATCTGCATGACGCCGCCAACGCCCTGTACCTGCACGCGCCCGCCGTCCGTTGTAACGTCCGCGCCCGCATTGATTTTTCCACTCTGAACGCCCTGTACGAATTCCTGAAAGGCGCGGTTGCTGTCGAGCTGGGAAGGAATCCAGAGCTGATCGCCGTAGAGATCACGAGTGACAGCCATAAAGGTGTTGTCGGCCAGTGCGTTCTGCGTGATGAGGTAAACATCCGGACGAACCTTCGGGCAGTAGATCATGTAGGTCGGAACAAAACGCCCCGGATCGGTTCCGCCGAAGAAGAGTGCGTTGGTGCCCATCGCCGGAGGATAGTCCGGATTCGGATACTTCGCCCACTCGATATCAAACTTTGCCTGATCCTGATCGCAGTAATACCAAAGGTCTTCTTTGATCCCTTCAGCACCGCGCAGCTGCCAGTTACCAAACTGCCAGCCGAAGTCGTGCCCGTTCTGCTCAGAGCCACCGACCACCAGCCGCTGACGCTCGCTGTAGTAGTTTTTTGCAATCAGCGAGAACGGAAGAATCAAAACCAGCAGGGTTCCCACCCACTTGGTAACCGGGTTGTTTTTCACCCAGGTTTCAAGCATCGCCATCAGCAGCAGCAACCCGAACCCGATCCAGATGGCGTAGATCGCATGTGACTGGATGTACTGCACCCGCGCGATAAAGAGCGTCTGCATGTCAATTTTCGGATTCTGCAAAATGATGAAGATGAGGCCGACACCCAGGAACGCCAGCACCGTTGTGTAGAACCACGCGCGGTTCTTTTTTCCAATCCACGGAAGCGAAACAAACGGGATCAACGCCAGCAAGGCGGTCGGCCAGAAAAACTGCCCGCCCAAGTCGCGCAGATAGGCCACAATCTGCTGAACGAAACGGAAGGAAAACACGTGCGCCACGGTTACCTTCTCGTACTGCCCGCGGGTGATGGCGTGCATGAAGCCCTCCCACGTGCGCGGATAGCCCCAGTTGATCGGCGGGTTCTGATCCGAAGAAAACGGCATGTAGAGGTAGAACGAAAGCCCGAGAAACATCAGCAGATAGGTGGCGCAAACCGTTTTTCCATTGGGGAGAAGCAAACCAAGCACCGGAATCGTCAGCGCATAGATGTTCCAAAACCAGAAGGCCGCCGTGGTTGGCCCCTGCGCCCACATCCACTCCGCCGGCCCAAACTTGTTGACCGCCACCATGATCACATAAAAAATCCCGACAACCGCAAAATCGCGGAACAGCTTAATGTGGCGCAGAAGAATCGCCAAGGCAACGGCCAGCCCCATGAAGACAATCGTCTGATGATTGGTCATTCCGATCCCGTAGGTGAAGGCCATCAGGAACAGCGGCTTGGGATTGTCCGGCTCAACCATCCAGCGGTAGAGGAAGAGGAGCATCAGCGTCTGGAACAGAATGTTCAGGCTGTAGACCTCGGCAATCACCGACTGCGACCACATCCCCTGACTGAACGCCAAGAGAAGCCCCGATGAAATTCCGGCCACGCAGCAGAAGACCCGTTCGGTCCGGTCTCCCAGCGTCGCCGATACCGTCTTCAGGCTTCGCAGGAAATCGGTTCCCGACCGACTGACCAGCAGGGCCAGCACCGCGCAGGCCGCCGCGCCGGCAAACGCCGAGAAAAAGTTAACGGCCCACGCCGGGTTCGCATACCCATGATAAGTCACTTTGTGGAACACCCACTGGAAGCCCCAGGTGAGCAGACTCCAGATCGGATAACCCGGCGGATGCGGCACGCCGAGGTAGTCGGAGGCGGTGATTAACTCGCCGGAATCCTCCAGCGTAACGGTGGGCGCAAGCGTCAATGTATAGACCGTTAGCGCGATCAGAAACGTGAGCCCGAAGGCAATCCAGTCGGCACGGTGGAAAAATGATGGTTTTTTCAAAACAGAGTCCTCTCTTGCGGTTTCCGAAGCCAATGAGATAAGCCTTTTTTGAGTTGAAAGGTCAAGTTTACAGGCCGCGGAAACTCTTGTAGAGTCGGGTCCATGAACAACGCAACAGAGAAAACAAGTTCCCGTTTTGCAGACGTCTATGGCTCCCCCGGACAGGGCCCCCGCACCCTCGGCCCGCTACGCGTCTTTTGGCCCCTGGCACCCATCTGCCTCGCCGCGGGCTATCTCCTGCGCGCGGCGCTTCCCGTCCCCTCCCTGTCCACCGCGCAGGCCGGCTTCCTTCTCCTCGCACTCGCCGTCGTGCTGTCACTCTTTATTGGCTGGAGCGCGCGGCGCCTGCGCAGCTTTCTTAAAGGGGCGGAAGGCGAAGAAAAGGTTGCCCGCATCCTCTCCTTCCTGCCCGCGAACCATACCGTGTTTAACGACCTTGAGCTTGATGGACAGGGCGCGGACTTCGACCATGTTGTAGTCGCGCCCTCCGGAGTGTTTGTGATCGAAACCAAATCGTGGAGCGGCGAGATCGCCTTCGAAAACGGACAGGTGCTCTGCAACGGACAGCCCCCCAACCGCTCGCCGCTCAAACAGGTGCGGGAAGCCGCGGCCCGCCTGGCCGATCATCTGGCCGCCACTCGCTGCCCGGAAGTCCCGATCTACCCCGTCCTCTGCTTTGTCGACAACCAACTGAAGGACGGCCTCGTCAACATTGGCGGTGTGCGGATCTGTACCAATGCAAATCTGCACAGCCTTTTTGAAAACAGCCTTGAAACCCCGCTCGGAGATGGAACCCTCGCCATGGTCGCCGGGGAACTCGCCCGCTGCGCCGAAGGCGGATAAAAAAAAGGAGAAAACCATGGCCCGTGTCATTGTCCCCGTTGCAGACGGTTCCGAAGAGATGGAGGCCGTTACTCTTGTTGATGTATTCCGTCGCGCGGGCTGGGAAGTGGTTCTGGCCAGCATTCAGGGCGGCGGCCCGATCACCGCTTCGCGCGGCATCAAGCTACTGCCCGACGCCCGATGGGAGACGCTCGACCTGCTCTCCTTCGATCTGCTCGCCCTGCCCGGCGGCGCGGGCGGCACTCAGGCCCTCTGTAAAAATGACGGCGTGCAGGAAGCCCTGCGTATATTTGACATCGAAGAGCAGTGGATCGGCGCCCTCTGCGCCGCGCCGCTGGCTCTGCACAAAGCAGGCATCCTCAAAAACCGGGCCTTCACCTGCTACCCCGGCACCGAAAAAGAGATGGGGCGCAATGATCGCTCCGACGACCCCGTTGTGGTCGACGGACACATTGTCACCAGCCAAGGACCCGGTACCGCCATCGCATTCGCACTGAAACTCATCGAACTGATCGATGGGGCGGACGCGTCCGAAAAGATTGCCAGTAGTTTAATTTACTGAGAGAAGCGATGCCCTCGACGAAAAAAAAAGTTCGAATACTGATCAATCCAAACGCCGGACTCGGCGTGGCTCTCGATCGGATCCGCCAGCCCCTGCTCGATTGCTGGGATCTGCCGGAAACCGAACTCTCCATTCAATTCAGCAAATCCAAAGAAGACGGACAAGCCAAAGCGCGCCGCGCTGTGAAAGAAGGCGTCGGCCGACTGATCGTCATGGGCGGCGATGGCATGATCAACACCATCGGCAGTGTTCTGATCGGAAGCGACGTGGCGCTCGGCGTCATCCCAACCGGCAGCGGCAACGGCTTTGCCCGCCACTTCGACATCCCGCTCGACATCGTCAAAGCAACCGTCGCACTCGCCAACGCCAGCCCTCTGGCGATTGATGTCGGCTTCGCGAACGACCGCCCCTTCTTTGTCACCTGCTCACTGGCCTGGGATGCCTCCATGGTTCGTGTGTTCGAAAAATCGCCCGTCCGCGGCATCCTGCCCTACATCTTCGCCGGGGTCTATGAACTCTTTGAATACACACCGCAGCCCTTTACGCTCATTCTCGACGGAACCACGGAGCTTCACATTCAGGATCCGCTGCTCTGCACCATCGCCAACCTCACCCAGTACGGCGGCGGCGCGCAGATCGCCCCCGGAGCCAAAGCCAACGACGGACAGCTTCAGCTGGTCACTCTCCGACAGCACGACCTGCCCTGGGTTCTTCCAATGCTTGGAAAATTTTTCGACGGCACCATCGACCGGCTGCGCGAAATTAAAACGCACTCCTTCCAAACCCTCACCGTCCGGCGGGAAAAGGAAGGGCCGATGCAACTCGACGGCGAACTGCTCTCGGCTTCGGCCGAAGTTCACATCCGGGTACAACCCCGTGCACTGAACGTCCTCGTTCCATAATCCGATGCCCCGGACAAGGGGTATTTACGCAAACTACACGTTTAAACGTGTAGTTTTTTATTTTCGCAACCAATTCTAAACAAACAGTTTAAAAAATATTTTATCTACACGTTTAAACGTGTTTTCAGCTGTTTCCACGTCCCAACAAACAAAAAACCGGACGGATTCACGATCCGTCCGGCGAAGCCCCCCGCTGATGAACGGGATCATTCGGCATTATGCTGATAAAGATGCACATCTCGCTGCGGAAACGGAATAGTCAGCCCTTCGGCCTCGAGACGTTTTTTGATCGCTTCATTGAGTGCAAAGAAGACCGGCCAGTAATCGGCCGCATTCACCCACGGGCGTACGGCCAGATCAATGCTGCTGTCGCTCATCGACGACACGCCGACAAACGGCGCGGGATCTTTCAGCACGCGCGCCTCTTTCATGATCTCATCCATCAACGCGGCCTTGGCGGTGTCGATGCTGTCGCCGTAGCTGATGCTGGCGGTCAGATCCAGACGGCGCGTGCCCTCGGAGGAATAGTTGATGATATTGTCGCCCATCATTTTCGCATTGGGAATAATCACCCGCTTGTTGTCGGGCGTTGTGATGGTCGTGGTGAAAATATGAATTTCTTTCACCACACCTGTTGCGCCGGCACCTTCCACGAAATCACCCACTTTAAAGGGGCGGAACAGCAGAACCAAAACCCCGGCGGCAAAGTTCGCCAGCGAGCCTTGCAATGCCAACCCAACGGCTAGGCCGGCGGCACCGAGTACGGCGATAAAGGAGGTGGTCTGCACCCCGATCTGCCCGAGAGCGGCCAGAACCACAAAGACCATAAATGCCGCATGTGCCAGACTGCTGGTAAACCCGACAATCGCCGCATCGACTTTGGCGCTCTCCAGCGTTTTCCGAAGCAGCGTCCTCAACTGTTTCGCCACCCAGCGACCAATCACAAAAACAAGAATTGCCGCGACGATTTTCAGCCCGAACTGTGCGAGCATTTCCTGAGCCGTCGTCACCCATTCCGGCGTGGTCGTGAACATTTCCTGAACCTGACTCACTGCACCCTCAACGGTATTCGTCATAACTTTCCTTTCTGTAGAACTCTCCCGAAACTGCGGAAGCTTAATCATTTCTTCCACCCTCTGGAACTTTTTTACGGATTTTTCCAAAGATTGGAAAAACTCCGTCACCTTTTCAGCATTTGATAAGCCGATGCGCGGGCGGTATTGGCAAACCCCGTGGCGGGAATCAGGCCGATGAGCGTGGGCGAAACCACCAGCTGAAGGGTTCCGTTCAGACAAACCAGCGTCAGCAGGGCCCGGAAATTGCCGCGCGTCAGCGTCCAGCTTTCACGAATGGCATCCATCATCCCGGTCTCGTTTTCTTCCAGCATGATCAGGGTGACAAACAGAAGGCGGATATAGAGGTAAAAGCCGGGAAGGATAAAAAAGGCAAAGGCGAGCCCTTTAACGAGGGTGAGCAGCAAATGAACGCCTGTAATGGTGAGCATGCGCCCGGGCGACCGTTCGTTGCGCCGCCCCTTCACCGCCGCATTGGACCATGCGAGCAGAATCATGCTAAGCAGCGCGATAAACGGAAGCAGTGCGAACAGCAATTTTGAAAGTTTGATCGTATAGATCCAAACAATACTCCGGGCTTCAAAAAGCACGGCCTCCAGTTCCTCAAGCGTTCCGGATCTGAAGGCGGAGACTCCTTCTAAAAGTTTTTGCTCCAGCGCGGCAGTCTCCGGGCGGAGCATAATGCGCGGCACCACCTCGAACACCAGAATGAAGGCGGAAATCAGGCAGAGCGGGATCCACCATTTACTGAACGACTTCCACGCAAGCGCATAGCACGTTTTCAGCGAGAGGGTCTTCATTTCATTATTCCCAATTTACAAACCGCGAACCCTGAACTTTCTTAATACTTCCAGAAGGTGCATTGGATGTAGAGCCAGGCAATCCATTCGCTCATCACATGCCGGAATGCGAGGCTGTTTCGGAACCAGTGACGCAGATCGTATTCCTCGCTATCGAGAGAGACGACCCCGAGAGGAACATCCCGCCCCAGAGCCCGGCGATAGAGAAAAAAGGAGCGGCGGCTATGCGCACCCAAGGTGTAAAGGTTGGCGGGGCGCCCGAGCAGGCCCTGCTCTTCGAGCGCGCGCCGCACGGCGAGCGCGGAAGCATACGTGCGATCACAAGCAACATCCTCAGCGGGCACCTCCAAAATGGACTGCGGCGAAGCTCCCAGCAGGCGCAGGCGCGCCGCAGTCACCTCCGCATACGTTTTTTCTTTCAGGAGACTGTGGCCGAATGCAACGGGGCCGCCCGTTGTAACAAATCGCGTCTCGGACTCAAAACTGTTAAATACAGCGGCGAGTTCCTCATCGCCGAGCCACCCCTCAATAATGACCAGCTCGGGCTGCGGCAACGGGCGGTTCTGCGCCAGGAAGGGATAAAGCTGCCTAAGCAGGCCGGAACCGAGCAGGCCGAGCAACAGGAAAATCAGCAAAAAACCCCAAACAGTCGGCATCCAAACGCTGGTTCTACGGAAAAGTTTCATCCGAGAGGGTATATCCTTTAAAGGGCGCGGGAACAATTCCTAACTTTTCGCTGAAATCTTTGGCGCGGGGGGTTGACACGCCCTACCCCCTCGTATATTTTCCCCGCCTTGCACTTGAAACGGAAAGAACTTAGATGAAGACATTTGTAGCAGACGAAAATGATATCCAACGCGACTGGTTCGTAGTGGACGCCACCGACAAATCAACGGGCCGCTTAGCTGTGTTTATCGCAGATATCCTGCGCGGACGCGACAAGCCGACCTATACTCCTCATGTGGACACAGGCGCGTTTGTAGTGGTTGTGAACGCGGAGAAGATTAAACTGACCGGTAACAAAGAAGACGGGAAGATCTATCAGGATTACAGTGGATACTCGAGCGGTCTCAAAAAACGTACCGCCGCCACCATCCGTGCGATCCATCCGGAACGTATTATTACCCAAGCGGTCGAAGGCATGTTGCCGAAGAACCGCCTGAGCCGCCGGACCATCACACGCCTTAAAGTGTATGCTGGACCGAATCACCCGCACGCAGCTCAGAATGCGAAAACCCTCGAATTTAACGGCTAAGCTAAGGAATTATTATGGTAGCAGCGAAAAAAGTTGATGAATTTGCCGCAACAGGCCGACGCAAGACCTCGGTCGCCCGCGTCCGCCTCGTCAAAGGCTCCGGCAAAATCACCGTCAACGGAAAAGACGTCAAAGACTATTTTGACACCCGCGACATGATCGACACCGTCTCTCGTCCGTTGGTGCTCACCGAGCGCACGGATCAGTACGACATGGTCGTATCCGTCAAGGGCGGCGGAAAAGTTGGCCAGTCCGGCGCAATTGCTCACGGGGTTTCCCGCGCATTGGTGGTCGCCGAGGAAGATCTGAGATCTGCCCTTAAGAAGGGTGGCTTCCTCACTCGCGATGCCCGCATGAAAGAACGTAAAAAACCGGGTCAGCCGGGTGCGCGCAAACGCTTCCAGTTCTCCAAGCGTTAATCTGGAACAACAGAGCGTTCGAAGTCCCGGCCTCCCGCCGGGACTTTTTTGTTCCGGTCGACTCCGTTTAGGTATAATCTCTCCAGCCGAAATAAGAGGATTACTCCATGAAAACACTACCCCTTCCCCTCGGGTTCTCAGCCGCTGGTATCAGCGCGGGAATCAAAAAGAAAAAGAAAAAGGACATGGCCCTGATCGTCTCGGACGTTCCGGCGGTCAGCGCGGCGGTTTTCACCACCAACCAGATCAAAGCCGCTCCCGTAAAGTGGGGCATTCACGTGGTTGAACACGATGGCGCACGTGCGATTGTGATGAACAGCGGCAACGCCAACGCCTGCACCGGGCCGCAGGGCTACGCCAACACCCAGGCGATGGCCGCGCATACTGCGAGAAACCTCGGTGTGGAACCAACAGGTGTCTTTGTCTGCTCCACCGGCACCATCGGCAAGCCGCTGCCCATGGACAAAATCGACGCCGGAATTGACGCCCTTTTCAAAGAGCTATCACCGAAACACGGCTTCGATGCCGTCGAAGCGATGATGACCACCGATCTGGCTCCAAAAAGCCTGAGTGTCGACATTGAAATCGACGGCAAGCCCGTGCGGATCACCGGGCTTGCCAAAGGCTCCGGAATGATCGAGCCGAACATGGCCACCATGCTCGCCTTCATCCTGACCGACGCGAACGTAGAAAAACACGCCCTGCAATGCGCACTGCGGTCCGCCGCCGACACCAGCTTCAACCGGATCAGTGTCGACGGCGACCAAAGCACCAACGACAGCGTCATCGCCCTGGCCAACGGCATGGCGGGCAATGAAATGCTCACGCCTTCTTCCAAGGATTGGAACTTTTTCTTCCAAACCTTGGAAAAAATGCTGTTTGAACTGGCCATGATGATCGTCAAAGACGGCGAAGGCGCCACGCGGGTCGTCACCGTGCGGGTCATCGGTGCCGGCAGCAACGGCGAAGCCAATGAAGCCGCGCGGGCGGTGGCCAACTCCATGCTCAACAAAACCGCATGGGCTGGAACACGGCCCAACTGGGGACGGATCATGGATGCCGTCGGCTATTCCCACGCGCAAGTGCAGGAAAACCGGGTCGACATCACCTACGACACCCTTCTCGCCGTGCGGGGCGGAATGGCCATGGATGTACCCGAAGAGGAACTGGTCAAAATCGTTTCCAAAGACGCCTTCACCATTCACATCAATTTGAATCTCGGCGGCGGAGAAGCTGTGGTCTATACCTGCAACTGCACCGAGGACTATGTCCGGATCAACGTAGAGTAAGGAAAACCCATGCAGCAGATGATTGAAAAAGCCTCCGTTCTGGTCGAAGCCCTTCCCTATATTCAAAAATTCCGGGGCGACACCGTTGTCGTTAAATTCGGCGGCTCGATCATGGAGAGCGAAATCGGCTACCGCAACATCCTCAAAGATGTCGCCTTTATGGAATGCGTCGGCCTGCAACCCGTTCTGGTGCACGGCGGCGGCAAGGCGGTTTCCAAGAAAATGCGAGAGGCGCACATTCATCCGAATTTTGTTCACGGTCTGCGGGTGACCGATGAGGATACGATCCACGTGGTTGAAAGCGTCCTCAACGGCGAAGTGAATCCGCACCTGGTCGAGATCATCGAAAACTACGGCGGCAAAGCGCGTGGTATTCACGGCGAAGACATCATCAAAGTCAAAAAGCACACCGGCGTCGATCCCGAAACCAATCAGGAGCTCGACTGGGGCTACGTCGGCAAAGTAATCGACGTCGACATCGAGCCGGTCGTCGCGTTTCTGAAAGCGGATATCATTCCGGTCATCACACCGCTGGGACGGGGAGAAGACGGCCATCTTTACAACGTCAACGCCGACGAAGTCGCCAATGCCATCGCCCGGTCGCTCAAGGCGCGGAAGCTGGTCTTCCTCAGCGACGTGCCCGGCCTGATGAAAGATCAGACCGATCCGGAATCCCTCATCACCAGCCTGCAAATCAGCGAGGTGGAAGATCTGATCGCCCGCGGCATCATCTCCGGCGGCATGCTTCCGAAAATCGCCGGCGCAGTCGAAGCGCTGAAAGCCGGCGTGAGCAAGGTGCACATCATTGACGCCTCGCTCCCCCACTCGCTATTGCTCGAACTCTTTACCGACAAAGGCGTCGGAACCGAAATTATAAACTGATCAGGACGACCCAATGAACACCGCAGAAATTGCTGAGATGCAGAAAACCTATTTGATCCCGACCTATGCGCCGGAGCTCGCGCTCGTGAAAGGATCCGGCACCCGGGTCTGGGACGCCGAAGGAAACGAATACCTCGACTTCCTCGCCGGCATCGCCGTGCTCAACGTCGGCCACTGCCATCCCGCCGTCGTCAGCGCCATTCAGGAACAGACCGCCACGCTGATGCATGTCTCCAACCTCTACTTCAACGAAAAGCAGCCCCTGCTCGCCAAAAAACTCTCCAGCCTCGCGGGCGGCGGCAAATGCTTCTTCTGCAACTCCGGCGCCGAGGCCAACGAAGGGCTCATCAAACTCGCGCGGCTCTGGGGTTCGGCAAAAGGAAAATATGAAGTCGTCACCATGAAGAACTCCTTCCATGGACGGACGCTGGCCACGCTGACCGCCACCGGACAGGAAAAGGTGCAGAAGGGTTTTTATCCCCTGCCTGAAGGCTTTGTCTACGCCGAGTTCAACAATCTCGAATCGGTCAAAAACGCCGTCACCGAAAAAACCGCCGCCGTTCTCGTTGAAGCCGTTCAGGGCGAAGGCGGCATTCTGCCCGCCAACCCGGACTTCCTGATCGGCCTGCGGAAACTGTGCGACGAACAGGGTGCCCTGCTTTTATTTGATGAAGTGCAATCCGGAATTGGTCGAACAGGAAAATGGTTTGGGTTCCAAAATTATGATGTCCAGCCCGACGCCTTCTCGCTCGCCAAAGCGCTCGGCAACGGCTTCCCGATCGGCGCCATCGTCGCCGCGCCCAAGGTCGCCGACGTCTTCCAGCCCGGCAACCACGCCACCACCTTCGGGGGAACGCCGCTGGCCTGCGCCGCCGCCCTCGCCGTACTCGACACCATCGAAAAAGAAAACCTGCTTGAAAACGCGCGGACCCTGGGCGCACTGCTCCTGAGCAAGCTGCAGAAAATTGCCGATCAGTACGACTGGATCGAATGCGCGCGAGGCACCGGGCTCATGGTCGGGCTCGTCCTCAACGACAGCGCCCTCCCGCTCCAGAAACTCTTACAGAAAAAAGGTCTGCTGACCCTGGCGACTGCCGTCCGGGTTCTGCGGATGCTCCCCCCGCTCACCATCACCACCGCAGACGTCGAAAAAGCCGCCGCCCTGATTGCCGAAGCGTGCGCAGAACTGGATACCCCATAATGAATCGCGAACGCTTCCAAGTTAAACCTCACGAAGACGGCGGCCTCCTGGTCGACGTGCTCGCCGACCGCCTGCGCTGCTCTAAAAAACAGGCCAAAACCCTGCTCGATGGAAAGCACGTGCTCGTCAACGACCAGCGCGTCTGGATGACGAAGCATGTCGTCTCGCGCAAAGACATCATCGAAACCACCCGCCCCGAAACCAAAGTGAAGAAAATTGAGATCCTGAAAAAATCGGGCGATCTCATCGTGGTCAACAAACCCTCCGGGATTGTCACCAACGGCTCATCTAAAAGTCTCGAAGTCCGCCTGCAGCGCGAACTCAACAACCCCGAAATCTGCGCCGTCCACCGCCTCGACCGCGAAACCACCGGGTGCGTCATCTTCGCCAAAAACGCCGAAGCCAAAGCTTCAGTGATCCCCTTCTTTAAAGAAGAAAAAGTTGTCAAACTCTACCGCGCAATCGTCAGCGGACGAGTCGCCGATGAGCTGCAAACCATCACCCGCGACATCGACGGAAAATCCGCGACCACCCTCGTCAACATCCTCGACCGCACCCGCCATGCCAGCTATCTCGAACTGCGCATCAAAACCGGCCGCACCCACCAGATCCGCAAGCATCTCTCCGCGGTTCGGCATCCTGTTCTGGGCGACAAAGGCTACGCCGGCTCCAAAGAAATCGCCGACGTAATGCGCACTCTCCCGCGCCAGATGCTGCACGCCTACAAACTCATCCTTCCCAACCCGAGCGACCCGGCAAACGCCCTTCGCATCACCGCTCCCATTCCCGCAGACTTTCTGGAAGCGCTTGCCGCGCTGAAGCTGAAATAAGGACGAAAGCGCAACGTTTCCAATGATTGGAACTTTTGGGCTCAATCCTTCCAATACTTGGGAAATGAAAAGGCGCTCCGGAATCCGGAGCGCCGTTGGTATATCACAACGCAGTTGCCGGAGCGTTGTGAAGCGGTCTGACGAACAGAAATTTCAGAGACCACGCCGCAGATCTTTTTCTCTTCTCGTTAAATCAACGTTCTACAGCGCAAACATGGTGTCGCGAACGACTTCCCCAACCGTCGGGTGAGGAAACACGATCTTCTGAATATCTTGTACGCGCAGTTCGGCTTCAATCATCACGGCCGCGCCGTAAATCATTTCCGAAACGCCCGCGCCAACCATATGGACGCCGAGCAGCACATCGGTGTCAGCATCTTTGATGACTTTAACAGAGCCCGCGCCGCGCTTGCCGTTTTCAGCAAGAAAGCGTCCGCTCATGGTGAGCGGAAGCGAGGCTGCCTGCACATTGTGACCCGCGGCGCGGGCCTCTTCTTCGGTCAAACCGCATCCCGCGACTTCGGGCATGGAATAAACAGCCCACGGAATAGCGTTACGGCGGAAACGGTCGGGCGTTCCACAAATCGTGTTCAATGCGACCTCGCCCATCCGCGAGGCGGAGTGCGCCAGCTGAGAAAGACCCGTCACATCGCCGATGGCGTAGACGTTCGGCAAATTGGTGCGCTGCTGCTCGTCGACCTTGATGCCGCGGCAGTCAAAGTCCAACCCCGCTTCTTCGAAGCCCATATTTCCAAGGTTTGGAACCCGCCCGACCGACATCAGTACGATATCTGCCTGCACCGACTGTTCTTCACCGTTGGAGTCGGTGTATTTCACGTCGTGGCCGTCAATGGCGGTCACCTTGCAACCGAGATTAAAATCAACGTTCCCCTTCAGGGCTTTGCGAAACTCTTTAGCCTGACCCTTATCCATGAAGGGAATAATTTCCTCGAGCATTTCAATGACTTCAACCTGAACACCGAGACTGCTGAAAAAGCTGGCGAACTCTATGCCGATCACCCCGCCGCCGATGACGGCGAGGGTTTCGGGCATTTTATCGATATTTAAAATTTCAGTGCTGGTCATCACATGCGGCTGATCCGCGCCGGGGATTGGCGGAACAAAGGGTGACGAGCCGGTGGCGATCACGATGTTTTCGCCTTCGTAAATCTCGTCGCCGACCTGCACCGTTTTCTGCCCGAGGAACTTCGCTTCGCCGGTGACCACGGTGACC
>JAEIOF010000026.1 GCA_016342445.1 Verrucomicrobiota bacterium | reverse complement strand
TCCAGTGTATTCTATTAGCAGTCCTCTATTAGCGGACTTTATTGTGGCGCCATAAAACCGGCCTGTCGGTTCGGGCTTGTTGTGCGCGGGGCAAAGGCGATTTATGGAGAAAGTCGGAGATTTAACCATGTGGACAAAAGATAGACATCTAGGAACCCATATTGCCGGCCGAACAACATGCAGTCGAGCAGGTCTGCGGGGCATTCTTGCTCTTCTGGCATTGGGGACGTGCCTCATGGTTTGCCCGGCCCGGGCGGAGACCATTCTTCAATACTTCTCGACCACGTGGCCCGAGATTACGGCCAGGATTCCAGAACTTGCCGAAGCGGGATGGACCGCGCTCTGGCTTCCCCCTCCGTTCAAGGCCGGCAGCCAGTTTTCAATCGGGTTCGATACCTTCGACCGCTTCGATATGGGTTCGAAAAATCAAATGGGCGGCGTTTCTACACGGCACGGCACCGAGGCGGAACTTTTGGAACTGGTAGAAACGGCCCACCGCTTCGGTATTCGTGTCTATTTCGACAACGTCATGGCCCACAACGGCGGACCGACCCCGGGCTACGACGAGAATGTTTCCATTTTTTCCCAGCCCGGGTTCGTTCCCGAGGATTTCCACCTGATCCGCACACCGGGCGGATTCTATCGGCGACCGCCCAGCCCGGACTATTCGGATGAATGGCAGATCTTGAACCGGAACGAGTTCGGCCTGGATATTGCCCAGGAAAATCCCAATACCAGTTTCGGCGATTATGAGGGGGCGCAGTTCCCGAAATACTGGGGAATCCGCCATCCGGACAATCCGGAGTACTATCTGGACACCGATATTCAGGTCGGTACGAACGGTGATGGCGGAGCGGTCTATACCTTCGCCAACAACGAGCCCTTCGACGATACCGGCTACGGCGCATCGAATACCGGCGCAGGGAACGGCCGTTTCGACTGGGACGATGCGAATGGAAACGGACAGCATGATTCAGGTGAGGACAGCGAACCGTTCACGGATACCGGATTAGACCCCAACCGCCCCGGCTGGCAGGACGTCGCCCACGGTATGGGGGACGGCATCTACAACATGGGCAATCCGGTTTCCGAGGATGTCAACTCGCTGCTTTTCCGCGCGGTACGCTGGTTTGTCGATAAAGCTCACGTGGACGGATTCCGGCTGGACGCGGTCAAGCATGTGCCCTACTACTTTTTCGGGAAAGTGGATGAGCCGAAGGGCAGCTCGAACTGGGGCTATAACGGGCAGATTCAGGAGCAGTTCAATGTGACCCACGGGTATACGGACTGGAGCAACCATCGCGACTCGCTTTTCAACACCGACCAAGGGCGCGACGACGCCATGCTTTTTGGTGAACACCTCGGAAATCCGCCGCCACAGGGACCCTATGTCGACTCGGGAATGCGCATGGCGGATAACGACCTGCTGAACGGCCTTCCGGGCGCGGTGGCCGGATGGGGGAGTCTGGCCGGGAACGACCAGCCGGGAATCTATACCTATGGGGTCAACGAATCGGTCATGTTCACCGGAAGCCACGACTTTAACTTCATGTCCATCTATGACCGTCCCTCCGCCCACGCCCTCCTTCTCACGCGCGCCGGACTTCCGATCATCTACACAGATGGCTACAACGAAACCCAGTATCCCGACTCGGCGGGGAAGTTCTTCCCTCAGCATGGCGACAATCCGTTCCTGGGGCAGTATGGCGACAATCATCTGCTGAACCTGCTTTATATCAACCAGCTCTTCGGCCGCGGCTATCAGATCCCCAAATATAGCGACGACAGCTATGTCGCCTATGAACGCCAGGACTTTCGGGAAACGGGAGACGCGGGCAACGCGGTCATCATGGCCTACATGATGGCGCGCAACGGGGCCGGGGGGCAGGCGAGAGGCTGGACCACCAGCTTTGCGGAAGGGGCACGACTGTACAACTACTCCAAGTACGGCGGCGGTTTCTACGTCAACGTGTGGGGCGGCGAGATCAAAAACGACGAAGGCTACAATCCGGTTGTTCCCGAAGGGGGCTTCTTCGCCTTCTCCTGGCGGGTTCCGGAGATGCCTGCGGTCTGGGACGACGGATATTTTGCAGAGGTCAAGCCGCTGGAAATCCTGCAGGACGGCCAGCCGGTCGGAACGATGCTGCACGTCCGGAAGGACGGCTTCGCGGGCGACCCGAACTTCAACCCCTACGGCGTGCCGGGCGACACGCCGGGCGACCTGCAGTACGAGCTCCCCATTCCTCGAATCACCAACGGATCAAACCTGACCCTCATCGCCCGTGCTGATGGCTCGGCAGAGAGCATTCTGGTCAGACTCGACGGCGGTATGGACGTGAACTCCCAGATGGGACTCGGGCCGCTGACCGGCGACTTGCGGGACCGCGTACCCGCGTTGAGCTACGACATGTATATAGGCTACGAGAACATGCAGTTTGTCCACCGGATTGCCGAAAAATTCGCCGCGGAGAACACGGCGCGCAACGTGATCGGCTCCGTGGGTGCGGAATCCTACGAGACGACCATCGGGTCGGCCGGCGTTACCGTTAATTCAGGCAGTGGCCCGAACACGGGCACCATTAATTGGGTCTGGCACGATCCGGCGTCCTTCAATGAATCCGCCACGCTGCAGTTTACACCCGCCCCGGAAAACGCGGCCGGTTCAAACGTCACGGTCTGGGTGAAAATCGGTTACGCGGGGCAGCCGCAGAAGGCCTACCTCTACTATACGACCGACGGCACCAGCTATCCCGAAGGCAGCGGAGGGGTCGGCAAGGGAACCACGCAGGTCGCCGAATTGACCTTTGACAGCGCCGGAACACCGGACGGCACCGGGACGCCGGACTGGTGGAAAGGAACTCTTCCCGCCCAGATTTCGGGCACGGTCGTCCGATACAAGATCGGCGCGAGCCATCTCGATGAGGGCAGCATCTTTCCGTTCAGCGGCAACGACATCTACCTGAAGAAGCCGATGGAAACCATGTTCGCTGTCACCAATTTCAATGCCGCAACAGTGGCCTACCGGCCGCATAACGACTTCGGCACGGAACGGACGGGGCTCGAAGAAGGCTATCATATGCTCCGAACCAAGACCTTCCTGAACCGCCTGGGTGCGGCGGCTCTGTACAACCTGAATGTCCAGACGTTCTATTACGATACCAAGCGGCCCGAAGGGGAGATCATTTACCCCGCGAGCGACGGCGAGACCATCTATGGGTCCACGTATGGGTTCGTGGTTCGTGGCGACAGGAGTGTAGGCGAGGTTTCCTATCGGATCACCGACAACGATGCAGGAAACGACGACAGCGCGACGGGCGTGGATCAGGGCAACGGAGCCTGGGTTCCGGCTCTCAATATGGAGCCCGGTATCTCCATTGATTCGGATTACCCGCAGGAATGGCGCTTTGAATACGTCAACATTCCCGCCAGCGGGAGCGCCCAAATCGAGGTGCGCCTGAGGGAAGCCTCTTCCTCGACGAACAATACGCTGAGCGACGTGGACGGCCATTTCACCACATTGATCCGCAATGTGAATACCAGCGGGCCGGATGTTCGCTTCTTCGTGGCCTATCCCCAGAGCGACGGGGAAATGGTCGGGCCGGATTACGTGGCCAAGATTTATTTCTCCAAATCGCTGGCCGATGGACTCACAGAGGCGGAACTTCTGGACACCCTCACCCTGAGCATCGACAGCAACCTGCAATCGCGCACCACCTACTCGATCAACTACGACGAGAGCGCAGACTACCACGCGCTGGCCTTCACGATGGATAACTACTTCAACGATGTGTCGAGCTACCAGCATGCGCTTGAAGTGGATTACGAGCGGGAAGGCTATCCGCCCCTGTCCGCCCGTCGGGTTTTCCTTTCGGCCCCGGTGGTCGAGCCGTTCGTGAATATTGTGACGCCCCCGGTTTCCGATGAGCAGGGAGATCCCTTCTACATCGTTCTGCCGGACGTCGCGTCGCCGGTCGCGACCCAGCGCCAATACGCGGTGTATGTGGAAACGGAGACCAACGCTCAGAACGTCGCTATTGCCTTTTCTCAGGGAACCGGAACCGTCGTCGCCGCAGTCGGCAACCCGGTGACCACGAACGATTATCTGGGCTGGAATTTCACGTGGAACTTCCCGTTGACCAACGATGCCGCCCAGATCGAAGGTGCGTTCCGCTTGCTTGCCAATGTTGATACCGACGGCAACACCAACACCGTGGAGGCATCGGCCTGGCGGGAGGCCCGGGTCATTCTCCGTGAAACCGTGAACGTGAGCACCAACGATCTCGACGATGATGACGACGGGATTGCCGATCTCGACGAAGCGACGCCCAAGCAGTTGCCGACCACCCCCATCACGGAATGGGTCAACGCGGACGTGCACGCCTGGCGGATCTACGGACTCACCGAGCCGTTGAGCGCGGATAGCGACGGCGACGGGCTGCCCGACGGGCTGGAGCTGGGATGGCGGCTTCCGTTCGATACGAACGAAACACTCACCGCAACGGATACTGACGGCGACGGCTATCCCAACTTTATCAGCGACCTGGATCCCCCCTTCTACAACACCTTCGATAATTTTAACCGGGTTCCCGCTGTCTCCACCTACGCCGCCGGAGACAAAACCGAGTTAAAAGCCGGAACGACGACCGACCCCAATAATCCCGATACGGACTTCGACGGCCTGCCCGATGGTCTCGAAGATGCCAACCGCAACGGATGGGTCGACGGCGACGGCGCGCCCATCCCGCCGGACTGGGATCCCTGGCTCGAACGGGATTGGCCGGACGGGCAGTACGACACGACCGATACCTGGCTCGAAACAGACCCGAACAATGCCGACACAGACCAGGACGGGCTGAGTGACGGCTACGGCGAAGACAAAAATCTCAACGGCATCCTTGATGGCGACACGGACGGCGATCACGAATACGACGCCGGGGAAGCGTGGACGGAATCCGACCCGTTGAACAGCGATACCGACGGCGACGGCCTGCCCGACGGGTGGGAAGTCACCTACAGCCTCAACCCGCTGGATAACGGAACCGATAATCTGAGCACCGCCACTGCCGCGGATGGGGATGTGGAACAGGGGCCTCTGGGAGATCCGGATAGCGACGGAGTAAATAATCTGGCGGAATTGCTCAACGGAACGAATCCGAAGGTGTTCGATTCCGGCGAACCGCCGCCGCCGCCTTCGATCGTGATTGGCCCTCAGGACGCGGTCGTGGTTGGCGCGGTCGTAAATGCCCGGGAATTCACCGACTGGAAAGACGAAGATCTCATCGCACTGGATAACTACGATGACCTGGAGGCCACGGGCAACGGGGGCGACGTCTACTACCGTCCGTGGGCCAGCGACGGGCTTGAATCCTCCCGCGACCTGCTCGCCTTCTACGCGCAGGATGGAGGTATCGTCACAAACGGGGGCGACGGAAACTTCTATTTCCGCGTGGATATGCTGGATCTGGCCGCCTTTGCCGAGGACAGCGGGCTGGACATCTATGTCGTCATCGACACCGGCAATACCGCGATCGGCGAGCGGAAGATCGTGGACAACATCGACGTCCTCACCGACATGCGCTGGGAGGCCATCGTGGCCCTCTATGACGGTGACAACGGCACCGTGTATGTGAACATACCCGGCAGCGCGGATACCGATACGCTGGATGACACCATCGTTTATGGCCCGACCGACGTGGATGTGCGGACGCAAGCCCATGCCGCCGGATTCAAGACGGCCTACTTCAACTCCGAGCAGGATTCCGTCGAGTTCTCCATACACCGCCAGGCCCTGCTCGATGCCGGGTGGAACGGCAATTTCGCGCAGCTCAACTTCCAGGTCTTCACCACCCGTGACGGCACGGACGGGGGCGCGGGAGAACTGGACGGTCCCGACATTCAGGATTCCATTCGCACAGACTGGATTGCGGAAGATTTCACCGGCATCATCCACGGCGATGTGGATCGGCAACGCTATGACGGACGAATTGCCCTGAAATCGCTGGCTCAATGGGTCGGAGTCAATGCCGACAACAACCGCGGCCAGCAGATCAAGGTGATTCCGCTTATCCACGGCAACCAGCACGTCCAGTCCGGCAACGTGATCCAGGATCTGGTCAACGACGGCGAAAGCGGGGGCTTCTACCGCCCGCTGGATGCGCACGAAGCGTTCTCGGCGCCCTTGTCGATGCACATCACGCCGACGCTGGCCTCGGCCATCCAATGGGCCCGGGTGGACACCAATACGAGCCCGGCATGGCGGGACGGTCCCGCGCTGAACACGCGAATCGGAGATCTGATTGCCGATGATGTGATCGACCTCATGGCCAGCACGTTTGCGGATCACCTCATGCCGTACTTCACTCCGGCCTACAACCTCGACAACGTTGCGCTCGCCACGGAGTTTTTGAATGATCTGTACGGACCATCCGCCGTATCCACCAACGTGTTCTGGACACCCGAGCGAGTGCTCGATCACGATGTTTTATCCAAAATCCAGGCATTGGGTTTTGACTACACCTTTATCGATCAATCGCAGCACCTCTACCATTGGTTTGGCATTGATGAAGTTACAGGCGACAACGCGCACCGGATCAATGCGGTGAACGGGATCAACTGCATTCCGATCTCGGACAAGCAATACGATTTCCGGTTCCAAAGCCACGACGGGGGAGCCGCCATCGACCTCCGAAAAGTACTGAGCCGTCGCGCCCGTTCAGGGATGTGGGATAACCAGCATCCCCAGGTGATAACGATCCAGATGGACTGGGGGGAATTCGGCGATGCCTCCAAGGCAGACGGCTATGACCGGCTGATCCGCTGGATGGCCGGCAAGGGATGGATTAAAATCGTCACACCCGACCAGATTGCCAACAACGAGGTGGATATTTCCATGCCGCTGGACGGTGTTGGCGACATCTGGAACCGGGTGGATCGCGGGACGGGGCTGACGCTGGATAAGACGGGACACAACTGGATCCAGTATGCGGCGCAGGGGAACTACGACAACTGGTACGTCGGCTCCGGCATCAATCAGGGCCTTGAGCATCACCAGTTCGATGTCCTGCCGGGCGTTCCGGTTCCCACCGAGTACGGCTCGCTCTACTCCGGCGGAATCGTAAGCAACGCCTGGGCGGAAGTCTCCCAGATCGCCGAGCCGGACAGCTCGCTCGGACAGCTCGCCCGGGCAACAATGCACGCCTCGGTATTTGAAACGGCATTTCACGAGCAAACCCACAGCTCGGTAAATCTGACCAAATTCTCCACCGGCGAATTCGTCTATCCCGACACAACGTACGACAACATGGCCGACTTTGCCAAATTCGCTCAGTCCCAGACCCGCATGGCAGCCATCTACGGGCGGGTGGAACAGTGGGCCGCCTCGCCGCCCGCGAATGCGGCGGTGCAAATGGAAGACATCGATCTGGACGGCATCAACGAATACCTGCTGTACAACGCGAGAGTTTTCGCCGTCTTCGAAAAAACCGGCGGACGGATGACGGCGGCGTGGACACGCGACCCGACCAGCGGCGAAGTCTTCCAGATGGTCGGCAACCCGGTCGGCTATTCCGGATCGGAGACGGAGTTGGAAGGCGACACGAGCGTCGATGGCACCGGCGCGGTTGTCGCGTTCCGCACGTCCTGCCTGAAGGACTGGTTCGCTGACGACGGAGCGGACGGAACCACCCAATATGTCAACGAACAGTACAACGCCGCCGCCGCACCCTTCGGCACGGGTTGGCATTTCAACACATCGGACGGGAAGATCACCAAGTCGATTACGCTGGGAGACACCGATGTGGCCTTCGACATCACCTACACGCTGGGCGGAGATTTGAACACCCTGTATGTGCGCAACGGGCTCTCCCCCAACCTGCTCGACCTGCTGAAGCATGGCCAGCAGAACCTGGGCGGCCTGCAGATCAACGGAACCGCACTGAGCCTTGCCAACGCCAATTCCGAAAATCCCGCAACCGCCGCGCTGAGGTTGGGAACAAACACGGTGTATAACCCGACCGCCATCGATGACGGTTCCACCTTCGGCTACGACTTCTTCACCATCAACATGCGGAATCAGGCCCAGACGCATCAGGTCGAACTGTACGGCTCCGGCACCTTCTCCTTCTCGCTGGGCCTTGGGCTCAACGACGCCGACGCCGACGCCGACGGGGTGCCGGACGACTTCGAGTTGCAGTACGACTTCCTCGATCCGGACAGCGGCTCCGACGCAGATGCCGACGAAGACAATGACGGGGTGAATAACGGCGGCGAGTATATTGCGGGCACGGAACTCAACAACGCCGCGGACTTCCCGGCCATCGACTCGATCCAGACTGATTCTCTCGGCATGGTGATTCGATTCTCCACCAAAGCCGGACGCAAGTATACAATCTGGTATAAGAACAACTTGTTGACGGCACCGCCCGGCGACTGGACTTTGGCCACGCCCGTGCCGCTGGATGGAAACGGCACCGTTCAGGCTTGGACTGACGAAGATCCCAGTCTGCCGCCCGTCAGGTTCTACAAATTCGAGGTTGAATACCCGTAGAAACGAGCAGCAACCTGGAGCAACTGCTTCTGCAAAGTGCAGGCCACACTGCCGGAGTAGCTTTGTTCCAGGATTTGGAACTTTTCGCCGCAGTTTTTCCAGACATTGGATCTGAGCGCTAGCGAAAGTGCTTTGGGTGTTAACCAAAAGAAGCGACTCGCAGAAGCGCGGCAACTCGGCAGTGCCGGCAGCCACTTGATTTTCCAATCATTGGAAAATTTTATGCAAGCCGGATCATCCGGCTTCCAGACCCGCGAATTCAGTTTCTCAATGCAACAAAGCATTGTCCGCATGGTCTCCGCCGGAGTTCGATCGCCCGGGCACTCCTTCATGGACAACCAGAAGCTGTTCCAGACCGGCCGATGCGCCTTGCCCCTGCTGCCGGCGACACGTTGGCAAACACAAGTATACCTTGCCGATTCGGACAAATCGGGATATTCTTCCGTTCCCGACAAACGGCAGGGGTTACGTTATGAAGACGTGTCTATGGATGACAGCGCTGATGTTGCTGGCGGTTTCAGGAGCACCGCTTGATGCGGCGAAGCTACAGGCCTCCGACGGCTCGGCCTATGATGCCTTCGGCCGTTCCGCAAGCCTCTCGGGCTCCGCCGGGCTCGTCGGCGCTTACCGAGATGACGACAACGGCAACGACTCGGGCTCGGCCTATCTGTTCCGCAATCTCGACACCGCCACTGAAGATGCCAGACTGACCGCCTCCGACGGCGCGGCCTCTGATTTTTTCGGCTGCTCCTCAAGCCTCTCGGGCTCCGCCGGTCTCGTCGGCGCATACGGGGATGGCGCTTACTCGGGCTCCGCCTATCTGTTCCGCAATCTCGACACCGCCAGCGGCACCGTCACTGAAGATGTCAAGCTGACCGCCTCCGACGGCGCGGCCTATGATGCCTTCGGCCGCTCCGCAAGCCTCTCGGGCTCCGCCGGGCTCGTCGGCGCATACGGCGATGGCGGCTACTCGGGGTCGGCTTATTTGTTCCGCAACCTCGACACCGCCGCCGGCACCGTCACTGAAAATGTCAAGCTGACCGCCTCCGATGGCGCGGCCTCTGATTATTTCGGCCACTCCGTGAGTCTCTCGGGCTCCGCCGGTCTTATCGGTGCATACCAGGATGATGACAACGGCGACGAGTCGGGCTCGGCCTATCTGTTCCGCAACCTCGACACCGCCGCCGGCACCGTCACTGAAGATGTCAAGCTGACCGCCTCCGACGGCGCGGCCTATGACGCCTTCGGCTGCTCCGCAAACCTGGACGGCGACCGGTTTCTGATCGGGGCGCAGAACGGCGACGGGGCGGTCGCAAGTTCCGGCAAAGCCTACTCGGGCAGCGTCAAATCGATCACCACGCTCAATGACGGCGGCGCCTCCAAAACCATTTCCGGAATCAGCTTTGAATCTCGCACCGACTGGATCATCGGCGAAACGACCGACGACAACGCGGTGACCCTTTCCGCCGGCGACGCCGGCGACGTGACCGCCGTCGGCAAGGCGGTCTATATCGGCAAGGCGGACACCTCCGACCTCAACGATCTGTTCCTCCACGGCGCGCTAACCGCCACGGCGGTGTACATCGGCACCATGGACGGCGACGGCAACGAGGGCAATGCCCTCTGGCTGGCTGCCACCGCCGATACATCCGGCGTCAATAATTTCTACCTGTCGTTCGGCAACATGCTCAAGGTTGAGAGCGACGTTTCGGACACCGGCGACCTGCTGACCTATCTCGGCAGCTCCAATCTGAAGATCTGGAACGGATCGACATGGGAGACGCTGGCCATCGGAAACGCATCGGGCCTGATCACCACCGGCTTTGACGGAAGCTACACCTCCGTCCGGGCAATTCCCGAACCGGCGACGGCTCTTCTGTTCGGCCTGGGCGGCATCTCCGCCTGGATTCTGCGGCGCGAAAGACATCTGATGCAAGAAGTGTAAGCTCCCCGGAAAGCCGGCCTGCATCGCAGGGTTCCTTTTTATGCTCTGCGGCTTTTTTCCAAGGTTTGGAAGAAAAGTTTCCAAGGGTTGGAACTTTTCTCGTAATTTTATCCGGCTCTTCCCGATTTTCGCAGGCAAGAGAAACAGCAGGATGTTCTAGACCAATATCCAGTAATCAGAATCCGGCTCGTCCTGTTATCCGGTCAAAAAGAAACTCACCATGGGTTTAGGGAATGAGCTTTTCGAAAATCCATCAGCCTCCCTCTTTTGTCAGACAGGAATCAGAGGCCTTTGGAAATGATCTTCAGCTTCAGACCCATCTCCCCATTGACGGTTGAGGTGTGGCCGAAATCGACCCCGAATGTTTGTCCGGCACTCAGGGCGCTAAACGTCCGGGAAGCAGTTGAGGATTCCCGGCTCTCAGGCTAAAGCCCAAGGCCGGGTCTTAGTTTTTCGTTACCAGAATATGACGTAGAGCGCTACGGTGAGGGCGCAGACAACCAGACCCGCCACGAGAGCCCCCTTGGAGGAGGTCAGATCCATGGTGGTGTTGTGCGCGAACACAACCCGCTCCTGTTTCCAGACGAGGCCGTATGCGGTCATAATGGCGAGCACGATCAGCAGCGAGTAGGCCATGCTGTAAAGGAAGTGCATCTCCGGATAAACGGTCGTCAGGATCCCGTAGATGATCGGGTTCGCGACCAGACCAATCACTCCGGCCCAAGGCGCAGACGTGCGGTTTAACAATCCGTAAATGAAGACCGCCAGAATCCCGGTGGAGACAAAACCCTGGAATTTCTGGATGAATTCAAAGACGCTCTTGTTGTTTACCAGCATCGGGGCAACCACACAGCCGATCACCACAAACACACCAATGAAAACACGACCCATGGTAACCAGCCTGAACTGCGAGGCCTTGCGATTGATGTAGCGCTGATAGACATCCATCGTCAACAACGTGGAGGCGGCATTGAGAACCGCGGCCAGCGACGAAACAATCGCGCCAAGCAGCGCGGCAATCACGAAGCCCAGAATTCCTTTGTTCCGGGGAATCAGTTTTGTGATCAACAGGCCGAGAGCCGAGTCGTATTTATAGGAGTTCAGTGAAACTTCTTCAATGCCGTTACCGACGCGGGCGATCACTGCACTGTTGTATGCCATCACTTCCGCCGCTTTCACCGGATTGGAATTTTCCCATTTTGAATCCAGCTTGAAGACCTGAACAGATGCCGGATTGGCAACGGCCTGCTCATAGACCGCAAGCGCATTTCCTGCATTTTTTTCCATGTCCTTACTGAACAGGTTGAAGGCGATGATCCCTGGAATCACGATGACAAACGGGATGATCAGCTTGAGGAAACCGGCGAGCACCAGACCTTTTTGCCCCTCAGCCAGAGACGCGGAGCCGAGAATACGCTGGGTGATGTACTGGTTGAGGCCCCAGTAGTAGAAGTTCGGAATCCAGATACCCAAAATCAGAATGGGCCAGGGCATCGTTGGGTTGCTGCCCATGTGCATGGCCGAGTCGTTCAATGCGCTGAATTTTTCCATGACCCCGGCACCCTGATCGACGACTGCCGCCGCTCCGGTTGAGGCGACCAGCTCGGAAACGTTCGCTCCGGCGAGCGCATTAAAAGCAAAATAGGTGATGACCCCGCCCCCGACGATCAGGGCGGAACCCTGCAGCAGGTCGGCCCAGGCACAGGCTTTCAGTCCGCCGACCGCGACATAGATGGCGGCCATGGCGCCCAGCGCCCAGCAGCAACCGGCCAGCGAAAGATTGACGTCGTATGAAACCATCAGCTCTTTCAAGGTGAGGGCTCCGGCATAGATCACGCCGATCAGGCTGACGCCGATCAGGATGAGCATCATGGAGAGCGTCATGAAAAGGCGAGCCCAGTGGTTGTAGCGCATTTCAAGGAATTCGGGGATCGTGGTGATTCCGGAACGGAGAAAATAGGGAAGCAATACGAAGGCAACGACCACCAGCGTAATGGCGGCAATCCATTCCCAACTGGAAACAGACAGTCCATAGAGACCGGCACCCTGGCCCGACATGCCCACGAACTGCTCGGCAGAGATATTGGCTGCGATCAGAGAGAAGCCGATCAGCCACCAGGTCAATCCGCGGCCGGCAAGAAAGTAATCCGCCGCGCCGTGGTCACTGTGTGTCTTCTCCCCCTTGGATTTGTATAGGCCGACAAACAATACGGCCGCCACAAAACCAACAAAAACTATGATATCAATTATGCCCATCATTTACTCCTTGCTCTGTTTCTGTTCCCTTGACGCCACCATCGCCGGTGCCGCCGAATAAACTGCATAGCCCCTCGGGGGTGCCTTAACCACCATGACCCCGCCGGTACTGCAGGGCACATCGGCGGGTTGCACATTCTGGCCCTGGACGTAAGAATACCAGGCATAGCATTGAAGCGTTTTGCCCTGAAGAAACGAGTTGGCCGTGCTCACCGTCGCAGCCCGCGCTGATGCGGGATTATTGTTGATGACAACGATATAGCCGGGGGCGCTACTTGATCCGTTCAGCGTCCCGTAGATGAGCAGGTCGTTTCTATCGGTTTTAAAAAGTTGGATCTCGGGCTGTCCGCCGCCCAGCGCGCCACGCACCCACACCAGCGGTTTGATGCCATTGCCCTTCTGCCCGCCGAGGGTTGCCATGCCCCGATCGAAATAATCCTTCCAGAAGATGCAGGGATAGCCCTGATAGGTAAGAATAAAGGCATAGGCGAGCATCGTGTTGCGGGTGATGGATTCGACGTGCGCGTCCTTGTCTGTATCGTGGTTGGCAACAAAGGTCACGGCCCGAGCCGGGTTTTTCGCGGCAAAAACCTTTTTTGGATCAACCAGCTGTCCGATATTCGCACCGTGATTGAACACCTGCGCCATGGTGTAGAAGGCAGGAAAGTCGAAGGCCGGAGTGTTGCCGCTGTACTTCACATACGACTCGATGACCTCGATACCGTCCCAGCATTCGAGAATGCCAAAGGCATTGCCGGTTCCGATCCGGAAATCCGCCAGAAACGAGGGGTGAATCCCTGTGACGTAATCAAAGCGCCACCCGCCGTCGAACCCTGCATTGGCCGAGTCCATCAGCCAGTTTCCCCACTGGACAAGGTCGCGGGCGGCGGCCCCCTTTGTATTTCCGATTACATGACAGATATCGGGGAAATCCTTGAAAGGGGCCTCGTCGGACTTCTCATGGCTCGAAGGGTGGAACTGGTTGTAGCGCCATGCGCACTCGCCGCTCGCCACACCGCTGAAATCGGTCCAGGTGCTGGCCCCGCCGCAGTTGGGATTGGATTCCGCCTTGCCCCCGAGCCGGTGGTTGAGAACCATATCGGCCATGCAGACAATGCCCTTCGCCTGATAGGCCTTGATGGTTTGTTTCAGCTCCCTCTGCGTGCCAAAGTGAGTCGCGGTCGTTCCTTTCTGATCGTATTCGCCCAGATCATAGTAGTCGTAGGGATCGTACCCCATGGAATACCCCCCGGAGTCGCTCTTTTGCGGCGGCGGGAACCAGATGCGGTCAATCCCCCATCCGTCCCGCATATCGCGGAGTTCGCCGGCCTTGGCGGCCATCGTCCGGTACCATCCCGACGGGCAATCCCAGTAAAACCCCTGCATCATCACGTTTGCCTTGCTGGCTTTGGCGGGAAGCGACGGAGATCCTACGTCCGGAACGGACACTGCGAAACGCCAGTCGACATGATTATTGTTATCCCAGGTTCCGCTTCCGTTGTGGAAGGCATAGTTGAGACGATCAGCCATCTGGGGACATGAATAGGTAAGGGTCCACAAACCATTCGAGCGGCTCATTGGCACGTTGTCGACCTGCCCCCAGCCATTGACCCCCTTATGGATATAGACCGTGCCTGCACCATCCAGCGGGCCGCCGGCAGGATTATATGTCACTGTCACCAGGCGACCTGACACCGGGACGGCCGGGCTGATCGTGCACCTCGATGCGTGAACCTGAGTGGCCAAGCTCATCACAAAACATGCGACCAGCCACAATCCGTTCATTTTCCCAAGATTAAGTTTTGATCCAGCAGTCATACAACCCACATGAACTCTCCACACGCTACTGCATTACACAAATTTCGGCGGCAGGGTCAGCAGACTGACAGGGATGTAGAAAACTGTCTAGCTAGCCACGAGGATAGTATTTTCACGGGGTCGAACAAATCGCATTCTATCCGTTTGGCTAGCTGTACAAATTCCATTATTAAAGGCAACATGCACGGGTCGGGTCGCATCAGGAAAGGGGATCCTCCTCGGTCCTGATCAGAACATGATTCAGGTACAGGTCATACTGCATGTAATAATTAAGGAGATAGAAATATGAAACGAATCCTCACCACCATCATTGCATTAGTTCTAACTATCGGTAGCGCACACGCGGCATCCGGTATTTTTGGCACCGGCGTTGTCCTCAACAACAAAGGGGCATTAACACTCTACGAACTCACTCTGACGGGTGATTCGCGTCATACTCCCGTCAACTCTTATCCCGCGCTGAATTCAATCGGCTGGGGAACAACCGCTTTGCCGAGCCCGAACCTCGGAACCTTTGTGCAGGGCACGGACAAACTCGCCTTCAAGGGCGGAGAAATTCTGACGTGGAAAAACGAAGGCAGCGACGTCACCGGCGCCAACATCTATATCAAGATCGATTCGGGTTCCTTTTCCCCGGCCTACCCCCTCACCTTCAACGAGGACAATCTGGATGGGAAGACGGGCGACCAGCGCTGGTATACCGCAGACTCCACCGTCGATTTGCTTTCCGGCCTTGCCGCCGGAACGCACACGATCAGCGTCTACATCGATGCCATGTCTACTGACGGAACGCATGTTGAGAACAACGGCGGAGCCAACTTCTCGGCGACCTTCACTGTCGTGAAATAACCCGGCCGCCACTCCCTGCGGTCGTATTCGCCGCTGTTTTAAATCTTAACATCGAAATACAGAAGACACGGAAGTTAATGATACTTCCGTGTCTTTTTTTGTATCCCGAGGTTAAATCTCCTCTGTTCCCAACAGGGTTCTCCCAAGCGCATTGAGAGAAATCCAGACATTGGAAAAACAGAACAATCCCCGGCGCAAGTTTACTCCAACCCTTCGGGATAGTTCCAAGGATTGGAACATCTTCCGTTTCTTTTTCCAATGCCTGGAAAATTATTCGGGCCTTCGGCGCCATTGCCTTCGAAACCACATGGCTTGTTGCGCTCTGTTAGCCAGACGTGTTTCCAAAATGAAGACGAGCCGTCCCGCTTTCGCAACAACCTCCAAACCATTCGTCTTCAAAGTTCATTTTTAAATCAACCCGTCTGTCAAATCCCGAACAAGTCGGCGAAACGTTTCGCTGATTCAGAAAACTATCCCTTTGGCCAGCTAGGCACTCGCGTTATTCTAGTGCATTTTATCGTCCGTGCCTCATTAGCCCGAGTTTCTTACCAAAAAGCGCAAGTTGTATATCATGTGGACAAAAGATAGACACCTAAGAAGACCTGTTGCAGGACGAACAACAACCGTTCGATCAAGCCTGCGACGCATTCTTGCTTTTCTGGCGGTAGAGGCGCACCATACGAACAACGCCCGGCGAGTCCGGACTCATTACTAGGATCGGAATCCAGTCAAGGAGAAGACTATGCGAAGTAGAACCGTAGGGATTGTTGCCGCAGTGCTGATGACAGCATCCGGGTTTGCAGAAACCATCATCACCGCAGAGGACTATGCGCTCGACAGCGATGTCGTCCTCGAAAGCGCGGTCAAGGAGATAAAATCCATCCCGGGCGACACGATCAACGTGGCCGGCGATGTCATTAAATACGCCAAGGATGAGACCATCACTACGGCAAACGGTGCAAAAGCGATCTTCGCTGGCGCGACGGAGCATGAGAAAGCGCAAAAAGAAGGTGAACTGGCTGTTGAAGACGCATGGGACGCCTCCAACAACATTCTCTTCCGCTCCTATACCGTCAGCGACAGAATCGGCGATCTGCTGCAGGCGGACGCGGCAGACAAATCCGCGCCCACGGTTGATGTAACCGGCTTTTTCAAAAGCGTTCCCTTCCCCCGAAAAACATCGGCCCGTTACCTGCCGGAGTTTCAATGCCTGTTTGTGCACCAGACCCCGGAGAACCTGCTGGCCATCGAGAAGGTGCTTGCCGGCTACCAGCGCGAGCAGAAAAATCTCATGGGCCATCAGGTTGAAATCGAAACCAAATTTATCGAGGTCGGCCAGAAAACGCTGAACGAACTGGGCTTCGGCTGGCGGTTCGACAGCAATGACGGCGGCGCCCTGCAGCTTTTCGACGACCTCGTTCTCCCGGTCGGGCAGGATCTTCTCGCCAGCGGGCTGCGCACCGCATCAATGGCTCTAGGCGGCGCCCCGTCCGCAGGCCTTCTTGCGGTCTCCAAAAACACCGGATCATTTCGGTGGGGTCTACTGATCAGTGCGCTGGAGCAGTCGGATGACAGCGATGTCCTCTCCGCCCCGCGGGTCGTCACCCGCGACCGCAGCCCGGCCATAATTCAGGTCGGGGAAGATCAAATGATTCCCAAATCCTTCGAGATCAACAAACAGGACACCAGCCCCTTTGTACAGCATGCCGACTGGGATCTTGAATTGATGGGCGTCTATATGGAAGTCACCCCCGAAATCCGCAACGATGGCCTGATCAACCTCGAACTCCACCCCAAAGTCCTTGATCTCGTCGGCTACGACTCCTATCTGATTACACCGGACTACGTGGCCTCGCACCTTAGCATTTACGATTCGGAGAATCCCAACGGTGGCACTGGGTTCGAGAGTCCCTTCAATCTCCTGAAGCTCCTGCCCCAAGTCAACGTGCCCTTCGTCGGCCTGAGGGGCGACAGCGGCCGATCCATTCCCGAATTGAATGCCTCGCTGCCCTATCTGCGGATTCGCGAGCTGGAAACGAGCGTGACCGTGGCCGACGGCAGCACGGTCGGCATGGGCGGGCTGATCTACGACAAGCTCGAAACCTTCCGTGACAAAGTTCCCGTGCTCGGAAGCATCCCCTTTCTGGGTCGTCTCTTCCGTTCCGAGGGCGAGCGCAGCGTGAAGCGCAACCTGATGATTTTCGTGACCGCCACGCAGGTGGATGTGGATGGCCGCAGATCGGCCGACCTCGTCCTGAAAAAATAACCCGTTTTAGTTAAGGAGAAAACCATGCGAAATTCACTGAGCCTTTTAATCACCGCCGCCCTGATGGCCGGCACCGTGTTCGCCCGGCAGGATTCCGACAGCGTCGGAGACATCATGGCAGAACTGATGAATTATTCCGGGGCGCAGGCCTCCCCCGCTGAAAAAGCGGCTCCTGTGGCGCCCCAAGAAAAGCCCGCAACAACCGTGAAACCGGCCGAGACCCCGGCAATAGCTGAGGCGGCGACCAAAAAGGCCCTCGAGCCGGCTCCCGTCGGTGATGTGGAAACCGCTTCGCAGATCCCGGAAGAGTTCATCAACGTTGCTCCGGAAAGCATTGTCGCCCGGATCTATCCGCGGACGCTTCTGGAACGCGATCACCGGACAGCCGAAATCGACGGCATGAAAGCGGTGGATGCCGCTTGGTCGACGGATCTGGTACTCCGCTCGTACACGCTTGCCGCCGGTGCTGGCGAGAGAATGAAACTGAGCGACGTCACCAGCGCCGTGGATGTCGAGACCCTGTTCCCACAGGTGAAATTCCCGAAAGAGTCATCGGCGATCTACCAGCCGGAAACAGAAACAATTTTTGTTAACAATACACCGGAAAACCTTGCGGTTCTGGAAACCATGCTGGAGACCATGGGGGTTCTCAAGGGATTCAGCAATGCCGAGCAGGTTGAAATCGAAGCGAAGTTTGTCGAGGTCTCCGAGGGCGCCCTTGAGGAGCTCGGTTTCCAGTGGAATTTTACCGACCCCACCCGCGTTGGAGTCGGCGGAGTGGATCTGGACGTGGTCGACGGATCCGGAGGGCTCTTCTCTGAAGCACTGCGCGGCAGCCCGAACAACAGTTCCGGTGGACGCCTGCCCTTCAGCCAGCCGGGCGATCTCGGCGACGGCACCCTCCCCGCCAGCGGCAACTGGAGCACGTTCCGCTTTGAGGACACCTTCAAGCCTGAGCCCTCCGAGCTGAACCTGAGATATACCGGCGGAGACGCATTTGACGTGCTGATCAGCGCGCTCGACCAGAGCACCGGCGCCGATGTGCTGTCCGCCCCGCGCATTCTGACCCGCAGCGGCGAGGAAGCCACCATTCGCGTCGGGGAACTCCACTACTTTCCCGAGGTTTTCGAGGGCGGCACCTCCGAGGCCACGCTCCCGAATATTTCGTATGAGGACTTTGAGGAGAAACTTCTGGGCGTTGAGCTGACCGTGATTCCGAAAGTGACCGACGAGCGTGAAATTTCCCTCCGGCTGAACCCGCGCATCAGCGAGCTCGCCGGATGGCAGAGCTATCAGCTGGCACCGGCGAACTCCATCTATAACCACCGGTATGACTACGCGCGGGCACGATATATCCACCCGGCGCTGGTCGCCAGACTGCCGATCTTTAAAAAGCGGGAAATTGAAACGGAAGTGACGATTGCCGACGGCAGCACAATCGGCATGGGCGGGCTGATCAGCGAAAAAATCGAAGCCTTCGAAGACAAGGTGCCGGTACTGGGGCACATCCCGCTGATCGGACGGCTTTTCCGCAACGAAGGCGAACGGGCTATAAAGCGCAATTTGCTGATGTTTGTAACCGCGAAGATCGTCGAGCCCAATGGACGGATTAACACGTCGCGTTCCTTCGAGTAGCAGAGAATCCGGCCCCTCTCTCTGTGCGGCACAATGCGGTGCCGGCGCAGGGAGGCCGCAATACGGATAAAAAAACAGGCCTGAGGCTTATCATGAAGAAGCAGATACCGTTATTGATGTTGGCAGCGTTCCTTTGTAACACGACGGTAAATGGAGCCCCGGTGGTCGACGGGACTCTGGACACCAGTATTTACGGTAGCGCAATCGCGATTCAGACCGTGGGAACACAGTTTGGCGACAACGCCAGCGAACTGGATGCCGCCTATGCCACCGTCGTCAGCAACAAGCTCTACCTGATGCTGACCGGCAATCTGGAAAATAACTTCAACAGACTGGAAATTTTCATCGATTCCACGGATGCCGTCACCACGAACGTGCTCAATATGGCTGGTAACGATGGAACCGATGCGCTTGACGGTCTGGTTTTTGATGACGGCTTTTCGCCGGATTACAATTTCCATATCCGCCATGGCGGCACAGATTTCTATATCGACTTTTCCGATCTGGCGTCCCAGTCGTCTGTGCAGTATGGACCCTTTTTCGGTGGCTCGAGCGAAGGATCCGCCCAAACCTCCACCAGTGCGATCAACGCCTCGCCTATCGGGGTTGGCTTCAACAACAGCAATACGGCCGGGATCGGCAGCGGAACCAACGCCGCAGACCAGGCTGCAGCCACCAACGTACTGACCGGACTCGAGCTCTGTATCGATCTGGCCGATATCGGGAACCCCGCCCAAACGATCAAGATCGGCGCATTAATCAACAGTTCCGCAAACGACTATCTTTCAAACCAAATGCTAGGCGGACTGCCAGCGGGAACGGAAAATCTGGGCTCGCCGGGGGCGGTCGATCTGAATGATTATGCCAGTGACCAGTTCTTTACAGTAAACGTCCCGGCCGAGCTGACCTGCGAGCTGAGCGCCTCCCTGGGTGGAAACATGGTGGTCGGAAAAACCAATACCGTCTCCCTAAACATCCGTAACCTCAGTGGAATCGCGTCCAATATCACATCCACCCTGACATTTAACCCGGCCGGCGAACTTTCCGTTATCAGCTCCAACACCCCGGCGGGGCCGCTCGGAAGC
>JAEIOF010000025.1 GCA_016342445.1 Verrucomicrobiota bacterium | reverse complement strand
AGACACGAGTGGTGATGCGATGGGGGAAAACAGCAGGGCCGCCAACACTCCGCCCGTTGCGAATCGGCAGGATCATTTTGTCATTGCTTTGCTTGCTGGCTGCGGCGGCAGCCTATTCGGATCTGCAGTTCGGGGATTTCACCTACACCACAGATGGTACGAGTGTTACGATTACAGGGTACAGCGGCGCAGGGGGCGCGGTGCACATTCCGGAAATTATTGATGATAAACCTGTCACCGGCATTGAGGAATTCGTGTTCCGCTACCGCGACGAGCTGATCAGCATCACGATCCCCGACAGCGTCACCAACATCGAAAACTACGCGTTCTATTACTGCGCCAACTTGACCAGCGTCATAATCGGCAACAGCGTCACCACCATCGGGAACAACGCGTTCGATTCCTGCACCAGCCTGACCGGCACAACGATTGGCAGCAGCGTCACCACCATCGAAAGCTATGCCTTCTATGGCACCGGCCTGACCCGCGTCACAATTCCCGACCGCGTCACCTCCATCGGCGAAAGCGCGTTCGAGTCCTGCTCCAGCCTGACCGGCGTCTATTGCCAGAGCAACGCCCCCGGCTTAGGTTCGAATGTGTTCTCCGATACCCCCGCGACAATCTACTACACACTCGGAACTGCGGGCTGGACAAATCCATGGGGCGATCGACCGACCGTGCTCTGGAATCCAGTGATTCAACTCGACGATGGAAGCTTTGGCGTACTGGCCGGTGAATTTGGTTTCAACATCGCCGAGTCCGTAAGTGGACTGGTCGTAGTGAAAGCCTGCACGAATCTGATTGATGGCATCTGGGTGCCCGTGGAAACCAATAGCATGAACAACAGCTCGGTTTACTTTAGCGACCCTGACTGGGGAAATCATGCAGCCCGCTTCTACCGACTATCAATGCCATAACCATCCCCTTCACAAAGAGGGTCCTTAGGCGGGCCGGGCAGGTCGATTGGAAATGGCAGGAAACCTCCGTTCCATAGGAATCTCGGAACCGTGAATAAAAAAACACCTCGGGATTCCGGGGTGCTTTTTTTGTGCCGGATTTTAAACAACTATTCGCCGTTGGCAGGAAGCGTTTTAGAAGAATCGCTTCCAAGCAGCTCCTCGGTCATTGAAAACAGATCGCTGAGCATGAAGGGTTTCATTAATGATCTGGAGGCCCCGGCTCTAATGGCCATCTCCAGACACCCTTCCGGGCCCAAGCGGTTTCCGCCGCCCGACATCGCAATCACTTTCACGTTCGGATAACGCTCCCGGATATGCCCGATCAGCTTCACCCCGTCCATCTCCGGCATCACCAGATCGGTAATCACCAGATCAATCTGACCCAGTGAGAGCTTTTTGAGCGCGTCAAAGCCGTCTGTGGCCGTAATCACCGCATGGCCGCAACGAACCATGCTCTGCTCCACCACACTCCGCAGCGCAGGCTCATCTTCGACAATTAATACGCGTGCCACAATTACCCCCTGTTCTGTAGCCGAATCCTACCAGTTTCCCTGAAAACCCACAACTTGTTTACCCCCCTAACTTCTTTTTTCCAAAGGTTGGAAAAAACCCTGCACCCTTTGCGGCTCTGCGACTCCGCGAAGAAAATCTTCCAATCCCTGAATATTTCCTGCTGATTTTTTTCCGCCCGAGCAAAGCAAAAGAGGCTCCGCGAATGCAGAGCAATGACCGACGGGAGAGGCATCCCTTGGAAAAATTCAAATCGGGATGGACAACCTCCGATTTTCAGTTATGGTATCCGTTCTCTTTTTGAGAATGGTGGGGTACCGAAGCGGTCAAACGGGGCAGACTGTAACTCTGCTGGCTCAGCCTTCGAAGGTTCGAATCCTTCCCCCACCACCATTCCTCACATGGGCAAGCCATGCTCGTCATGGCAAGCCACAGGTGAGGAATGATCCTGAGGAGCCTGCGACGAAGGGCTTGTCCTGAGCGAGTGAAACGAGTCGAAGGGCAAATGAGCTGGTATACCTATATTCTAGAATGTGCAGACTGTTCTTATTACGTCGGTATAACCAGTGATCCAAAAAAGAGACTTGCGTTACATAATACGGGACAAGCTGCGGTGTGGACGAAGATGCGGAGACCCGTAAAATATCGGTATATTGAGGGTTGCCGCTCGAAATCCGAGGCGCGTCGCCGGGAATTAGAACTCAAAGGTTGGCGCAGAGAAAAAAAGGAAGGGTTGTTTTCCTCTCCCGACAACCTGCTTAAAGCTGATATGTTCGACCAACTGTAATTCTGTTTTGAATAAGGAATATCCCATTCGATTTGAGTGGGATTTTTGTTATACTCCCGCCGATGAAGAATAACCCGCAATTCGATTTCTGGTACGCCGTCAACAACACCGAGGTCATCTCGGTGCCTGAACGACGTCTGGAGACCTTCGGAGCGACCATGGTTAACTACCATCTCGTAACCGAGCTGATGGACTCCGTCGATAAGGTTCGCGTACGCGAGGGAAAACTCAAAGCCTTCCGGCCCGAAATCATCACCCCGCCCTCCATCACCGACGACATGCTCGAAGGTTTCGGCCCCGAGGCCCGCAACTATGCCGACTGGCTCCGCGACCATGCACAGGACATGCAGATTTTGCGCTACGGCTTCAAAGTACAGAAACAGGAAATAAACGACTACATCCTGAGCGACCCGCTCGAGGTCGTCGTGGATCGCGTCAAAGAAGAGCTCGCCGAAAGCGATGATCCGCTGGGAGCCATTTTGGTCGGCGTCGACCGACCCTGGGAAGTCTGCCTGCTCAAGCTGATGGTCGAGCTCGTCCAAAACTCCGCCCCCGGCAACATACAGGATATTCAGCAGCAGCAGCGCGACCAGAAAGCCCAGCTCCATCAAACCCTTGAAAAAGCCTTTCTCGACGCCTCGCGAGATGCCGCCAAGGTGCCCGCTCTGGCCGAGCTTCTCAAGAAAAACGGCCTGTTTGAACGTTTCGAAGACCGTTTTTTCGCCGCCGTGCAAGCTTCTAAATAAAAAGCGTTCGTGCGCATTGACACACCCCGACGACTTTTATACCTTCTCCTTCCCTTTTCGGGCGATTAGCTCAGTTGGTTAGAGCACTACCTTGACATGGTAGGGGTCGGAGGTTCGAATCCTCTATCGCCCACCATTCGACGCGACAGCGGCGAATGCCCTGAGCGACCACAGGAGTTGAAGGGTCGCTGTCTTGCTCATGCAGGCCGCTCTTCAATCAGCTTCCCTGTGCAAAAGACTGATCATCGCCTCATAAACCGCAGTATAGATTTCCGGATCGTTCGAGGCGCGCGGCCCGGCCACATTCAGAACGATTTTTCCAACGTTTGGAAAAAATTCCGGCAGTTTTTCCAATGCTTGGAAAATGTCCGAGTACTCGAGCAGATCAATGTGAACGCAGGGCTTTCCCAGTTCTTGGGCGAACTTTTGTGTCAAAAGCGATCCGCCGCGCAGCGGGCCACGACTAAAGATAAGGGTTAAATCCGCCGCCTCAACATTCGCTTTGGTGCGGGATGGGTAATCTTCATCCTCCGTTTCCTGCAGGTTATATTTTGCGGGAATCGGACCGTCCTCGGCAAAACGCCCCTTCGGACACCATCCCCCGTGGTCAACTCCACAGACCACCGCCGCATCCAGTGCCGCCCGATCCGCCCCCGTCTGCCCTCCGGAAATCACCCGGATAATTTTCATCTGCTCCGCACAAACTAATCTCATCAGGCATTTCCCCATCGGATTTTTCGGGCACACCGCTTCGTAACGCCCTCCGCGATACTTTACAAACCCGCGCGCCTCCAGCTTAGAAAGATTCCAGCGAAGTGCCGGATAACTCATTCCGCTTGCTTCCATAATTTCGTCAAAATCACCGGGGGCGTAATAAATCGTCTTCATCAACGCAATCCGTCGCGAATGAGTAAAAGCTGTTGCCTGCTGGAAAACCTCTTTGATCGGGATGTTTTTTTTGCAGCATTGCCGCAGCGCTGCCAATATTTCTTCAGCTCCGTCCACCCCTGGATTGGCCTCATCCTGATAAATCACTTTTCGTCCACGCCGCACAGGAGCAATTAATCCACGGGCATTCAGCGCTCGCAGTTGAATTGTCGCATTCTCACGGCTCGTTCCCGTCACACTGGCCAGCTCATCAACACACAACCCCTCCTCTTGGAAAATGGCCCACAACAGCCGTAAGCGGGTTGTATTAGCAATTACACGGCACGTTCGCCACAGGGTTGGACGCAATATATTCATATAGGTTTATTACACGTTTAAACGTGTAGATATATATTTTTATAAGCTACTTATATAAAGGCTGTTGTAAAATATATTTTCTATACGTTTAAACGTATATTTTTAGGGGATTTGACATGAATAAAATGTGACATTGATCACTCAGCCAAGAAGTCGTAATCCAGCGCACCCGTAATTTCGACGTCGTAACGGTCACCAGGAATGGCATCCTCGAACTCCGGCAGAAAAAATACCCCGTCAACTTCAGGCGCTTCGTGTTGCGAGCGGGCAATCAGCCCGTCTTCACCCGACCCGTCAATCATCACTTCGACGGTTTTGCCGACCTGCGCGGCGCAGCGTGCGGCGGAAGATTCACGCTGAGCTTCCATTAGAAGCGCGCGGCGCCCTTCTTTGACCTCTTCCGGCACGCTGTCGTCCATTTTAGCGGAAAGGGTTCCGGGCTCCGCTGAATAAGTAAAAACACCGGCATGGGTAAAGCGCCCCTCTTTGACGAAGTCGAGTAATTCGTTGAAATCCGCTTCGGTTTCGCCGGGATGGCCGACAATGAAGGCGGTGCGGATGGCACAGTCCGGAAGTACGGATCGAATCAAATCGAGTTTTTCCAAGGTTTGGAACTTTGTAAGCTGGCGCCCCATCGCATTGAGCATGTGGTCGGAAACATGCTGAAGCGGCATGTCGATGTAGTCGCAGAAGCGCGGATCGGAAGCCATGGTGTCGAGCACATCAAGCGTCAGGTGCTGCGGACAGGCATACATCAGACGGAACCAGACGTTCTCCTCAATCTCATCGCGCAGGCGCTCGAGCAGTTCATGAAGGTGTAGCTCGCCGTCCCACTCTTTTCCGTAGGCTGTGGTGTCCTGCGCAATCAGGCTGATTTCACAGGCCCCTGATTCAACAAGGTTTCGCGCCTCATCGACGATATCGTTCATCGGGCGGCTGATCTGCCTGCCTCGAATTTTAGGAATGGAGCAAAAGGTGCAGGGATTGGAACAGCCTTCGGAAATTTTAAGATAGGCGGTGTGCGGAGAACCCATGCGCAAACGCGGATGAGTCAAAAATCCGGTATAACTTTCCGGCTCCATTTCTTCTGTGTTTTCGCCTAGCAGTCCCATGCAAATTTCAGGAAGCCGGCTGTAATCGTTAAAGGTCGCGCGGGCATCGGCGGCGGCCAGAAAATGATCGGTCTCGGGGCAGTCTGCGGCCCGTTTAACCAGACACCCGAGTGCCACGATGGCTTTTGGCCCACCCGCCGCTTTCAGCTCATGCAGAACGCTTGCGGCCTCTTCGCGAGCGTCTTCAATAAAGCCGCAGGTGTTGACGAGGCAGATATCGGAGTCGGCGGGCTCTTCAGAAATCATCCATCCGCTTTCTGCAAAGCGGCCGAGGATGAGTTCTGAATCGACGGTGTTTTTAGCGCAGCCGAGGCTGACCAGACTAACAACGGGGAATTGTTTCATTATTTTTTCCAAAAACTAGGCAGGAAGAGAATCAGGACAGTGTAGAGCTCGAGACGTCCGAGAAGCATACAAAGGGTGAGAATAATCTGACCGGGCAAAGGAATCGCCGCAAAGTTCTGTGTGGCGCCCACAGCGCTCAGTCCGGGGCCGATATTGCCAAGCGTAGCGATTACGGAGGTGGTGGCGGTTTCAAGATCAGGCGTATAAAAGGTCATCAAAAAGGATGCGAGGGCGAAAACCACCAGAAAGATCACAAAGAATGCGGAAATGTGGGAAATGATCTCCTGCTCCACCGGCTTACCGCCCAGCTTCACCTGAATCACCGCCTGCGGGCGCATAAACTGGCGAACCTCTTTCACCATTTTTTTCCACATAATGAAAATGCGGACCACCTTGATGCCGCCGCCGGTGGAACCGGCGCAACCGCCGACAAACATCATCAAGACCAGCAGCAGGCGCGAGGCCTGCGGCCAGATATCAAAGTCCGCTGTGACAAAGCCGGTGGTGGTGAGAATCGACGTCGCTTGAAAAAATGCGGCGCGCAGAGAAAACAGGAAATCCTCATACACGGTTCCCCAAATACTGAAGGTCAGAAACAATCCGCAGATAAGCAAAAAGATGAGGTAGAACCGGAACTCCGGGTCTTTCCAGTAGCGGCCCGGCTTCCCGGTTAAGGCGTAATAATGGAGCGAAAAGTTCACCCCGGCCGCGAACATGAAAAAGATGATGATGCAGTCCACGATGCCGCTGTTGTATGCCCCGACGCTGGCGGTTCGCGTGGAGAACCCGCCCGTAGCCATCGTGGCAAAGGTATGGCAGAACGAATCGAACCAGTTCATACCGCCGACAAATTTGAGGAGCAGAATTTCGACCAGCGTCAGCAAGGCGTAAACGCCCCAAAGCAGCTTGGCGGTGGTGGTGATGCGCGGGGTGAGGCGATCCTTGGACGGGCCGGGCATCTCCGCACGATAGAGCTGCATGCCCCCCACTCCGAGGAACGGCAGAATCGCCACACACAGAACCAGTACGCCCATCCCGCCAAACCAATGGGTGAGCGCGCGCCAAAACAGGATGCCGCGCGGAATACATTCCAATGTTTGGAAGTTTCCGCCTGGAAGCACGGAGGCTCCGGTCGTCGTGAAGCCGGACATCGTTTCAAAAATGGCGGAAACAGGGTGAGAAATCACGCCGGAAATAATATAGGGCAACGCGCCGAAAACAGCGGCGAAGATCCAGCCGAGGGTCACCACGGCGAACCCGTCGCGCCGCGAAAGATTAATATCGCCGCGCGTTTTAAACAGCAAGGCCAGTGCGAAAACCGATGTAATGGCAGAGGAAAGGAGCAAGCTGTTTTGCGCCCGGACCGGATCGCGCCAATAGAAGGACAAAGCAGAACAGAGCCCCATTGCCACGCCGATAACCAGCGTAACCATTGCCACAAGATGAAAAACCGCGCGCTTGTTCATTTCAAAAAGAGGGACTGAATTTTTTTGACGGCGTCATGATGCGCGAAGATCAGCAGCCGGTCGGTCGGAACCAGCTTTAGGTCGCCAGTGGCAGTCAACACATCTCCCGCGCGCAGAACCGCCGCGATGATCGATTCGCGCGGAAGCTTCAGATCACGGATCAGACTGCCCGCCAGCTTGTTCTCCTTTGAGATAATCACATCCAGCAATTCGCCGGGCAGGTTGTGCAGCAATGAAGCGGCCTGCACTTTTTTCGAGCGCAAATAATGTAAAATAGCGTGTGTCATGGAGATATAGGGACTCACCACACGGTTGACCAGATAGAGCTGCTCAATCACCGGCACATAGTCCGTGCGCGCGATCTGCGTCACCGTAAACGCCGCCCCCTTCTTCTGCGCCATCAGGCAGTTCATAATATTGTTTTCGTCGTCACCGGTCAGGGCGACAAACGCGGTATTATCGGTCAGCCCCGCCTCGTCCAGCGTGCTTTCAGCCAGCGCATCAGCCCGCAGAATCAGCGCGCGATTCAACTCGGCGGAACAGCGGCGGGAGCGCTCGTCGTCTTTCTCAAGAACGACGCAATCCATTTTACCTTCGATCTGCTTGGCCAGCATCAATCCCAAATCGCCGCCGCCGGCAATAATCACCTTATCGAACGGCTTAAGATCGGGACAGACCCACTCAAAGAACGAGGCGACATCCACAGGCTGCCCGACCAGATAAACGAGATCGTCCTTTTGGAAAACGGTATCGCCATGCGGAACCACCAGCTCATTACGGCGGCGGATCGCAATCACCCGGACGCTCTGGATCAGATCGAGCCGGTCGCATTCAGCCGGCGTACGGTCGAGCAGCGGGCTCACCGCGCTGATCCCGAACCCCGCCACCATCACCTTGCCTTCGAACAGCGCGAACGCCTCTAGCGCGCCCGGCATCTGAAGCATGTGAAAAATCTCGCGGGCGCACTCCTGTTTCTGATTGATCACCAAATCCACACCCATCGCCGACAGGTCGTACGTGTCCTCGTTATGGATATATTCCGGACTGGACACGCGGGCCACCTTGCGCGGCACGCCAGCGGCGTGGGCATAGAGACAGGCGAGAATGTTCACCTCGTCGCTATCCGTCACCGCAATCACCAGTTGGCACTTCTCCACCTGCGCTTCATTCAGTACGCGCGGGCTCGACCCCGGACCGCAGATCGTCAGAATATCCAGTTTCGACTCCGCCTGAGCCAGCACCTGGGGGTCGGTATCCACCATCACCACGCTGTGCTTCTCTTCGCAAAGGCGCATCGCCAGTTGCTGTCCGGCATTGCCGGCGCCAATAATTAAAATCCTCATAGGGCGGTGGTTATGCCGGATAAGCGCCGGACATTCAACCAAAAAGGCCCGATCCGCCGGACGGTCACTGCGGGAAGAAATCGCCCAGCGTGGAACCCCTCGGAGGCTTCCGGCTTTTCGGCATAGAGGACGGGGTTTCGCAGCGCTGCAGAAACTCGCGACAGGAAATCACCGATGCACCGAACACCGAAACCAGCCGTTGCTCGATCCAGTCCGACGTCACCACCAGAATCCGCTCCGGCGTCTGTGCATCGTGGACCATTTGTTCAATCATCCCGTCCGCCGTGCGGTTGGACGGCGAAAACAGCACCTCAAGGTTCGGTGCGTCCAGCGCGATATCCCGCCCGCCCTCGCGGCCATCGAACACCACTGTAATCTTACAGGCCATTCCGGCCGCGCCCTGCTCAATCCGGCGCACCAGGCGCTGGCGGGCCGTCTGCAGGTCGTCGCGACGCCCTTCCAGCGCCGCATCCTGATGAAGCAGGTTGTACCCGTCTATAATGAGCTGGTCATAATCCATACATTTCCAAACTCTGGAACTTTTTCGCAGCATTTTTCCAACCCTTGGAAAAACAGCACGCCCTGACGCCGCCAATTCCAATAATTGGAAACTTTTATTCCACCCATTGGAAGAATAGATTTCCCCCATGATCAAACTCTTCTGCTGGATTGGCGTGTTTGCGGGCGGATGGATCGGCTGGTGGCTGGGAGCAAAACTCGGCTTCGAATTTTTCGGCGAGTTTATTGTCAGCAGTCTCGGAAGCATCGCCGGGGTCTTCATCGGCTGGAAAATCGCCAACGAATACTTCTGATTAAAAACGAGCGGCCCGTTTCGGAGCCGCTCGTTACATTTCCGGGTCTGCAAACCCATTGGGTGCAGGCTCAGCCTGCTTACACCGAAAACTCCGTCATTTGATGGAAGTTGAGATATTGATAGATCGCATCCGCTTTGCCTTCCAGCTTCGGCTCGACAATCGCCAGATACTCAGCCGGGGTCGGCAACGTGCCTTTCAAGGCCACCGCCGCGGCGAGCTCGGCGGATCCCAGATAGACCTGCGCGCCGGTTCCCATGCGGTTGTTAAAGTTTCGTGTTGAAGTTGAAAAGACCACGGCATTGTCCTCAACACGCGCCTGGTTACCCATACAAAGCGAACAGCCCGGAATTTCAATTCGCGCGCCGGCCGCGCTGAATTTCGCGTAATATCCCTCTTTCGTCAGCTGCGCCTCGTCCATGCGGGTTGGCGGACAGATCCACAGCTTCACATTGGCAAGTCCCTCCCCGGCGAGGACTTCCCCGGCGGCGCGGAAGTGGCCGATATTGGTCATGCAACTGCCGATAAACACGTCATCGATTTTCGCGCCCTGCACATCGGAAAGCTTCTTCACATCGTCCGGGTCGTTCGGGCAGCAGAGAAGCGGCTCGGTGATTTCGGCCAGGTCGATTTCGAGTATGGCAGCATATTCGGCGTTTTCGTCCGCGCTCATCAGCTCGCCGTTTTCGATCCACTCTTTTACATCTTCGATCCGTTTTGCCAGCGTCTCGGCATCGCCATAACCGCCCTTGATCATCTCTTCCATCAGCGTGATGTTTGAATTGAGGAATTCGACGATCGACTCGCGGGACAACTTGATGGTCGCGCCGGCGGCGGAGCGCTCGGCCGAGGCATCGGTCAGCTCAAACGCCTGTTCAACCTTGAGGTCCGGCAACCCTTCCATTTCAAGGATGCGACCGGCGAAGACATTCTTCTTGTTCTTTTTTTCAACGGTCAGCAGGCCGTCCTGAATCGCCCGGTACGGAATGGCGTTCACAATATCGCGCAGGGTAACGCCCGGTTGCAGCTCGCCTGTAAAGCGAACCAGCACCGACTCCGGCATATCGAGCGGCATCACGCCGAGTGCGGCGGCGAAGGCGACCAGCCCGGAGCCGGCGGGGAACGAGAGGCCCATCGGGAAGCGGGTGTGCGAGTCGCCGCCGGTTCCGACAGTGTCGGGAATCAACAGGCGATTGAGCCACGAATGGATGACCCCGTCGCCGGGACGCAGGGAAACCCCTTTGCGGTTCATAATATAATCGGGGAGCGTCGCGTGGGTGATCACATCGCTCGGCTTCGGATAGGCGGCCGTATGGCAGAACGACTGCATCACCAGATCCGCGTTAAATTTGAGGCAGGCCAGTTCAGTAATTTCGCCGGCGGTCATCGGCCCGGTGGTGTCCTGCGACCCAACAGTCGTCATTTTCGGAAGACAGGAGGTGCCCGGAAGAATTCCCTTCACCCCGCACGCTTTGCCGACCATCTTTTGAGCCAGAGAATAGCCCTGCCCCTCTTTCGGCTTCGGATTGTTCGGGATCACAAAAATGCCGGAGTCATTCAGGGAACTCATCCCGAGTGCCGCACGCGCTTTTTCGGTTAGTTGTTTTCCGATAATCAGCGGAACGCGTCCGCCGGCGCGGTATTCATCCAGAATGGTGTCGGGCTTCACCGGATAGCGGGTGATCTCGTTGCCGTCCGCATCTGCGATCAACCCTTCCGCCGGATACACCTTGATGACCTTGCCGGTCGTCAGCGCGGTCACATCCGCCTGAATCGGAAGCGATCCCGAGTCCTCGGCCGTGTTAAAGAAAATCGGGGCGATGGTGCTTCCAATCACAATTCCGCCGCGTCGCTTGTTCGGCACACAGGGGATGTCCTCTCCAATATGCCAGAGCAGTGAGTTAATGGCTGATTTGCGCGACGACCCCGTGCCGACCACGTCGCCGACAAAGGTGACAGGTAAATTCGTCTTCTCTTTCAGCGCGGCGATCTCCTGAGGGCCGCCAGGGAAGAGGGTTCCGCCCATGCAGGTCGAGTGTAGCGGAATATCGGCGCGGGTGAATGCGAAGGACGCCGGCGAAAAATCATCGGTGTTGATTTCGCCGTCCACCTTATAGATAACGGTTTGAATCTCTTCAGCGATCTTCGGTTGCGAGGTGAACCACTCTCCGTTCGCCCACGATTCCAAAACCTCTCGGGCCGTTCCGTTTCCTTTGTCCGCCAGCGCCTGGACATCCTCAAAACGGTTCACAGCCAGCACCATGTTTTTCAGTGCGTTTGCCGCAACGGGGGCCAGCGAGCCCTGCTCTTCCACCAGCTTGATCAGTCCATCAAGGTTATAGCCCCCGACCATCGTTCCCAGGAGCGCAACGGCTCGCTCGGGAGAAATCAGTGCGGTGGATTCCTCGCCGTGCGCCACCTGAAAGAGAAATTCGGCCTTCACCTGCGCCGCCGGGTCGACCCCGGGGTTCACTCGGTTGGTAATCAGCTCAAGCAACTCATCTTCCTTGCCAACCGGCGGATTCTTCAAAAGCTCAATCACCTGGATTGTTTGCTCCCGGCTCAATGCGAGCGGCGGAATGCCCTCCTTTGCACGCTCTGCCACGTGCGCCTCATACACTTCAAAAAATTGGTTCATAAAAACACTCCGCTACGTTCAGACTCAAAAGAAGAGGGAGGATAAACCACGGAATGCGTGGAATACAGGGATATATTTACAAAATCATGCAAAAGCACGAAAAGGAGATTTGGCAGAATAGTTTTATAGGAAAAATGACGGGAGACAAATCAGAGGGCGGGGCGGACCCGGCGAATAACGGGGATTCATATTCGCGTTCGTTCGAGTGATTCATAATCCAACCACCCCCCATTCATCTCTCATGCGTCATAGCCCATACGTCTCGTCCCTCCCTCTTCTTTTTGCCGAAAAGCACCAAAAACCCAAGAATACGGGATATTACGTACACGTGCACCAAAACCCCTGATATTCACGGGAAATATTTCGAAATATTTCTGGAAAGCTAGCGGACGATGCGATACATTGGGGCGTTCAAAAAACGAAACTTTAATGCCGCGAGGAACCCTTTAGATGAAAAAGACAAGCATAGCCCTAAGCATTATTTTTGCCTTTTCATTCGCCACCCACGCCCAAACCGTCGGCTCCGCCAACATCATGGGGTATACAAAGGTGAGCAAGCCCGGAAATGGATATCTCACAATTGTTGGAGTTCCCTTCAACACGACTTCCAACAAACTCAACGACCTCGTTGACCCGCTACAGTTTACCGGACACGACTCGGACATCAACCAAGCCGATCAGCTCATCTTTTTTGACGCCAACACACAGGAATACTCAACTTATGCTCTGTATGATATCAGATCATACGGTTCAGAATACGCACCAAATACCGCATGGAAGGCTGTCGCCGACTTCAGCTATGGCGGAGCTAGTTTTAATCCAACCATCGAACCAGGATCGGCCGTTTGGCTTGTCGGCAAGGGATCAACAACTGACACGAATGTCCTCATGGCCGGTAATGTTGTTTTATCAAGTAGCAGGACTAATAATGTCGTTGCCGGACTTCAACTCTTGGCCAATCCGTTTTCTGAGGCCGTCGCTCTGACCAACCTGTCATTGCATGTGAATGCCACCGGTCATGCATCTGACATCAACCAAGCTGATCAAGTCATCGTTTTTGACACAGAAACCCAAAGCTATGTAACCTATGCCCTTTACGACATAAGTTCTTACGGCGCAGAATACGAAATATATACTGGGTGGAAAAACATCACCGACTTCACCTTCGGTGGAGCATATGCGGATGCCATTCTCAAGATAGGACAAGGATTCTGGGTTAAAGCTAACAACCAATTTACATGGGTGGAAACTAATAAATACTTAGATAACCTCTAAAATAAATAGGAGATAAGGTAATGAAAAAATTAATTGTTGCAACGATGTTGCTTGGAGCATGTTTGGCGCATGCAGGTGATGTTACATGGAGCGGGTCTTTCACCTCCGCAACTCAAGATGGAGTGGATATGATTGATAACTGGTTTGTTGGAATGTACTCCGGCACCTTTGGGTCGATAAACATCGCCAATCTTTCTGAAAACCTAGAAGCAAGTACTGTTATCGCCATTGACCATAGTGGGCCTGAATTTACTTGGACAGAACAAATACAAGCATCAACCGTGAATGTAACAGACAATATCGATGTTTTTACTGTTATCTTCAACAATACGATTCTCGAGAATGCCACCAGCTATCTTGTGGTTGACTCCTCGGCGTTTAATGTTGGTGCCGCAGTTGCTCCAACACCTCCTGTTGCATACGGCCTCGGCGACGCAGCAGGTACATGGCAAGCGGTTCCGGAACCGGCAACTGCGATGCTTCTCGCCCTCGGTGGCGGACTGGCTTGGCTTGTTCGTCTGAAACAGCGCCTCGGCTAAACTCGGCCTGAGCTGATTCGAAAGCGTCCCGTTTGCGGGGCGCTTTTTCTTTGCCCTGTGGATTCCGCCGGGGCTTTCCCGGCCCTCTTTTTTCCAAATATTCCAATATTCCAATATTCCATTTCCCCCCGCCCTATGGGACGCTACGGAAATGAAACCTGACGCCGCCAGATCACTCTCCAGCCGCTGGACAACCCTCCTTGCCGTCCTTACCGCCGTAGCGGGCATCGGCCTCTCCTTACACCTCCGATCCCGTATCGCAAAGACAGAAGCCAATGAGGTGCGACTCACTGCGGAAAGCCTGCGGCTGAATACCGAGCAGGAGCTGACCCTGTTCGCCGAAGTGCTCGAATCCGTATGCGCCCTGCATGCGCTCTCCTCAGAGGTCAATCAGGCTGCCATGGATGAATTCATTGAAAAGGGTCTGGTTTATCAACACGCCATCCTCGGCCCGTTCGGCCTTGCTCAGCGGATCACTCCTCAACTGCGCGCAGAAATCGAACGGAAAGACAAACCCGGACCGGGAGCCTACACCATTGTGCAGCAAGGGCCGGGTGGCTCCTGGGTTCCCGCAGAACTCCAATCCGAGTATTACCCCCTCACATGGCAGAGCCATTCCGGAGAACTCAAAATCCCTGTCGGATTCGACTTCGCATCTCATCCCGTTGCCCGCCAGACCATCAGACAGATCGAACAAACCCGCCGCCCGGCTCTGGTGCCAGCGGCGGTGCCGCAGAGGACGGAGGACAGACATCAGAGGACAGAATCTGGGAATCGGAAATCGTCAATCGACAATTCCCGATACTGGGTTTTTGCCCCCGTGATACCCCATCAAATCGCACCCAATCCTCTATATGTACAGAATGCCGTTATCGGATTTGCCGTCGCCGTTCTGAGCCCTGAAATCATTCTCAATCGGGTTACCCCCCCCTCCGGCCTGTCCCCAGGACTTAAGCTGAACCTGATGAACCCGGCAGAACCGGTTCAGGGAGAGAGCATCCGGCGCGCCAAAGGGTTATGGCTCTACCGCCGCCCGCTAGAGGTGGTCGGGGCCCAATGGGTCTTTGAATGCTCCCTGCCCATCTCCGCAACCGGCCACCGCTCCGCAACCGCGCTCATCATCGGGCTGATCATCACCGCCCTCATGACCAGCCAGTTGCTGATCCTCGGCAACCGGACGAGGAAAATCGAGGCCGAGGTGCTCGCCCGCACCGAAGATCTGCGCATCGCCAACGCCCGCCTCGAAGAAAACCTCCATGACCGGGCAAGCCTGGAAGAGGAAATGAACGAACTCGCCGCGCGTGAGCGGCGGCGAATCGGGAGGGATCTGCACGACTCGCTAGGCCAGAAGCTCACCGGCGCCGTCTTCCTCAGCCGTTCTCTGTTTGATCATTTCAAATCGGGCGGTAGCGATCAACAAACCCATGCTAAAACCCTGAACGAAACACTCAAAGCTGCCGTGGGCCAGGTGCGGAACATGGCGCGCGGACTCGCCCCCGTAACCCTGAACGACGAAAGCCTTGGCGAAGCTCTCGAACAGCTGTCCGAAGAAATGACGGGGCTGTATGGTGTCTCATGTGAAGTCGCCGAATGCGCCGCCCTCCCCGCTCTCGACCAGAAAACCAAAGAGCAACTCTATCTCATCGCGCGTGAAGCGGTAAACAACGCCGCCCGCCATGCGCAAGCCGGACGCATCACAATCCAGCTGACCGGCAATGAATCCGGCTGGACAATGCGCATTGAAGACGACGGGAAAGGGTTGATCCGCCGCCGCCAAGGCCATGGCGGACAAGCCGAGCAATCCGATGCTGTGGAGGGCTCGCCCTGCAGTGTGCCGGAGGCTCTTCTGCAGGGGATGGGAATTCGCATCATGCGGCACCGCGCCAGCCTGATCGGCGCAGCCTTCACCCTCACCTCTGCTCCCGGCCAGGGAACCTCCGTGGACGTAACAAGTAATACGTAATGCGTAACCAACCAAATTGAAGACAGCAAAATTATTAACAGCAAAACCATTTTCAACAACCGCTCCCCCGGGTCCGGGTCGCTAGAGCTACATCCGAGCACGACAGAGAACACACACCCCTCTCTATTCCTCGGAGCCCCTCCAGCATTAGCGGCTGTGAAAAGAATCTCCTCTTATAATTTTTCCCTTCAACTTGTCCTGCATAGCCTTGGCGGCGCATGGATCATTCTGCCTGAAAATTATTCTGCCTATTCATTCCCGCATCATGCTATGAATTCACCATGACCTCTGACCTCCGACATCCGATCTCTGATTCTCCGGCCCGCGTCCTGATCGTTGACGATCATGCCATTGTTCGCTACGGCATGGGCGTATTACTCTCCGGCGCGGACGATCTGTCCTTGTGCGGAGAAGCCGACAGCTACGACGAAGCGTTAACGGCTATTCGTGAACTGAAGCCGGATGTTGCCGTCATCGACATCATACTCCACAACCAGAGCGGCCTCGACCTCATCCGCCAGCTCCGCGCCGAGGGGCAGACCCTGCCCCTGCTCGTCCTGTCCATGCACAACGAAGCCACCCATGCCGAAAAGGCCCTGCGTGCCGGGGCTCAGGGCTACATCATGAAAGAAGATGCCGACGAAGTGCTCGTCGAGGCTCTGCGCACCGTCCTCAGCGGGAAACTCCACATCAGCGGCAACATCAACGAAAAAATGCTTCGCACCTATATTGAGGGCGATGAAGAAGAACAGATCGGCATCGACAGCCTGACCGTCCGCGAAAAAGAAATTTTTGAATGTCTCGGACAGGGGCTCACCACCCGCAAAATTGCCGAGAAATTCAGCCTCAGCCCCCGGACGGTCGAAGTGCATCGCGCCCGCATCAAGAAAAAACTGGCCTGTGAAGACGCCGCCCAGTTGTTGCGCGCTGCCGTCCAGTGGGTGGAATCTGGGTTGCGGGATACATGATGCAAGATTTCCATTCGTATTGATTCGAATTATTCGCGGGAAATTTTGAATTGATCTAACGGGCTTTGTTTTCCCTCATTCCCTTCTGTAAAAACTCTTTTATTTCATTCGCGGTCTTTCGCGCAGATCCGCAGCTACCTTTTCTCAAAAAGCAGAAACTACGTATTGACACGTATGCACAGTACGTATACCATACGGGCAGGATCAGGAAAATAGAGATCGTAAAAGTGAGCTAAAATTAACATTTTTCTGGCACAAAAAGAGCAATGAGTGCACAGTCAGACACCTAAAAAAGGGGAAAAGATGAAAAAGCTTCTTACTATAATCGCCGTTACAGGTTTAATCAGTGGATTCGCTTTCGCGGACTCTAACGTCGTCAGCTCCGCCAACATCGTTGGTTATGTGCAGAGTGCCACGCCACCTGCTGGTGTTTTTAAAATTGTCGCGCTCACCCAGTTTTCAGACGGAACTACAAACAACACCGTTAGCATTCAGGATGTGATCGGAAACCTGAGTGATCTCAATGCTGATGTCGCCGGAAGTTCGGCAGCTGGCGCTGACAAGCTTCATGTATATACTGGCATAGGCTACAGTTCCTATGCCCTTTTCCAACCCGCCGCTGGCGATCCCTACTGGCTTTCGACTAGTGATGCTGAATGGTTCATTCCGGGATATGAATCTACCCCTCCGTCCACAGATACGTTTTCCCGTGGCGCTGCCGTCTGGTATGCGACGGCAGCAGGTGGCGCCTCAACCAATATGATCTCCAGCGGGGATGTCTATCTTGATGATACATTTTCTGTAACTGTTCCGGGTGGGTATTCCCTCCTCGCCTACCCCTACTCCTCTGATATCACACTAGACACCTTGGTTATATCAAATGCGACAGCCGATGTAGCGGGCAGCAGCGCTGCTAGTGCTGACAAACTGCATATATATACCGGCATTGGATACGAATCCTATGCTCTATTCCAACCTGCCACTGGTGATCCCTACTGGCTTTCGACTGCCGCAGCTGAATGGTTCATTCCAGGGTATGAATCCACTCCTCCGTCCACAAACACGATCGGTCTAGGAACGGGATTCTGGTTCGAAACTGCGACTGGCAAAACAATTGGATTTGAAAAAATTTACACAATTAACTAAAAAGTCATGAATAAGGAAATGAAGATGAAAAAACTAACAGTAGTGTGTGTTGCTCTGACAATAGCGCTCTCTGCGTCCGCTCAGGATATGTGGAGTTATGCAATTCAATTCACAACAGCTCCTGAACTAGCCTCGGAGTCTGGTGCTGGTGCTGGTTGGTATGTCGCCCTAATGAGCGGCAGTAGTGAGCTTGACGCAACATCTGTGTTCAACAACAGTAGCGGAACTTTTAATATCCTGCCATACAACACCGTGGCGATTGCCGAAGGACTGGATGTGTTCTATCGCATTTACAATAGTGCTTCCGTTCCTTCTGGTTCGTATTGGCAAATCGATAGTTCACCCGCCACTCTGCAGGATCTTTCACCCGGCTTCCTCCCTGGCGCCAACAATGTGACATTATCTTTTAGCAGCTCCTCATGGCAGGCGGTTCCAGAACCGGCGACTGCGTTGCTGTTCGGAATCGGCGGAATGGGTGCTTTTGTTCTGCGCCGCAACAAGCTGAAAGCCAAAGAAGAGGCTGACGCCTAACCCTCTCTTTCGAGAGATGCAAAAACCCCGGTCTACCAACCGGGGTTCTTTTTTTACCCATGAAGCGTACTACGCTCTTCTTCAGGGGAGTTATTATTCAGCTCATAGAGCTGACTCTACATTCTGTTGTAGCGTTGGCTCTATGAGCCAATCTTCTTTGCTCTGATTCTCAGCCCAAAGAGCCCATCCTGCTTACTTGATGCGGTTGTCGGCATCCACATGAACCACCGTCGGCGTATAGGCGCGGGCTTCAGTCTCGTCCATCTGCGCGTAGGCGATCACAACCACCTGATCACCGATGCTGCCCAGATGGGCGGCTGGACCGTTCAGCTCCATAATGCCGGAACCCCGCTCGCCGGAAATCGTGTAGGTGACCAACCGGCTTCCGTTGTTCACATTGAGCACATGAACCTGTTCGCCCGGAAGCATCCCGACGGCATCCAGCAAATCCTGATCAATGGCAATACTGCCATGATAGTACAGCTCCGTACCGGTCAGGGTCGCCATATGAATCTTCGACTTTAGCATCATTAACTGCATTCTATCCGCTCCTGAAATTCTCTCAACAAAGCGCACAGGGTACACTCCGCCCCCGCCCTCCGCAATCAAACATTTGAACTCTAAACCGCGAAAGCCGGCTTCAAATACCGAGCAAAGGCGCAGACTTCGCAGAGAACAGCATCTTTGTTCATTCACCCTCTACGCCCATTTCGTCTCTGCGTGGAAAAAATGTTGAGATTCGCCACATCAGGTATTTTGCAACTCATGAACATCCACTTGTGCACTTTCCCTGACACCGAAACACGGACTTTCCCCGAAAACGAAGCGATAGATAATTTTGCTGAAAGCAAAATAGCGACCAGAGAGAGCGGTTCATGTTTGGAAAAATCCATACTAAGCTTCCAATCCAAAACTCTGCTCAAAAACCGGGGATTATTCCGGCGGGCATGGCGCTGGCGAACCATCCGCAGCACGTCGAACTCTGGACAGATCAAAATATCTGATACGAGGTACAGGCTTCGGGGTTCGGAATAAGAACGGGTTCATAGAACCTACGCCACAATTTCACAATGTAGAGTCGGCTCTCAGAGCCGATCAGCTCTGCATCACGCATCCCAAATCATGCATCTGCCGTAGGCAACCCGACACTTCGGGCCCGGCGCGAGAACTCACAGCCGCAATAGCTCTGGCGATAAAGATCGTATTCTTCGCTCAGTTCAATACTTCGCAGAAAGCCGCCCTGCTTTTTGAAGTCGATCGGCACAAAGTGCGGGAACTGTTTTCCGATTTCAAAAATGATGCGCGACACCTTATGCGGGCTGAGCGTGAGCGTCGTGGCGAAGGCATCAATCCCGAGCCGCTCGGCCATCTGGTTGGTACGGGTCAAACTGAACTCAAAGCATTTATGGCAACGCGCGCCCTTCTCCGGTTCGTTTTCCAACCCTTGGATATGTGCCAGCCATTCAGTGTGATCGTACTGATCTTCCTCGATCACCAGATTCATCTTCTGCGCCAGTTTGCGCGCGGTTTCGAGCCGCTTGAGATATTCGGCCTCGGGATGAATGTTGAAGTTGCTGAAATAGAGCACCACTTCGCGGCCTTCGAGCACCAGTCGCTCAGCGGACGGTGCCGCGCACGGCGCGCAGCAGGTATGAAGCAGCAGCTTGCTGCTGGTTATTGGATTTTCGTTATTAGTTATTGGGAACCCCTTAATCACTTTTTGTACGACGATCCGTCAACTTCTTGTTTTCCATACACGCTTTTTTCAGAACCTCTACCCCCTACAAATTAGACAGAATAATTTTTCAGGCAGAATGATGACAGAAAGTTGAACCGGTACTGAATGATTCTGCCCTCAAATGATTCTGCCTATTTTCTCTCTTTCGTCGGACACCCCGACACTTCGGGGCGGCAAACCTCTTCAATATCCCCTCCTTCATAGTCTTCTGTGAACTTCGCGGCAAAGGCTTCCAGTGTTCCCGTTTCAATCGCGCCGCGCAGGCCAGCCATCAGTTCCTGATAGTAGTGCAG
>JAEIOF010000024.1 GCA_016342445.1 Verrucomicrobiota bacterium | reverse complement strand
CAGAGCCAGATATTCCAGAAAATCCCGCGCTTTTGCCGGCCCTTCGGGAAAAGAACCGCCGCAACAGGAAGCAAACCGCCGCGCCCATTCAACGTACGTCTGCTCTGTACGAATGGACATTGCACGCACCCGAGTCACCTCTTTAATTCGCTCCAGCTGAGCCTCGGCCTCCGGAGTCAGCGGACACGCCTCATAATCCTTAACATCAGAATTAAGCGGTTCTTCTCTGGCCAGTGTCGGATGCTCCGGCCCCAGATCGCCGCAGGCGCTCAAGCGCCCCTCCCAGTCATAGGTGGCCGCCCACTCCAGACTCACAATCTCAACCAGCAGAATCCTCAAAGCGGTAATCGTCTGGGCAACCTGCCAATCCTCAACAGACTCATTGCGACCTAACACATCCAGGTAACGATCGAGATAGGTCGCATCAACATCCCGTAATTTTCGCCCCTGCAATCCATAAACAAACTGCTGGGCACGGCGCACCGTCCATTCCCCTGAATGCCCAACCAGTCCGTGACGACTGACCTTCTCCGCATAACGGGTCCAAAAGGCCTGCTCTTTATCAGACATTTTTCTTTTCGCTAACTCTTCGGGCATATAGCCTGCCTATCACATTGGAGAGAGCACTTTAAAGAAAGAAATAGGTTGAATCCAATGCGACCTAATCAACTGTTAACGTTGGGCATAAAAAAATATTGAAAGCTCAAATGACACTACTATATGCGGGAGACGCGAAGAAGGGTGTGCTGAGCGACATGAAGAGAATGCTAAAATAATAGGACTGACACCACAACGCTGACACCACGACGGGAGCTCGCACAATGAAAACACCACCTGTAGAAATCAAAACCGTTTTAGTGACTGGCTGTTCATCGGGTATCGGGCTGGCGACCGCGCGTCTGCTGCGTGATCGCGGTTGGAAGGTCGCGCCGACCGCCCGCAAGCCCGCCGATCTGGACATGCTCCGCGCCGAGGGGTTCGACCCTGTTGCGCTCGACATAACCGACAGCGCGTCAATTGCCGATGCCGCAAACGAGGTGCTTGCGCGCTTCGACGGACAGCTCGGCGCGATCGTCAACAATGCGGGGTTCGGGCTGACCTCCGCCATCGAGGACGCGCCGCGCGCGATGTTCCGCGATATATTCGAGGTGAATGTCTTCGGTTTGCAGGAACTGACCAACCGCTTTATCCCCCTCTTCCGCAAACAGGGTTACGGGCGCATCGTGAACGTCAGCTCGGTACTCGGCGAACTGAGCCTGCCCTTTGCCGGAGTTTACTCGGCCTCAAAATTTGCGGTCGAGGCGATCTCGGACGCGCTGCGCCGCGAGCTGTTCGATTCGGGCGTTTCCGTTTCAGTCGTTCAACCCGGTCCGATTGAAACCAAGTTCTCGGAAAATCTGGCGCACCGCACCGACCTCTATCCGTCGAATCCGGGCTCGCCGTTCCTTTCCTTCTATAGGGAGGCCATTGAAACGCGCAAAACCGGCAAGGCGGCCCGCACCGGCGAACGGTTTATGAAGCCGCCGGAAGCGGTCGCTGAGAAAATTTTCCAATGTTTGGAAAGCGCCCGCCCGCCGGTTCGTGCGCGCATCACCCTGCCCGCCCACTTCGGCGCCTTCGCCCGCCGATTCGTCTCCGCTGCACTGATTGATGCAGTCATGGTCTCCAAGCTTCGGAAAAAACTGGGCGAACCATCCTGCCCGCCGGACCTTCATGAGAATGAGCCCTGCTGTTCCCGTGGTGAAAAAGAGTAATTTTGCCTATTACAATAAAGGGGCGGGGCAACGTCCGACTCAGCGCAAAGATTCATCGCTCCGCGCCATATAATACGGATCCGGCCATCCCGCATCTACGATCTCACGATGAAGCAGAGTGGATCTGCCGAACAGCTCTTTCGCCACGCCGTCATGACCCAGCTGCTGAGCTTCAGCCTCTCGGCGTTTAAGCGACGTCCACTGACGGTATTTCTCCTGAACATCTTTAAACGTCATCCCGTCTCCCTTCATTGTCGTCTGCACGCAGCTCGTTCTTCATGACCTGACGAATGGCATATTCGAAGGCTTCTTCTTCCGTTTGAGCAGAGAACGATTTCAAACTGTCGTGAAGCACCGCATATTCAATCAGTACGGATCGGCTCCTGTTTTGCGTCGAGCGCGACAGCGCCAAAACTGGCTCGCGGACTCTGGCACAAAAAGGGTTCTTTTCACGGAGGTGTTGAAAACAGATCGATTCGCAAGGAGTTGCCATCGCCCCGAGAGTGCAAATCCAGCCCACACGAATCATTGCCTTTTTCCAAGTCTCTGTCTTTTTCACACGCACAAAGATGTTTCAATGTCTTACAGGTGTCAAATCATATTCGATGCGGGGTATTATCTTGTTTGAAAAGACGAGGTTCCTGCGGGGCCCGCCTTATGGAAAGAGCTCCGACAGCCCCCGGCTGTGATAAGAAGTTTTTTAAGCTCATTGATGCCCGTGCGGCATCGCTGATGCATGAACCGAATACATCATTCAAGTGTTGCGACGCGAGCCGCCGGATCAATCAACCAGCTCAAACGGTGTTGCAGAAGAAGGCCTCTCTTATAAAATCGATAGCGAAAGCAGTGACCCATCCTCTCCGCACTCACATTCCAAGGTTTGGAAAAGCACCTAAACGCTTGTTCACAGGTTTTCACGTTTCGGACCGAACAAAGTGAGAGAGGCTTCGTTCGTACGAAGCAACGACCGAAGGGAGTGGCAAAACTTTTTCCAAAGAGCCGGTGCCAGCTCGAACCTCGCGTGTTTTGAACGCAAAAAAGGCTTCTTTTTCGCAGCGAATTTTGAAATCCTCTCTGCTTCTCGAAAAGAACGGGTCCGCAGAATGCTTTGAGCGACTATTTTTACGCGAAAAGAGGAAAAGTCACAAAAACCAACATGTCGCAGCCGCGGTTTTCACAAAATTTAACTGATAAATGCAATTCTCAGGAGGAAGCAGTAGATATGAGTAAAAAAATGGTAACCATCGACGGAAATACCGCAGCGGCGCATGTCGCGTACGCATTTAGCGAAATTGCGGCTATTTACCCCATCACCCCTTCATCCAACATGGGGGAATATGCGGACATCTGGGCCAGCCAGGGTCGCAAAAATATTTTTGGCACAACCGTTGGCGTAACGGAAATGCAATCGGAAGCCGGCGCCGCCGGTGCCGTGCACGGCTCGCTGAGCGGCGGCGCGCTGACGACCACCTTCACCGCATCGCAGGGTCTCCTGCTGATGATCCCGAACATGTACAAGATCGCCGGCGAAATGCTCCCGACGGTATTCCACGTTTCGGCCCGCTCGCTGGCCGCGCAGTCGCTCTCCATCTTCGGCGACCACTCCGACGTGATGAGCGTCCGCAACACCGGCTTCGCAATGATGGCCGCTAACGGCATTCAGGAAACGATGGATCTGGCAATCGTCAGCCACCTCGCCACGCTGAAAGCTCAGGTTCCGTTCCTCAGCTTCTTCGACGGCTTCCGCACCTCGCACGAAGTGCAGAAGGTGGAAGAGATCTCCTACGACACGATCAAAGAACTCTTGGAACCGAAATACATCGAACAGTTCCGCAAACGCGCCCTGCGCCCCGAGTCGCCGATTCTCAAAGTGTCCGCACAGAACCCGGATGTTTACTTCCAGGGTCGCGAGACCTGCAACAAATTCTACGATGCCATTCCGGAAATCGTTCAGGAATACATGGACAAGGTCGCCGCGAAAATCGGCCGTCAGTATCACCTGTTTGACTACGTCGGCGCACCGGATGCCGAAAAAGTCATCATTGCGATGGGCTCAGCCTGCGACACCATCGAACAAACCGTTAACGCGCTCAACGCAAAGGGTGAAAAGCTCGGCTTGGTGAAAGTTCGTCTCTATCGTCCGTTCTCCGCCAAGGCGTTCATCGACTGCATTCCGAAAACGGCCAAGAAGATCATCGTTCTCGACCGCACGAAAGAGCCGGGCGCCACTGGCGAGCCGCTCTATCTCGACGTGGTCAGCGCATTCAAGGGCACGGCAACTTCCATTATCGGCGGACGCTACGGCCTCTCCTCCAAGGAATTCACCCCGGCGATGGTGAAAGCGGTTTACGACCACGCAGACGCCGCCGCATTCCACGGCTTCACGGTCGGCATCAACGACGATGTAACCAACCTGTCGCTCACCATTGGTGAACCGCTCAACATCGAAGCCGACGACGTGGTCAATTGCATGTTCTGGGGTCTCGGTTCCGACGGAACGGTCGGTGCGAACAAGAACTCCATTAAGATCATCGGCGACAACACCGACATGACCGCACAGGGTTACTTCGTATACGACTCGAAGAAATCCTACGGCATCACCGTTTCGCATCTGCGCTTCGGCAAAAGCAGCGTCAACTACCCCTACCTGATTCAGAAAGCGGACTTTGTGGCCTGTCACAACCCGGCTTATATCGGTCGCTACGACATGCTCAGCTGCATCAAGGATGGCGGAACCTTCCTGCTGACGTCCGAAATCCCGAGCGATGAGGTGTTCAACAGCCTGACGCGCGAGATGCAGGAAATCATCATCGAGCGCAAAATCAAGTTCTACAACATCAACGCCCTGCAGATTTCGATGGATGTGGGTCTGGGCAGCCGTATCAACACGGTCATGCAGACAGCCTTCTTCAAACTCTCCGGCGTACTGGAGCAGGACAAGGCTATTGAGCTGATCAAGATCGCCATTAAGAAGAGCTTCGCCAAAAAGGGTGAAGACATCATCAAGATGAACTGGGCCTGTGTGGATCAAGCTTGTGCAGCACTCGAACAGGTTCGCGTCCCGACGGAAATCACCAAATCGTTCGTGTTCCCGACCCTGATCAACGAGCCGGCCGGATGCTTCGCCAAAGATGTGATGGAGCCTGTGCTGTTGCTGAAAGGCGATGACGTTCCGGTTTCCAAGATGTCGTTCGACGGCACCCTGCCGACCGGCACCAGCGCACTCGAAAAACGCGGCATTGCCCCGCGCGTCCCGCACTGGGCTTCAGAAAACTGCATTCAGTGCAACCAGTGCGTGATGGCCTGCCCGCATGCCGTTATTCGTGCGAAACAGATTGCCCCGAGCGATCTGGAAGGGAAATCGGACAGCTTCCAAACGCTGAAATCGAACACGAAGAACGACCGCGATCTGGAATACCGCATTCAAGTTTACACCGAAGACTGTACCGGGTGCGGCGTCTGTGTGGAAACCTGCCCGGCCAAAACCAAAGCACTCGAATTCAAAGGTCTGGAAGAAGAAATCGAAAACGGTCAGCGTGAAAACGCCGCCTTCTTCGACGCCCTGCCCGACAATGTTCTCGATGGCATTGCCGGAAGCACCGTCAAAGGGATGCAGTTCAAAAAACCGCTGTTCGAATTCTCCGGCGCCTGCGGCGGTTGCGGTGAGACCCCGTATGTCAAACTGGTCACCCAGATCTGCGGCGAACACATGATGGTTGCCAATGCCACGGGTTGCTCGTCGATCTACGGCGGAACCTTCCCGGCGGTCCCGTACTGTAAGAGCAAAGAAGGTCGCGGACCGGCATGGGCCAACTCGCTGTTTGAAGACAACGCCGAATACGGACTGGGCATGCGCCTTGCGGTTGACAACAACCGTGCGCTGCTAAAATCCAACATCGACCATGCGCTCGAGTTGGGTGTCGATGCCGACCTCTCCGCCGCGCTGACGAAAGCGTTCGAGCTGGGCAAAACCATTGGTGAAGAAGCCGTTGCCGCGCAAAATGCAGTGAAAATGCTTCTTCCGGCCGCCCTGGCCGGTGCGACCGGTGCGTTGACTGAAGTCCTCGCGAAAATCACAGAGCTTCAAGACTACTTCGTCGATAAGAGCGTCTGGATCTTCGGGGGTGACGGCTGGGCCTACGACATCGGCTTCGGCGGTCTCGACCACGTGGTCGCGTCCGGCAAGAACGTGAACATTCTCGTGCTCGATACCGAAGTGTACTCCAACACCGGCGGACAGGCATCCAAAGCCACTCCGATCGGCGCCGTGGCGCAGTTTGCCGCAGCCGGAAAACGGATGGGCAAAAAGAACCTCGGCTTCATGTGCATGAGCTACGGCTACGTCTATGTGGCCTCGATCTCCATGGGGGCCAACCGCATGCAGACGCAGAAAGCCCTGATGGAAGCGGCCGCCTACGACGGCCCGTCGATCGTCCTGGCTTACGCGCCTTGTATCGCGCACGGTATCGACATGATGAAGACGCAAACCGAAGAGAAACGGGCTGTGGAATGCGGTTACTGGCCGCTCTACCGCTACAACCCGACGCTCGAAGAAGGCAGCCGCTTCATCTGGGAAACCAAGCCGCCGACCGGCAACTTCCAGGAGTTCATCCGCAGCGAACGTCGCTACACCACGCTGCTCAAGACCGCCCCGAACGAAGCGGAATCCCTCTTCCAACAGGCGGAAGACGACGCGAAGCGCCGCATGGCCTTCATGGAAAATCTCGGAAAAATCATGTAATTGTTGAAAAACAGGAGGTGTGTGATGGAAAAATATGTATGTATCCCGTGCGGCTATATCTACGACCCGGCAGCTGGCGATCCCGATAACGGAGTTGCCGCCGGCACCGCGTTCGCTGATCTGCCCGCAGACTGGGTTTGCCCCGAATGCGGAGCTGAAAAAGAATACTTCGAACCGGAAGCGTAGCCCCGGGCCGAAGACGAACACTGAAAACCACCGATGCGAATCCCGCATCGGTGGTTTTCTTTTGCCCTTTTCCAAGGGTTGGATCCATTTTTTCCAACCATTGGAAACTATTCCTTGGACAACTTCATGCGCCCTCTTTAAAGTGCCCTCCCGTAGCACGAGCTCTCCAAAACCTTGGTTTTGAAGAGCGGTTATTCGTTATTGGAGATTGGTTATTGGTTATTGGCGAAAGTCTGGGAATCAGGCAAAACGCAGAAATCAAAACCCATGACGAATAATGAATATCCAATTAACTGAATCCTTGGGACAAAAAATGGCCAAATATCTTATCGTAACCGGCGGCGTCGTATCATCACTTGGAAAAGGCATCACAGCCGCCTCCATCGGCCGCCTTCTGATCAACCGCGGACTCTCTATCCGCATGCTCAAACTCGACCCCTACCTCAACGTCGACCCCGGCACGATGAGCCCGTATCAGCACGGGGAAGTATACGTTACCGACGACGGCGCCGAAACGGATCTCGACCTCGGCCACTACGAGCGCTACACCGGACAGCCCACCTCCCAGAAAAGCAATATCACTGCGGGGAGTGTTTACTGGAACGTTCTCCATAAAGAGCGGCACGGCGACTACCTCGGCGGTACCGTGCAAATGATTCCGCACATCTCCAACGAAATCAAAGAGCGCATTCGCTCGCTGGAATCCGAAAATCCGGACGTCATCCTGATTGAGCTCGGCGGAACCGTTGGCGACATCGAAGGGCTGATCTTTCTTGAAGCCCTGCGCCAGCTCGGAACCGACGTCGGGCGCGACAACGCCATGTATATCCACCTTACCTACGTCCCCTACATCAAAGCGGCCAGTGAAGTGAAAACCAAGCCAACCCAGCAGAGCGTCGCCAAACTGCGCGAAATCGGCATTCTGCCGCACATCCTCGTCTGCCGCACCGAGGTTGACCTGACGGATGAGCACATCGAAAAACTCTCCCTGTTTTGCAACGTTCCCAAAGAGTGCGTGATTGTGGAAAAGGATGTCGAAACCTCCATCTATGAAATCCCGTTGGTTCTCGCCGAACAAGGCGTCGATGAGCAGATTCTCAACCACTTCCGGATTGCCCGGCCCACCAAGCCGCTCAAGGACTGGCAAAAACTCATCTCCGTCATCAAAAAACCCAAAGGCACGGTGAAAATCGGAGTGGTCGGGAAATACTCCGAGTTGCAGGACGCCTACAAATCCATTTATGAAGCGCTTTACCACGGTGGATATGCGGCCGAATACAAAGTCGAAATCGTCAAAATCGCAGCCGAAGAAATTGAAGAGAATCCCGATGTGCTCAAAACGGTTTCCGGCATTCTCATTCCCGGCGGCTTCGGCTCGCGAGGGATGGAAGGGAAAATCCGCGCGGCGCAGTACGCCCGCGAAAACAACATCCCATTCCTCGGCATCTGTCTCGGCATGCAATGCGCCGTCATTGAATTCGCCCGCAACGTCTGCGGCCTTACCGGCGCGCACACCACCGAGTTCGACGAAGAGCGCGGCGAAAAAACCGAGCATCCTGTGGTCTGCCTGATGGAAGAGCAGCAGGACGTCACCGAAAAAGGCGGAACCATGCGCCTCGGCGCCTGCCCGTGCGACCTCAAAAAAGGAACCAAAGCCTTCGAGGCCTATGGCGAAAAGAAAATTTCCGAGCGCCACCGCCACCGTTACGAAGTAAACAACCGCTACTGCGAACAGTTTGAAGAAAAGGGTCTCATCCTTTCTGGACGCAACCCCGACATCGGTGTCGTGGAAATGATTGAGTTGCCCGGGCACCCGTGGTACGTCGCCACGCAGGCGCATCCGGAGCTCAAGAGCCAGCCCGTCCTCCCGCACCCGCTCTTCCGCGACTTCGTTGCCGCCTCCATCAACCACGGCTCCTAAACGAGCCGGCTGGGCCGCCTATTCGTTCCTGATTATCTGGCGATGGGAGAAATTCCAATGCCTGGAACTTTTTTGTCCGTTTTTTCCAAGGTTTGGAAAAAACCGGCAAGCCGGGCACGGGTTTATTCCACCCCTTCGGAGTGATCTCCAGGCATTGGAGAAATGTGGGAAAGCCGGCATTGACCCGTCCGGACCCCGGAACTATCATACACATGGAGGGCGGGGAGAAGACAAGAGACCGCCCCATGAAATGGAGGGTTGTTCTATGCATACGCAGACTGACAGGAAGCCCATCGGCAAGTGCGGCGGTTGCCCATCGAACCTCAAAAAGCAGTGCGCCGTATTCGAACATCCGCACGAGCAGTGGTCGAAGGGGCATTGTAAGGGCTACATGAACGAACAGATGTATGCGGATTATCTGAAACAGCAGGCCGTAATTCGCGAGAAAACCCACAAAGAAATCCGGCAGGAAAAGGCAGCCGAACTCAAAACACTCACCCATCAGGACGGGGTTCTAAATCCGACGGGGATCCGCAGGTAATCAGACCTTGAGGCGGGCGAACTTGCGCTTACCCACTTTTAAGATCATGCCAGCGACCGGTGTGACGATGGCTTTGATATCGGTCAGTTGCTCATCGTTGATACGCACACCGCCCTGCTGAATCAGACGGCGGGCCTCGCCGTTCGAGGGGGCGAACCCGGCTTTCACCACCAGATTGATCAAGCCTATTTCTTCGGCGGGAAGCTCGAGATCGAGCATGTCCTGTGGAAGCTGGTTCTGAGCAAACACGCGGGCAAATTCTTCGGAGGCCCTCTGCCCCTCGCCTTCGCCGACGAAGCGATCGACCACGCAGCGAGCCAGCTCGTCTTTGACGGCCTTCGGGTGCAGTTCGCCGGAGGCGACGTTGGCCTGCATGGTTTCGATCTCTGCGGGTGTGCGGCAAAGCACGTAGAGGAAGTATTTCCACATCAGTTCGTCGCTGACGCTCATGAGCTTGCCGAACATTTCTTTGGGCGATTCGTTGACGCCAACGTAGTTGTTAAGGCTTTTGCTCATTTTCTGCACTCCATCGAGCCCTTCGATGAGCGGCAGGGTCATCACGACCTGCGGAGGCTGTCCATAGATCTTTTGCAGTTCGCGACCGAGCAGCAGGTTGAAGAGCTGGTCGGTTCCGCCCAATTCAACATCGGCTTCGACCATAACGGAGTCGTAGGCCTGTACGAGCGGATAGAGGAACTCAACGAGGGAAATGGGGCGGTTGTCGGCGTAGCGCTTGGAGAAGTCGTCACGCGCCAGCAACTGGGCCACGGTGACGTGCGCGGAAAGGCGGATAACATCCTCAAACTTCATTTCACCGAGCCATTCGGAGTTGAATCGGACTTCGGTTTTTTCCGGATCGAGGATTTTGAAAATCTGTTTTTTATAGCTCTCGGCGTTTTCGAGCACCTGCTCTTTCGAAAGCGCGGGGCGGGTGGCGGATTTTCCGGAAGGGTCGCCGATCATGCCGGTGAAGTCGCCAATGATGAAAACGACGGTGTGCCCTGCGTCCTGAAATTCGCGCAATTTATTCAAGCCGACCACGTGGCCGAGGTGAATATCAGGCGCGGAGGGATCCGCACCGTATTTAATCCGCAATCCCCGCTTTTCTTTGGCGGCAATTTCGAGCTTCTTTTTGAGGTCATCCGCCGAGAAGAGGTCGACGTGGCGGGCTGTCAGGAGTTCAAGCTGTTCGTTACTATTCATGATGCGCAGGATGAAAACAGAAAATGGCGCATGCGGCAAGCATGCAGGTTTGCGAAGGCCCTCCGGGGTGCTAATCCCACTTCGCAACCAAGCTGCTATAATATCTGGAGTCCAGAGATTTCCGGTCCCCGACCGGCTGACTGTTATAGTCATTGCGCAAGCCGAGACGGATTTTCCAGCGTTTTAAATTGCTGATCGGAACGTCCAAATAACTGTCTTGTGTCACCTGATAGTTCGTGAAATCTTCAACGGATGGCACGCAGCTAAATTCATTATTCATCTCAAACCGGCGATTTCCGCCGAAAAAATGCTGCAGACCGAAATCCAGCCCGATATTCGAGCTGTCTGGACTTAAATTTATATAACGTTCGTGGCGATAACTAACCCCCGCATCAAACCCCATCTTTTTCTTCTTCTGTTCCAAAACACGATAGCTGAGCCCGACCGCGGTGACAGAACGTAATCTAAGATTTTCAAACTGATCTTGCTCAAACTCCTGACGAAGGTACCACCCCCACGGATCACTGAAATAGGATGTGTAACGCAGACCGATCTTGCGCTCGTCGGTCGTTTTCCGGCCATCACTTTCGCCACTGCGATAGGATCCGTACAGCTTGAGCTCATCCTGCTTGCTCGCCAACACCGCTTCGGCATTGCCGCCAAAGTGCCTTTGATTGGAGTTGCCGGATTGTCCACTGAGGTTGGCGGCCAGCATGTATTTCCACTTGTGCGCCATCTCCGCAACTGCTTTCGCGCGCGCCAACACTTCCGGATCCTGATCCGCTCCGACCCAGCTCTGCCGAACCGATTCCATCGGCGTGCAGAGGGAGCGGTCGGAGCCCGAAATCTCAACCGTCCCCTGCTCCAGCGCGGTTACTTTCCCAGTCAGCACCGCACCGTCCACGAGACGCATGAAGACCGGTTCATCCGTGGAAAAGCCGGAAACCTGAGCCCGGTCCACCCGAAGAATCCCCGCGAATCCGGTTTCAATTTCGATCTGCTTTTCGGTCACCGAACGAATGGTTCCCTTCAGAACGGTTCCATCCTGAATACAAATTTCATCCGCAAACAGCACTCCCGCCGCAGCCAAATAGATTACAAAAAGTTTTTTATACATGTTTTTCCAAGTCAAATTCCGGGAGAGTAAACGTGATTCCAAACAGCCAAACAAGAAAAAGGCGCCCCGAAAATTTCGGGGCGCCTTCAGCCATCTGTTGTTTAACAAATAGACTTAATTTCCGCCGGGATGCCACTCGCGGCCACCCATATCGAGATCGTCGAATGCGGAGGAGAGATCCACCAGCTCTTCGCCAGGACGAAGCCCGGTGAGAAGATCGTCGCTGATCTCAAAGTCCTCGTCGGCAATCGCCGCAGCTTTGATGCTCAGGCCGATACGGTGTTCCGCCGGATCGATCTTCACGATACGAGCTTCAACTTCATCGCCGATATTGAGAACGTCTTTAACCTTCTCAACGTGTTCGCCGCTGATCTGGCTGATGTGCACAAGACCGTCAATCCCCTCTTCGAGTTCAACAAACGCACCGAAGTTGGTGAGCTTAGTGACTTTACCGGTGATCTTCTGGCCTTCTTTGTAGTTCTCGGTGATGCGGCTCCACGGATCTTCCTGCGCCTGCTTGAGGCCCAAGGAAATGCGCTGGTTGGCGGCATCGATTTCGAGAACAACGGCACTGACTTCCTCGCCCTTCTTGAGGACTTCGGAGGGGTGGTTGATTTTGCGGGTCCAGCTCATGTCAGAGACATGAATCATCCCGTCAACACCCTCTTCGATTTCAACGAAGGCACCGTAGGACGTGAAGTTGCGGACTTTGCCATGAACGACCGAACCGATCGGGTAGCTCATTGCGGCGAGTTCCCACGGATTGTCTTCGATCTGGCGCATGCCCAGCGAGATCTTCTTGTCGTCGACATTGATGTTCAGCACAACGGCTTCGACTTCGTCGCCGATTTTCATTACGTCAGAGGCGCGCTGAATGCGTTTGGTCCAAGAGATTTCGGAAACGTGAACGAGACCTTCAACGCCTTCTTCTACCTGCACAAAGGCACCATACGGGGCCAAGCTAACGACTTTGCCGCGAATGCGGGTGCCGACCGGATACTTGGCGTCGATGTCTTTCCACGGATTGGAAAGGGTCTGCTTGAGACCGAGTGAAATGCGTTCTTTTTCGAGATCGACTTCGAGAATCATCACGTCGAGCTGATCGCCCACTTTGACCATTTCGGTCGGATGGTTGATGCGGCCCCAGCTCATGTCGGTGACATGCAGCAGACCGTCAATCCCGTCGAGGTCCACAAACGCACCGAAGTCGGTGATGTTTTTGACAACACCCTTGCGAATCTGACCCACTTTGATATCGGCGAGAATTTTGAGTTTCTGTCCGCGACGAGCTTCTTCGATGATCTCGCGGCGGGAAACAACGATGTTTTTGCGCTCTTTGTTGATTTTAAGAATTTTGACGTCAAGGGTTCTGCCCATGTATTCGTCGACATTGCGAACCGGAACGACATCAACCTGTGAGCCGGGAAGGAATGCGTCAGCGCCGATGTCGACAATGAAGCCGCCCTTGATGGCGCGGGTGATGGTTCCCTCAACGATGCTGCCTTCTTCGCACTCGTTGACAATGTGATCCCATTTGCGCTGCTGTTCGGCGCGTTTTTTGCTGAGCACGATCATGCCGTGCTTATCTTCGAGACATTCGAGGAGGACTTCGACTTGATCGCCGACGTTCAGCTCTTCGATATCTCCAAATTCGTGTGCGTCAACGAGGCCTTCAGATTTGTAGCCGATGTCGATGAGGACTTCGCCGTCATGAATGCGCAGGATTTTCCCCGGAACGATTGAGCCAGAGGTGAAGTCCTTGAGGGTGTTGGTGTACATTGCGTCGACGGCGGCGGCGTCCATGCCGATTGTGAAACCGTCGGTGTTAGTTGTTTCTTCCATGGTGTTCGGTTTTCCAGTTTTTATCCGACGACAGCCGCTTTCCGTATTGCACGGAGCGCCCCGTCCCGGGGTTATGTTTTCTTCTTTCGCGAACAGCTCACGACCACCCGGCCGGTTACATCGCTTTTTCGCGGTTCAAAAAGAGTGGAGATAGTAGTGTTTTGCCCAATAAAAACAAGGGTTAAATACGGTTTTTCCGAGGCTTGGAATCGGCGAAGCCGGCGCTTGCTGTGTTTTTCCAATGCTTGGAAAAATCGGACAGGAAAGTTCCAATGCCTGGAAGGATTTTCACCACAGAGATCACGGAGGATCACAGAGTTTCCAATGCCTGGAAAAACCGAGTGGAAAAGTTCCACTCGACCGGCGGGAGAGAGGCTGGAGCTATTGCGACAGAAACGAAACGAAGTGCAGCGGCAACATTTAGAAAAAATCTAACCACCAATCGACACTCATCAGTACTTATTTTAGAGAATCTGATTAGTGAGCATTCGTGAAGATTAGTGGTTTAGAAACTCTCTTTTTCGCCGAGATAGCGCCACTGGCCGGGCGGAAGGTTGCCGAGAACGACCTTGCCGATGCGGATTCGCTTCAGCCCAACGACCTTAAGGCCAACGAGTTCGCACATGCGGCGGATCTGCCGCTTTTTGCCTTCGTGCAGGACAAATTTGAGCTGATCCTCGTTCATCCAGCTAACCTGAGCCGGCTTGAGCTTTTTGTCGTCAAGACTGAGGCCGTGGTTGAGAAGCTTGAGTCCGGCGTCGGAAAGTTTCCCGGTGACGCGCACGAGGTATTCTTTATCGACAGAAGAATTTTCACCGATAATTTTGCGGGCGATGCGCCCGTCCTGCGTCAAAACCAGCAAGCCCGTGGAGTCGATATCGAGCCGCCCGGCGGGCTCGAGCCCTTTAAGTTGCGTGGGATTAAATTTGCGGGGTGATTTGTCTGCCTGCCAGCGACTGGCGGTGGAAATCAGTGAAGCGGCGAGCTTGTAGCCGTCTTCCGCCAGATTGGACACATACCCGATGGGCTTGTTGAGAAGGATGGTGACCTGCGTTTGCTGACGCGCGAGCCCTTCCTGTGTCAGCTCGATTTTGGCATCCGGTGAAACTTTGGTGCCGAGCTCGCTGATCCGCTCGCCATCGACTACGACGAGGCCTCGTTCAATGTAGCGGTCGGCCTCACGGCGGGAGCACAGCCCGCGCTGGGCCATGATTTTGGAAAGTCGTTCAATTTGCATGGGGGAGGTTTTACCACGAAACACACAAAACACACGAACGAAGAGTGTTTCACGAAAAAAAGAGAAATTCCGGATGATTTACACCGTCCGCCCAGACCATTGAATCTTATTCATGACGAGATTCACTGTGAATGCAAACCGCCTGGAGGCGCAACGACATGCCTTTCAACCGGCAGATTTTTGACTTTTAACTTCCGCCTGTTACGCGTCCTGCTTAGACTCCCTCCCCATGAATGACGACTATGAACTGATCGACAGCGGCGACGGCCGCAAACTGGAACGCTTCGGCGACGTAACCCTCGTCCGCCCCGCAGGCCAGGTGGCTTGGCACCAAAGCCTGGATGAAGAAATCTGGCGCAATATTTCAGCCGGATTCGACCGCGAAGGCGGCAACCGCTGGCATAACCGCCACAACCTGCCCGACCAATGGAACATCACCGTCGCCGACATCATCTTCAAGCTCTCTTCCACCGACTTCGGCCACCTCGGTATTTTCCCCGAACAGCGCGTGATGTGGAACTGGATCCGCGAAACCGTGAGCGAACGGAGAAAGAAAACCGGATCGGTGAATGTGCTCAATCTCTTCGCCTACTCCGGCGGCTCGACCCTGGCCGCCGCGCAGGGCGGCGCGGATGTTTGCCATCTCGACGCCTCCAAAGGAATGGTCGAATGGGCGCGCGAAAACGCCGCGCTCAACGGATTGCAGGAAGCGCCGATCCGCTGGATCGTCGACGACGCGATGGGCTTTCTGCGCCGCGAGCTCAAACGCGGACGGCGCTACGACGGCATCATTCTCGACCCGCCCTCCTTCGGGCGCGGGAAAAAGGGTGAGGTCTTCAAAATCCAGGACGCCCTGCCCGAGTTGCTCACCCTCTGCCGCGACCTGCTCTCCGACGATCCGGCCTTTCTCTTGCTGAGCTGCCACACGCCCGAATATTCGCCCATGATCCTCCAAAATCTTCTCACCCAATGGCTTAAAGAGCTGGACGGAACCACCGACTGCGGCGAAATGACCCTCACCGGCAAGCCCGGCGTCCTGCCCCTCCCCAGCGGTGCCTTTGCGCGGTGGGTTGCCAAGGAAACGAAATGACATCCCCGTCCGAACATCCGCAGGATCCACTGCACGGCATGACGCTGGAGAAGATTCTTCTTCAACTGGTGGAGGATCACGGCTGGGATCGGATGGGGCGTAAAATTAAAATCCGCTGCTTTCAGATCGATCCGTCGATTAAATCGAGTCTGGCATTTCTGCGCAAAACCCCGTGGGCGCGCGAGAAGGTCGAACGGTGGTTTATCGATGATTTCCGGCGCAAACAAAGGAGTCGTTGTAGCGAAGAAACCCAAGAGAATGAAGGGTTGTAGCGTTGGTTCTATGAACCAATAAATTTCGGCTCGCAGAGCCGACTCTACACCATGCCGCCGTTTCTTTGTTCCCTTCGTTTCCCTCTGTAAAAAATCTTCCAATGCTTGGAAACCCAAATCGCCTTGGCAGAGAACCGGTTCTCCTCCACTATTCTGCGCATGAATTTGGATGTGCTTTATCACGATAATCATTTGCTGGCGGTGAATAAACCGGCCGGGCTTTTGACGCAACCGAGCGGAACGGACAAGGATAATCTGGAAGACCGCGCGAAGGCGTTCATCAAAGAGGTGAAAAACAAGCCGGGTAATGTGTTTTTGCATGCGGCTCATCGACTCGACCGGGTGGTGAGCGGAGTGGTGCTTTTTGCCTGCACCGATAAGGCGCTATCGCGCTTGAACGCCGATATGCGTGCACATAAGTTCATAAAAATTTATCACGCGATGGTTTCCGGCGCGCCGCCGCAAAGCTCGGGCTCTCTGCGCCATTTTCTGACACACGATGATTATCACGCCAAGATTGCCAACGAGGGTGATCCGGATGCGAAAGAGTGTCTGCTGGATTACAAAGTTCTGAAGCAATCGGACAACAAAACGCTATTGGAAATTCGGTTGCATACAGGGCGATATCATCAGATCCGCGCACAGCTGGCGGCCATCGGCTGTCCGATTGATGGCGACGAAAAATACGGCTCGAAAATTAAACTGGCCGGGGACGCGATTGCACTGCATCACGCACGGCTGACGGTGATTCATCCGGTTACGAAAGATGAGATTGTCATCGAAGCGCCGTATCCAGAACACTGGTCGGCCGCAGGGGGCTGAGTCTCCACCCATTATTTTTCCAGGAGGCTGAGCCTCCACCCAATTATTTTTCCTAACCTTGGAAAAATTATTCCAGACGTTGGAAAAACGGAGCGGAAAACTTCCAAGCCTTGGAAAGGTTCCGCCCAAACAGTGAAATCAATGAGCAGAAAAGTTCCAAATATTGGGAGATTCCGCCGGCGAAGCGGCAATTTGCCGAAAAAATGAGCTATTTTTTTTAGGGCGCGGTATTTTTTTCCGGTCACATCCGGCGCGCAGGGGATCTGTTTTTTGAAAAATATCAAAAAAAGAGGCCCGTTCGATTGCTCGAACGGGCCTGAAAAAGGCGAAGGCCGTTTCGATTGCTCGAAACGGCCTTCAAAAATCCGGCAGCGTGCTACTCTCCCAAGGTCAACTCCTAAGTACCATCGCCGCTGAGAGGCTTAACTTCCGTGTTCGGAATGGGAACGGGTGGAACCCTCTCGCTATAGCCACCGGAAAAAGTGATGTGGTTGCCTTCGCAACCCAGTTTTCTGGTCCGAGTGATTCGATTTCAGGCCGAAGCCGTCGGTCGATTCTCTTTTAACAGAATTCTGCTATTAAAAAATCAATTGCATAGATTAGGGGTAACTGCACAGCATATGTGCCGTTAAAAAAGTAAAGATTAAGCCGCACGACTAATTAGTATTGGTCAGCTTCACTCCTCGCGGAGCTTCCACACCCAACCTATCAACGTCCTGGTCTAGAACGAGCCTTTAGATGCCTTACGGCATGGGAAGTCTTATCTTAGAGGGGGCTTGGCGCTTAGATGCTTTCAGCGCTTATCCTTTCCGAACATAGCTACCCAGCGATGCTCCTGGCGGAACAACTGGAACACCAGAGGTTCGTTAATCCTGGTCCTCTCGTACTAAGGATTAATCTCTTCAAACTTCCTGCGCCCACGGTGGATAAGGACCAAACTGTCTCACGACGTTCTGAACCCAGCTCGCGTACCGCTTTAATGGGCGAACAGCCCAACCCTTGGGACCTTCTCCAGCCCCAGGATGCGATGAGCCGACATCGAGGTGCCAAACGATTGCGTCGATATGGACTCTTGGCAATCATCAGCCTGTTATCCCCGGAGTACCTTTTATCCGATGAGCGACGGCGCTACCACTAGCAACCGCCGGATCACTTAGACCTGCTTTCGCACCTGCTCGACTTGTATGTCTCGCAGTCAAGCTCCCTTATACCTATACGCTCTACGCATGATTGCTGACCATGCTGAGGGAACCTTTGCGCTCCTCCGTTACTTTTTTGGAGGAAACCGCCCCAGTCAAACTGACCCTCTGACACTGTTCCCCGCCCAGATTCATGGGTCGAGGTTAGAATTCTAAATAGCCAAGACTGGTATTTCACCAATGGCTCCACGAAACCTTACGACTTCGCTTCAAAGCCTCCCAGCTATCCTACACATGGGTATTCAAAACCCAATATCAGATTACAGTAAAGGTTCACGGGGTCTTTCCGTCCTACCGCGGGTATCCGGCATTTTCACCGGAACTACAACTTCACCGAGATTATCGTTGAGACAGTGTGGCCATCGTTACACGATTCGTGCAGGTCGGAACTTACCCGACAAGGAATTTCGCTACCTTAGGACCGTTATAGTTACGGCCGACATTCACCAGGGCTTCGGTTCAGAGCTTGCACCCCTTGCCTTAACCTTTTGGCATTGGTCACGTGTCACACCATATACATCCTCTTGCGAGTTCGCATAGTGCTATGTTTTTGATAAACAGTCGCAGCCACTCTTTTATTGCACCTCTTACAAGCTTACAGAGTAAATCCTTAACTTTAAGAGGGCCCCTTCTTCCGAAGTTACGGGGCTAATTTGCCGAGTTCCTTAACGATATTTCTCTCGCGCGCCTCGGAATATTCTTCCATCCTACCTGTGTCGGTTTTGGTACGGTCGCCTGTCTGACTCGCTAGAAGCTTTTCTTGGCAGCATGGCATCAGCGGATCCACATTGGCCGTAGCCTCTGCGTCCCATCGTGTCTCAGGCAAACATGTGCGGATTTACCTACACAATACCCTACGCACTTAGACTGTCATCCAATAGACAGCCCGCTTAGCCTCCTGCGTCCCTCCTTCACTCAAATGTCAAACCGGCGGTACGGGAATATTAAACCCGTTTCCCATCGTCTACGCTTTTCAGCCTCGACTTAGGGGCCGACTAACCCTGGGCGGACGAACCTTCCCCAGGAAACCTTAGGATTTCGGCGGACGGGACTCTCACCCGTCTTGTCGTTACTCATGTCCGCATAATCACTTCTATACGCTCCACGCTGGTTTACACCCACGCTTCAGTGCCTATAGAACGCTCCTCTACTACTCCCGCATAAATGCGGAAATCCGCAGCTTCGGCAGATAATTTTAGTCCCGATCATTTTCGGCGCAAGACCACTCGACTAGTCAGCTATTACGCTTTGTTTAAATGGTGGCTGCTTCTAAGCCAACATCCTAGCTGTCTATGCAATCTCACTGCCTTCATCACTTAATTATCATTTTGGGGCCTTAGCTGGCGGTCTGGGCTGTTTCCCTCTCGACTACGGAGCTTATCCCCCGCAGTCTGACTCCCGACGTGACTGGAACGGCATTCGGAGTTTGATAGGCGTTGGTACCCTGGTATGGGCCCTATTCCAATCAGTGCTCTACCTCCGTTCCGAGCATTCGTCGAGGCTATCCCTAAAGGTATTTCGAGGAGAACCAGCTATCACCGAGTTTGGTAAGCCTTTCACTCCAACCCACAGCTCATCCAAGCATTTTTCAACATACAATGGTTTGGGCCTCCACCTCATCTTACTGAGGTTTCACCCGGGCCATGGGTAGCTCACCCGGTTTCGGGTATACCGCATGCGACTGGACGCGCTATTAACACTCGCTTTCGCTTCGGCTCCGGCACGTAATGCCTTAACCTTGCCACATACGGTAACTCGCGGACTCATTATGCAAAAGGCATGCAGCCACCCCCTAAGGGGCTACTACAGTTTGTAAGCGCACGGTTTCAGGTTCTATTTCACTCCCCTAACAGGGGTTCTTTTCACCTTTCCCTCACGGTACTGGTTCACTATCGGTCATTGATGAGTATTTAGTCTTGGGGGGTGGGCCCCCCGGATTCAGTCAGAGTTTCACGTGTTCCGACCTACTTGGGATACTACTAGAGCTTTTCAAGATTTCGCATACGGGGCTATCACCCTGTTTTGCCGAACTTTCCAGAACGTTATGCTATCTATTCAAGTCTCATGTTGTAGTCCCGCAACCCCATCCGACAAGTCAGATGGTTTAGACTCCTCCGCGTTCGCTCGCCACTACTTACGGAATCACTTTTGTTTTCTTTTCCTCCGGTTACTGAGATGTTTCACTTCACCGGGTTTCGCTTTGATGCGCTATTTTATTCACACACCAATGACGGGACATTACTCCCGCCGGGTTTTCCCATTCGGACATCTCCGGATCAAAGGTTGTTTGCACCTCCCCGAAGCTTTTCGCAGCTTACCACGTCCTTCATCGCCTATCAATGCCAAGGCATCCACCGTGCGCCCTTAGTAGCTTAATCAAAAGTCTACTATCGTAACGACACATATGCTTATACTTTATAATATATCTCAATTATAAGTTGCAGTTACCCTAATCTATGCAATTTTCAAAGAACACTTCCCCGAAGGGAAAAAATGTTGATCCAGTGTTTAAGTAATGTTCAGGCTCCT
>JAEIOF010000023.1 GCA_016342445.1 Verrucomicrobiota bacterium | reverse complement strand
TCCCCTGATTCAACCCGACATAAATCACACCGATAACATCGCCGGCTCCGTTCCAAATGGGCCGATATGCGGTGATATACCAGTCATCCACCACATAGGCCCGGCCGCGGAAGGTTTCCCCGCGCATGACCGTTTCGTACACCGGAGACTCCGGGGGAATAAATGTGCCGATCGCCCGTGTTCCATCCCGGCGTTTAACACTCGTTGAGATTCGCAAAAGGCCCTCATCCACCACTTGAAAAATTGTAACGGTCCCGCCAATCAAATCGGTGATGTGATCCACAATTTCAGAATTGCTACTAACCAGCACATCGCTTCCATTCCGGCAGTAGAACGAGGGAATCCGCATGGGGACAATCTCGCCCGTAATCTGATTTTCCGCGTTGAACAGAACGTTTTCTTCCGGAACCAACCGGCAGAATCCATCGACATACTCGTTAGCTACATTCAGGTTGTAATCCACCCGTTCCTGATAAATCTCATACGAACTGCGCGCTGTGCGCGCCAACGCCTCAGTAATGTTGGACAGGTTTTGCTCGGCAGAAGACTGGAGACTTCTCTTCATCATGACCATACTGACCGCAATGTAGATCGCAACGATTATAAAAAGGGTCGAGCCGCACCTGAGAAGTAGCTGCTTACGAAAACTCAAACTTCTAAATTTCATGCGTCTCCCTTTCTGCGCGTCTGTGAGGTTGAACAAGCCCCGCTTTGCGTTTCTGAGAATACTCCCCGCAAAACTTTTTAAAAATCATAAAATCAATATGGCATTTGTGCTTTTACACCCCGCCCCAAAACCTTGGAAAAAAGTGTCCAGCCCTTGGACAACTTCAAGCTATGCTTCCACGCATGGATCGTCCAATTCACAACGAAAGCCCGTTCGGGCGGCAGGAAGCAGGGAGCGACCCGTTTGCACTGTTTGAAACATGGTTCGCGGCAGCCCGCGAGGCGGATCCCAATAACGCGGCGGTGATGACGCTGGCGACGGCGGCGGACAACCGTCCATCGGCGCGCATGGTGCTGCTCAAGGAGCACGGGGAAACCGGCTTCGTTTTCTACACCAACTATCAAAGCCGCAAAGCTCGCGAGCTGGAAACCAATCCGCAGGCCGCCCTGACCTTCTGGTTTCCAACTCAGGAACGGCAAATCCGCATCGAAGGCCGGATTGAAAAAAATTCATCCGAAACATCGGACGCCTACTTCGCCGCGCGTGACCGCAACAGTCAGCTCGCGGCATGGGCCTCGGCCCAAAGTTCGGAGATCGACGAACCGGTCACGCTCGACGAAGCCCGCAAAAAGTTTGGAGAAGAGAAGATTCCGCGGCCGTGCAGCTGGGGCGGCCTGCGGCTGATTCCGGAGCGGTTTGAATTCTGACCGAGACGAACCAGCCGCCTTCACGGCCGCATTGTTTTTGAAAAAGAAAACGGTGCATGGCTCACCAAACGCCTCGCCCCATAAAAATCTTCCGCAGAGGGACGCAGAACCACGCGGTGCTGTTCTGGTATTTATCTGCGGCAATCGGCGTTCATCTACGGATAATTTATTTCTGGGGCTGGAAATCAGCTATGGAAACCCGGGGGTGGTGATAGCGGCGGACTTTGGTAGAGCGTCCGTACTGAACGGCGTTTTGCGGGCACCAGTGGAAGCAGGCGTAGCACTGTTCGCAGCGGCCTTTCCACTCCGGCTTCCCATCGACCATTTCAATATCCCCGACCGGACAGACCTCGGCGCAGAGGCCGCATCCGTTGCAGTTGCTGTCGGCGCGGAAAAAACGGTCGGCGCGATGGCTCAAAAAATAGCGGAACGACAGATACATGATTTTGCTGAAGATTTTCCAGATTCCACCCGACACTTCGTAACTCCCACGCGGAAGCGTTTGAAGCTCTTCGGCGATCTGCGCGATTTTTTCGTCGGCCGAGCCGTTTATCTCGTTCTGCTTTTTGGGTGCGGGGGCTGAGCCAAGCGGCGGAAAGTTTTCGGGCATCTTGACGCCCCACGCGGCGTGCAGATCAAGCCCACGATCCTGAAGCATCCCGCGAAGTAGCAGCGGCGCGCCGCCCTGCGAACCGGCGAATGTCATCACGGTGAAAATATAGCTGTCCGGCGAGGCCTTCATTTTACGAATGAAACGCACAACCAGCGCGGGCGGGCCCCACGCATAAACTGGGCAAACGATCCCAATCACATCGGCCGCCTCCGGCTGATTGTTCACCGCCTCCGCAACCGGAATCAGTTCGGCATCCGGAAGTTTTTCTGCGAGCATTCTGGCCACCGCCAGCGAATTCCCCGACCCCGAAAACCAGTAGATCTTTGCGCTCATATTTTTACCGCCCACAGAAAGAAGTTGATCACGAATAACGCGAATTGGCACGTATGATTTTTCCAAGGGTTGGAAAGAAAGTTTCCAGGGTCTGGAAAAAGAAAAAATTTTCTCGCCCGTTCCCTGCCGTCACTCAAGTCGCTAAGCCGCAAAGAAACAACCCTTAGCGGCTTTGCGCCTTTGCGTGAAATCATTTTCCAAGGGTTGGAAGATTACAGCTTCGAGACGAAGCGGGCGATGCGGGTCATGGCTTCTTTGATGTCGTCGAGGGCGGTGGCGTAGCAGCATCGGATGGAGCCTTCGCCGCAGGGGCCGAAGGCGGTGCCGGGAACGACGGCGACATCTTCCTCTTCGAGCAGTTTCATGGCGAAGTCGTAGGAGCTCAGTCCGTATTTTCCAATGCTTGGAAACATGTAGAAGGCGCCGCCGGGCAGGAAGCAGTCGATGCCCATTTCGACAAAGGCCTTGTGCATGTAGTTGCGACGCGCGGCGTAGCTGTCGCGCATTTCAGCGATGTCCCGTTCCGGATCGCGCAACGCTTCGAGGGCGGCTTTCTGGCTGAGAATCGGAGCGCAGAGCATGGTGTACTGATGAATTTTCATCATGGCTTCGGTGAGCTCGGGCGGCGCGCAGGAGAAGCCGAGGCGGAAGCCGGTCATGGCCCACGCTTTGGAAAAGCCGTGCAGATAGATGGTGCGCTCGCGCATGCCGGGCACGGAAAGGATACTGACGTGTTCGGCATCATAGCTGAGCTCGCCGTAGATTTCATCGGTGAGGACAATCAAATCGTGTTCGATGGCAAACGCCGCAATCTCCTGAATTTCCTGACGCGACAGCGTGGCGCCGGTCGGGTTGGTCGGATAGTTGAGCATGAGCAGCTTGGTCTTGGGAGTGACTTTGGCTTCGAGCTGCGCGCGGGTGAGTTTATAGCCGTTTTCAGCCGAGGTTTCGACTTTGACGGGCACGCCATGGGCAAAGGTGATGACGGGATTATAGGAGACGTAGCACGGCTCGTGGTAGAGCACTTCGTCGCCGGGCTCGATCAGTGCGCGGACGGCGAGATCCATGGCTTCGCTGACGCCGACGGCGATGAGGATTTCGTTGTCCGGGTTGTATTCAACACCTGTGATTTTGCCGACGTAGCCGGAAATTTCTTTGCGCAGGCTGAGCAGGCCGAGGTTGGAGGTATAACTGGTGACCCCCTGCTCGAGGGCGGTGATGGCGGCTTCGCGAATGTGCCAGGGCGTGACAAAATCCGGCTCGCCGACGCCGAGACTGATGACGTCGTCGCGAGAGCTCACAATATCGAAAAAGTCGCGAATGCCGGAGCGCGGGATATCGCGCACGTGGCTGGCGATTCGACTACGGAGAGATTTGGGGGCGTTCGTTTTCATCGGGTGTGTGCATGAGCACGTCGTTGCGTTTGTAGGTTTTGAGCATGAAGTGAGTGGCGGTACCGACCACGCCGCCGAGGGTGGAGAGCTTTTCGCTGACGAAGCTGGCGACCTCGTTGAGGGTTTTTCCGCTGACGAAGAGGAGCAGGTCGTATCCGCCGGACATGAGGAAGGCGGAGCGGACTTCGGGGAAGCGGCTGATGCGCTCAGCGATACGGTTGAAACCGCCTTCGCGTTCGGCGGTGAGGCGCACTTCAATGGCGGCAGTGACGGGCGCATTGGCGAGCTTGTCCTCGTTGATGACAGCCTGATAACCCTGGATGATGCCGCTCTTTTCGTAATCGGCAATGCAGGCGGTTACTTCAGCGGCGGGGATGCCGAGCAGTTTGCCCAGATTTTCGGGGCTCTCTTTGGCGTTGGTCTTCAGTAGTTTAAGCAGTTCGTCCATAATCTTCTCCCGTTGGAAAGCCTGACTTATAAACGGTTTTGCCATTCCTTGCCAGTCATTGCTTTTGGAAATACCAAAAGCCCCTCTCCGCGTTGCTTCGAGTCCAAAGGGTGGGAGAATTTTTTCCAACCCTTGGAAAAAAAAGAAGCGCCCCGCGGGTGCGGGGCGCTTCCGGTCTTTTGCGACTTCTGTATTAGAAGGAGCAGGACAGGCCGACGCTGGCTACGACGCTCACGTCGTAGGCGGCATCGGTCAGCATTTCATCGTCAAGCTGCGCGATGTAGGTCAGGCCCGCACCGACCGACCAGTTGTCGTTCAGAGCATAGCCCAGACCGACTGAGGCGGTCGCGTCGTTGAAGCCGTCGGCTCCGCCGTCGCTGATGAGGTAGCCCACGGTGACTCCCGCCGAGGCGGAAAGTTTTTCCGTCAGGTCGGTTTCGTAGCCGAGTTCACCCTGGATGTAGAGGCTGTTCTCAATGGCTCCGCCGATACCGTAGTTGAAGCTGACGGCGGCTGACAGGCCGTTGGTGCCGATGTCTTTCCCAAAGCTCAGCGAGATTTCCCGGTCGGAATCTCCGCCGGCGGCGCCGGGATAGGTGTACGAGGTGTAGGTCAGTCCGATGTCAACCACTTCAACCGGCAGGCTGTAGGAGATGTAGTAGTCCACCTCGGAAAACTCCTGCCCGCTGCCGATGTCGTTGATGTCGTAGTTGGCCCATATGCCGACTGCGATGGATCCGTATTTCTCATCGATCGGGAAACCCGACACTTCGAGGTACGGCTGAGCAACCAGCCCGTCGTTGAGGGTTACCCCGCGGAAGACATACGCACTGGCGAAATCGACCCCGGCGCTCACGTCCGCCGCGTGAGCGGCCCCTGCGGCCAAAAGCGCCGCGATTGTCATCATTAGTATTTTTTTCATCATATTTTTCCTTCTGTGTTTTGTTGGATCGAATGCGCCCGCCGGCCCCCTTCCCCGTGCGAACCGCACGAGCGCATCTATGTGAATATTTTTCTATCCGATGGCCTCGGCCCCTTTTTCCCCGGTCCGGATGCGGATGCACTCCTCCAGATTCTGGATGAAGATCTTTCCGTCGCCGATCTTGCCGGTGCGCGCCGCGCTGATGATCGCGTCGACGGTCGCGTCCACGAACTCCACGTTAACCGCGATCTCGAGACGAACTTTCTTAAGCAGGTTCACCTCCACATCCGCCCCGCGGTACGTTTCGTGATAGCCCTTCTGCTGACCGCAACCCAGAGCGTTGGTAACCGACATTTTGAACACTTCCTTTCCGTAGAGCGCCTGCTTCACCGCAGTGAGTTTCTCAGGCTGTATGTATGCAATAATCAGTTTCATGATTTTTCTCCTTCGAGCCCTCCGGGCTCAGTTATTTGTTATGGGTTATTGGTTATTAGGGTTGAAATCCAACCGTTGGCATCTCCCCGATTTCTTTCCTGATAACTGATAACCATTCTCTGATAACTCCCTTAACTATTCGTGAAGAACTGGAACCCGCTGTAGGCCTCCATGCCGTGCTCGCCGATGTCGAGCCCCTTGAGCTCTTCTTCTTCGCTGACTCGGATGCCGATGGTTTTCTTGAGCGCTAGGAAGATCAGGAAGGCTGCCGGGAAGCAAACCGCTCCGTAGGCCAGCACACCGATCAGCTGCGTCAGGAAGCTGAAGTCCGGACTGAATACGCCGACAAACAGGGTTCCCAATACGCCGCAGACCAAATGGACGGTGGTCGCACCGACCGGGTCATCGATTTTGAGCTTATCGAAGCCCAGAACCGAGAGGACCGCAACAACACCGCAGATGAATCCGATCAAAATGGCGGCGCCCACAGTGACAACGTCCGCTCCGGCAGTGATTCCAACCAGTCCGGCCAAACAGCCGTTGAGCACCATCGTCAAGTCAGGTTTCTTCTGAACCGTCCACGTGGTGATCATGGAGCCGATGATCCCGGCAGCAGCCGCCATACAGGTGGTCACAAGTACGTAAGAAACCGCACCCGGATCACCGGAAAGAACCGACCCGCCGTTAAAGCCGAACCAACCGAGCCAGAGCAGGAAAACACCGATCGTCAGCAGCGGCATGTTGTGCCCCATGATGGCCTTCGCCTTGCCGTTGACATATTTTCCAAGACGCGGACCGAGCAACAGGATGCCCGCGAGCGCAGCCCAGCCACCGACCGAATGGACGAGTGTGGAACCGGCGTGGAAGTTCATTTCCGCAAGCCAGCCGCCACCCCAAACCCAGGATCCGACGAACGGGTAGACCAGCGCAATGTAAAGGGTCGAGAAGATCAGGAATGAGCCCAGTTTGATCCGCTCAGCCACTGCACCGGAGACGATCGTCGCCGCCGTGGCCGCAAACATGCCCTGGAACAAAAAGTCGGTCCAGTAGGAGTACGCTCCGCCGGCATAGTCGATCAGCCCCGCCGCCCCTTCCGGTGCCGCGATGCCAAACCCGCCGAACCCGAAGATTCCGGCAATTGAAAAATCGCCCGGATACATCAGGTTGAAACCGATCAGCGCGTAGGTCAGCAGACCGATCGCCACGATCGCCGTATTCTTGAACAGAATATTGACGGTGTTTTTCGCACGGGTCAGCCCCGTCTCCACCGTCGCGAAGCCCAGATGCATGATGAACACCAAAAAGATGGAAATCATCATCCAAATGTTATTGGCCGTAAACATCGCGTCAGCGGCGGTCACCGCCGGCGCGACCTCTTCTGCATATACCCCTGCGCCCAGCGCCAAGGCACCGGCGATCAGCAACAGGGTCTTTTTCCACTTCTTCATCACTCCTCCTTTAGGTTAAACATCCAAATCGCCGCCACATGGCGATATGATGTCTCTTAGATAGCAAGGAGTGGGCCAAAAAATAACAGCCGGGGGACTGCGTGTGTAATGCGTTATAAATTAACGACTTATCAAAACAGCCGCGCGCAGGAGTCTAAATACAAAAATGTATTTATGGGTAAATACAGAACATTTATGTGCCTGAAAGGAAAGACTCCACTTCAGAAATCAGGCTGAATCCGAGCATCTGGCGCGCTGCGTAGACGGCTTTTTCGATGCTGACCGCCTCGACCGCTTTCTGAATATTCGGAATCCGGCCCGGAGAGAGGCTGAGCTTGGTAATGCCCGCCCCCAGCAAAAACGGGATCATTTTGGGATCCTGAGCAATGTCTCCGCAGATCGAAACATCTTTCCGGTGGTTCCGCGCCACGAAGGCCACGCGCTCAATCGCGCGCAAAATTGCCGGGTGGTGTGAAAGATAGAGCTTCGAAACCATTTCGTTGGTCCGGTCGACGGCGAGCATGTATTGAATCAGGTCGTTGGTTCCAATAGACATAAAATCAACTTCATGCGCCAGATCCTCTATCAGCTCCACGGCGGAAGGCAGCTCCACCATGATTCCCAGCCTGGTTTCCCGATTGTATACAACCTGGCGCGAATCCAGTTGTTTCATGCATTCCCCCACCAGCTCGCGTGCCTCGATAAATTCATCAACCGAGGAAATCAGCGGAAACATGATGCGCGTATTTCCGCCCGCGCCCGCCCGAAGCATGGCGCAGAGCTGCTCAGAAAAAATGTCTTTGTTCTGGAGCAGAAACCGGATGCCGCGCAACCCGAGGAAGGGGTTCGCCTCCTCCGCATCCCCTTGATATGAAAGTAATTTATCTCCGCCGATATCGAGCGTGCGGAAGGTCACCTCTCGCTCGCCCATAGACCCCACAATCCGGCTGTACACCTGATACTGCTCCTCTTCCGAGGGGAAGGCGTTACGGATGATGAAGGGAAACTCGCTGCGGTAGAGCCCGACCCCTTCAGCGCAAAATTTTTCCGCCAGCTTCAAATCGCTGAGCAGGTTGATATTGGCGAACAGCTGAATCCGGGTTCCGTCCGCCGTAAACGTCTCCTCCTTGACCGCCGGGGCGGCCTTCAACAAATCGACGTCCCGGCGATGCTTCGCATACTCGCTGAGCACCTCTTTGGACGGCTCAATGTAAACCGTCCCCTGCGAGCCGTCGATCAGCAGATCGCACGACTCATGAAACGCGGCGAACTGCTGCGAATCGACCATCACCATCGGTTTCTGAAGGGAGCGGCAGATGATGGCGATATGCGACGCCACCCCGCCCTGTACCACAAACCCCTCCACCTTTTCGGTGGCGAGCTTCAAGACATCAGACGGCAGTAGCGTGTCGGCCAGAATAATCTGCCCGCTATAGTCGCCGGGGGCCCGGCCCCCGCCGATTAGATTTTCCAGCAGACGATGGCCGAGGTCTTTCAGGTCATGCTCTTTTTCGCGCAGACGCGGATTGGGGCTCGCGGAAAAAATCTCGATGTAGCGGTTTACCACGTCCACCAGTGCGTTCACCGGCGAAGCGCCCTCTTCGATCCGGCGGAGGATTTCCCCGGAAAATTCTTCGTCCGCCAGAATCAAGAGATGCGCATTAAAAATCAGCTGTGCGACATCCGAGAGGTTTTCGGCGGTCTCACGCTGCAGATCCTTCAACTGCTGCTCACTGGTTTTCAGAGCGCGGTCAAAGTCAGCCCGCGTCAGATCATTCGGCACAACATCCGGCGCACGAAATCGTCCGGCGCGGCCCGAAACCATAAATTTTCCCTGGCCCTGTGCAACCCCGTCGCTGGCTCCACGGCCCTTGATCATTTTGGATGACGGCTCAGCCGCCGGGGCGACGGCTTCCTCCTGCCGGTGCAGCGCCATCAGCAGATCCGCATTTTCAATCACGGTGGCCAGCTGCCCGGCGATCGCACGCAGAGCCTGCTCGTCGACTTCGTCGAAATAGTCCTCTTTCACATCCTGCACCACCAGCACGCCGACGCGCGTAAGCCCGCGCCGGATCGGCACGGCCAGAAACGCCTCGTACTTCTCTTCGCCGATCCCATCGATCGGTTTAAAAGCAGGGCTTTTTGAGGCGCACCCGCTACAAATAGAACGAAGCTCCTTCAGTGCGAGGCCGACGATCCCCTGCCCGAGACGCAACTGCACCCTTCCGATCGCGTCCCTGCTAAGCCCCTGCGTGGCTCGCAGCGTCAGCATCCGGCTGGTGTCGTCGTAGATATAAATGGAGCAGACCGCGGCGTTCATATGCCAGGCCACAACACTCACGGCGGACTGCAGAAAATCGTCGAGGTTACTGCTCTTTTCAAAAAGAGCCGACAACTCGGCGACATCACAGATCATATCTACATTTGCTTTTTCTTTTGCCATAATCATTCCGCTTGAAGGTTCAGGAAATACTGACCGTTTTTAGAATAATTTTCCAAAGGTTGGAAGTTTTAACGCTGCGAACTGCGCCGTTTTGACGATCCGTGCGGGCGGAGTTGCTTCATCTGCGTCCGGCGCTCGGCCAGACCGCGCACCACGGGAACCGGCTCGCCGGTTTCATAGTCGAGACCCGAGTAATAAACGGCGGCGGCGGGGGTCATCGGCAGCGGAATAAAATCCTGCACCTGCTGGAGCTTCCACTCCTCCTCGCGGACAAACTGCTCGACCGCCTTCATCTCCTGCTCCGTCGAGCCGGGGAAGTTGGAAATAAAGTACGGCACCAGATACTGTTTTTTACCCGCCGCGCGGTTCTCTTTTTCAAACGCCTCTTGAAACTCACAGAACGACTCCGGCCCCGGCTTGCGCATCGCCTTGAGCACCTTCGGGTGCATGTGTTCCGGTGCCACCTTCAAGTGGCCCGACACATGATGCTTCGCCAGCTCGCGGATATAGTTCGGATTGCGCAGCGCCACATCCATCCGGATGCCCGACTGAATAAACACATGCTTCACCTTCTCCATCTCGCGTACCCGCCTCATCAGGTGAATCGCCGCCTCGGCGTCCAGCTCCAGATTCGGGCAGATTTTCGGATAGAGACAACTCGCGCGGCGGCAGGTTTTACACGCCTCGCACACGCCGTTGGCGCAGCCGTACAGATTCGCCGTTGGCCCGCCGAGATCGGTGATCGTTCCGTGGAACGACGGCATCGAGGTCATCGTCTGCACCTCGCGCACCACCGAATCCTCCGAGCGGCTCGTCAAAAACCGCCCCTGATGCAGCCCGAGGCCGCAGAACGCGCAGCCGCCGCCGCACCCGCGCACCACCGTCACCGACTCCTGAATCATCGTGAACGCCGGAACCGCGTCCGCATATGAAGGATGCGGAAGCCGCGTGTACGGCAGCTCGTAAACCCGATCCATCTCCTCTGTCGTCAGCGGCTGCGCCGGGCGCTCAATCAAAACCGCGCGCGCGCCGTGAAATTGCACCAGCGGCTTGCCGGAAAACGGATTCTGCTCGCGCTCCGTCTGCCGCGTCAGCTCCAGCACCGCCTTTTTATCGGCCTGACATTCCTCATACGAAGGCAGTTTCCAAGCCTTGGAAAAATCGAGCGTCGCCGACTCTTTTCCGCCGAGCAACCGCGCCGTGCCGGGGATGGCATCGAGCTCCTGTTGATCCGCGACCCGCCGGGCGATCTCGCGGATCGCCCGCTCGCCCATGCCGTAGACCAGAATGTCCGCCTTTGAATCGGCAAGAATCGAGGGGCGCAGCTTGTCCTGCCAGTAATCGTAGTGCGCCGTGCGCCGGAGGCTGGCCTCGATGCCGCCGAGCACCGTCGTCACCCCCGGAAACGCCTTTTTCGCCAGCTGGGTGTAGACCATTCCCGCCAGGTTGGGGCGCTTGCCGACAACGCCGCCCGGCGTATAGGAATCCTCCCGGCGCTTGCGGCGCGCGGCGGTGTAATGCGAAAGCATCGAATCGAGGTTACCCGCCGTGACTCCGCAAAAGAGGCGCGGGCGGCCCATCGCGGTCAGCGATTCGGGGTTCGTCCAGTCCGGCTGAGCGACAATGCCGACGCGCCAGCCGTCGGCTTCGAGCACGCGGCCAATCACCGCCGCGCCGAAGGCGGGGTGGTCGATATAAGCATCGCCGGTGATGAGCAGCACATCCAGCCCGTCCCACCCGCGGCATTTCATCTCCGCGCGGCTCATCGGCAGAGGCAACGCCTCCTGTACTTGTTTTTGTCTCATCATCGCTTTTCCAGAGGTTGGAAAAAACGCCCCCAATGATTGGGGTTTTTGGGCCTTTTTTCCAATGTTTGGAGAAAACAGTCTCAATTTTTCCAATGTTTGGAAAGCTCCGTAACAGAGCAGTCGGCGTCAAAATTTATTCGACCTCTCCGGAGCGGCTCCCTACTATGGCGTCTTAATAAACCAAACAAGCTTATGCAAAATTTTGACACGACCGTTTTTCTCGACCTCTACCGCCATATGCTCGCGTCGCGCAAGGCCGATGCCGTGCAAGCGGATGCCGCCCAGCGCGGCGAGGCCTTTTTCTACATCCCGTCCTCCGGCCACGAGGCGATGGCCGCGCTGGCCCCGCATCTGACGCCAACCGACTGGCTCCACTGCCACTACCGCGACCGCGCGCTGATGCTCGCCCGCGGCGCCACCCAGACCGAACTGATGCTCGGCCTGCTCGGCAAAACCGGCTCGCCGTCCGAAGGGCGCCGGATGCCGGGCTTCGCCTGCAACCGCAAACTGAATCTCATGAGCGCCCCGACCGGCGTCGGCAGCAACGCGCTTCAGGCCGTCGGCGTGGCGCAGGCCATCAAAGACGAAGCGGATCGCCCGCTGGTCTACTGCGGCATCGGCGACGGCGGCTCTCAAGAAGGTGAAGTCCTCGAAGCGATTGCCGAAGCGGTCCGCTCGCAACTCCCCGTCCTCTTCGTGGTTCAAAACAATAAATTCGCCCTCTCCACCCCGTCCAAGGGCCGCACCTTCTTCTCGCTGCCCGACGGCGACGCGAGCGAATTCTACGGACTGCCGCTTCTGCGCGTCGACGGAACCGACGCCGTCGCCACGCACCGCGTGTTCGGCGAAGCCGTTTCCAAGGTTCGGAAAACCCGCGGCCCGCAGATCGTCGTGATGGAACTCGAACGGCTCGGCAGCCATACCAACGCCGACGACCACACCCTCTACCGCTCGGCGGAGGACATTCGTGACATATTCGAAAACGCCGACCCGATCCTGATCCTGGCGAAAAAACTGATTGCGGCCGGTATCCCGGAAACTCAACTCAAAGAAATTGAGCACTCCATCAATCACGAGATGGACGAATCGTTCGCCATCGCCCGTAAAGCCGAGAACGCCAAAACGGAATTCTCCGCCAAAAAACCGCTCTCAAAAGAATTTCTAGCCCGCAGCGAAATCCGCAGCGACGGCGATGCGCTCACGATGATTGAAGCAATGCGCGCCGTCATGCGCGAGCGCCTCGGCGCCGAGTCCGACCGCTACCTTTACGGCGAAGATATTGAAGACCCCAAAGGCGATGTCTTCGGCCTCACCCGCGGACTCGGCACCGACTTCCCGAAACAGATCGTCAACGCGCCCCTGAGCGAGTCGACCATTGTCGGCTCGGCCATCGGCCAGGCGCTCGCCGGCAAAAAGCCGGTCGCCTGCATTCAGTTTGCCGACTTCATGCTGCCCGCCTTCAACCAGATCGCCTCCGAACTCGGAGCCATGTGGTGGAGAACCAACGGACAGTGGGAATGCCCCGTCACCGTGATGGCCATTTGCGGCGCCTACCGCCCCGGTCTCGGCCCCTATCACGCGCAGACCTTCGACGCCACCTTCGCCCATATCCCCGGCCTCGATGTGCTGATGCCCTCGACCGCCGCCGACGCCGCCGGGTTGCTCAACGCCTCGTTCGACTCCGGCCGCCCGACCATCTTCCTCTTCCCGAAAAACCTGATCAACGACCGCGCCGTCAACTGCGCCGCCGATGCGGCAACCTATTTCGTGCCGATCGGCAAAGCGCGCGTCGCCCGCCCCGGTAAAGACCTGACGATCGTCAGCTGGGGCAGCACCATGCCGCTGTGCGAACAAGCCGCCGATGCGCTCGAAGAAGCCGGCGCCTCTGTGGAAGTGATCGACCTGCGCTCGCTTTCGCCGTGGGACGAAGAGGCCGTTATCGCCTCCGCGCAGAAAACCGGCAAGCTGCTCGTGGTCCACGAAGACAACCACACCTGCGGGCTCGGCGGAGAAATCCTCGCCACCGTCGCCGAAAAAGCCGACACCGAAATTAAAATGGCGCGCGTCACGCGAGCCGACACCTACATCCCCTATCTGTTCGAAACCCAGATCGAGGTGCTGCCGTCGTTCAAGAGCGTGCTCGCAAAGGCCGCCGAACTCGCCGGCTACTCGCTGAGCTGGCTCAAACCGGTCGAAGAGGTGGAAGGGTGTCTCACCGTCAACGCCATCGGCTCCAGCCCGTCGGACAAGACCGTCACTATTTCCTCTTTGCACATCGCAACCGGACAGGCCGTCGGCGCGGGCGAACTGCTCGCCTCCGTGGAAGCCGATAAAGCGACCATGGAAATCTCCACCCCCGCCGCCGGCGTGGTGGAAGAGCTCTTCCTCGCCGAAGGCGATGTGGTCGATGTCGGCACGCCGCTGGCACGGATTAAAACCGACGAAGAGAACGTGATCCGCAAACCGATCACGCAGGAAAACTCCGGCACACCCATTTTAGAGAAACTCATTTCAAACGTTCCGAACATTGGAAAAAATGTTTCCGAGGTTCGGAAACCCGTGATCCTCTCCTCCATCACCACCGTGCTCGGCTCCCGGAAGGTTCTGAACGACGAGCTGGTCAAGCCCGGCGATGAATGGGATTCCGAAGGCATCCAGAAACGGACCGGCATCACCACCCGCTACTGGATTGATGGCGATGAAAACGTCATCACCCTCGCCGTCCAGGCCACCCGCGATCTGCTCAAAAGAGAACATCTCTCCATTGCCGACATCGACGCGCTGGTCTGCTCCACCGGCACGCCGCTGTCGATGACGCCCTCGCTCGCCTGCCGCGTCCTCAAAGAACTCAGCCCCGCCAAGGGCGAGGTGCTGATGCAGGCTCACGATGTTAACGCCGCCTGCTCCGGCTATATGTATGCCCTGCAAAACGCCGTGGATATTCTGCGCGACGATCCCTCTAAAAAGGTCATCGTCGTCACCTCCGAAACGCTTTCGCCGATGATCAACCACGACGACCCGAAGACGAGCGTCCTGTTCGGCGATGCGGCAACGGCCTCGCTGCTTTCCTGCGAGCCGCGCGACGGCAACGTCAACGTGCTCGTCAATCGCCCGGTTCTCTCCGCTACCGGCGTGGACGAAAAAATCCTCTACGTTCCCAACATGGGCGGCACAGAGAAAATCGAGATGGAAGGCCTGACGGTCTTCAAGCTCGCCGTCAAGAAGATGATCGACATGCTCGCCAGAGCCTGCGACGACCGCGGCGTTGCCGTTGCCCAACTCGACTGGATTGTGCCGCATCAGGCCAACGAACGGATTATCGAGGCGATCCGCAAAACGATCCACTGTCCGAAAGAGAAAATGTTCAACCACATCGGCAAATACGCCAACACCTCGTCGAACACCATTCCGTTCGCGCTGGCCGAGCTGATGCCCGAAACGAAAAAAGGCGCTCTGATCGGCCTGACGGCCTTCGGCGGCGGCTTCACCTTTGGTGCCGCCGTAATTGAAAAGCAATAAATGCGCGTCCGTGCTGTTTCCAAGGGTTGGAAAAGTGTAAACCCGGCGAATCATCCGCCTTCCAATGTTTAGGGAACCACAGCGTGTCGAACGGACTCCGTGCCCGGTTGCCCATGGTGCGAAGCCCCTGCGTATAAATCATCGGGGGTTCAACATTTTTATGGCCGACCATCAAATGCACAAGCGTCCTCTGGCCGTCTGTGATTTCTAATCGCTGGACAATCAGAAAAAGGATCATAAATGAAAAAAGTTTGCTCATGGTGCAACAAGAACTTGGGAATGGTGAATTCTGATATGGATACAGAAATGATCATTACGCATGGTCTCTGTGTAGAATGTGCAAACAAGATTTTCAATGCCCTGAAAATAAAACTGCCGGTTTTTCTTAACACCCTCGCTGCACCAGTGGTCGCTATTAGCCAAACAGGCAATGTTTTAACCGCTAACAGACAGGCACAATCTCTTCTCCAAAAAGAGTTGTCGGATATTGCGGGTTATACCGGTGGTGAAGTGTTTGACTGCGCATATTCGCGACTTCCCGGAGGTTGCGGTAACACCATTCATTGCAGCGGATGCACGATAAGAAACACGGTAATGGATACATTTCAGGATGGTCAGAGTCGCATGAAGTCTCCTGCATATTTAAACAGAGGCGCACCTGGTGATCCGCAGAAGATTGCTTTGCTGATTTCCACGGAAAAAGTCGGCGATGTCGTTCTGTTAAGAATTGATAAAGTCGGTGATGACGAAACGGCCCAGTAATCTTCAGCAGGGTACGTCGCTGACTGCGCCGACCCTGGGAAGTAGCGTTGGCCGGAATGCTTCGGCTTGTTCGTCCGGCAGGGGTCTGCTACAACCCCTCCCATGAAATCGCTTATCCTTAAAGAACTTCGGCATCACGGGCCGTTCACATTGCTTGGCGCACTGGGTAGCGTCGCCGTTATTCTGCTCATCCGCTTCTGGGCCCCGGGGTTTCTTTCCACCGAGCGCGCCGCCGAGTTGTTTGAATTCTCCCATCCGCTGCACGTCGTGCTGAGCGCGATGGTGACCGCCGCCATCTTCCGCAACTACAAAGCCAAAGCCAAACACTCCCGGACGGGGTGGGTGGCGGTGATTGCCGTCGGCTACGTCGGCTCGATCGGCATCGCCACGCTCAGCGACTGCCTGATCCCCTACTGGGCCGAGCTGCTGCTCGGCATGGAACACGCGCACACGCATATCGGCATTATCGAAATGCCGCTGATCATTAACTTCGCCGCGCTGTTCGGGATCGGTTTTGCCTACTGGCAGCCGAAAACCTATTTCCCGCACGCGGGCCATGTGCTGCTGAGTATGGCGGCCTCGCTCTTCCACATTCTGCGCGCGCAGGCCGGTGCCTTCGGCCTGCTCGAGGGGCTGCTGATCGCGCTGTTCCTCTTCGTCGCCGTCTGGATTCCCTGCTGCCTCAGCGACATCGTCTTCCCGCTGCTCTTCATCAAAAAAGAAGACCTCCCCGAAAACCACCACAGCCACTAATACCTGCTTTTAAAACACAAAGCAGGCGTTCCGCCTGCTCAGCCCGAAAGGATCCAGCATGAGCAACGAACCGAAGTGTCCCAAATGTAATTCTGAATATGCCTATGAAGACGGCGCGTCGTACGTCTGCCCGGACTGCGGGCACGAATGGATTGCCGCCGCAGGATCCCCTGCGGACGCCAGCGAAGAGACCGGGGTCAAGGACGCCAACGGAAACATTCTGCAAGACGGCGATACCGTCACCGTCATTAAGGGCCTGAAAGTTAAGGGCTCGCCCACCGGCATCAAAGCGGGAACCAAGGTCAAAAATATCCGCCTCTGCGATGGCGACCACAATATCGATTGCAAAGTGGATGGTATCGGCGCGATGAAGTTGAAGTCCGAGTTCGTTAAAAAAGCGTAGATGCATTAACCGAGAAAACTGGGCAACGCATGTTACATCCCGACACAACGGTTCAATGGATCAGTGAAGAGATCGGTTGCGGCATCGTCGCGACCCGCGATATTCCCAAAGGCACGATCACCTGGGTGAACGATCCGCTCGACCGGATTCTGAGCCCGCAGGAAGTCGACGCGCTACCCGCCGCCTGCCGCGATACGCTCATGAAATATTCCTACCGCAACCGGCACGGCGACTATGTTTTGTGCTGGGACAATACGCGGTTTATGAACCACAGCTTTAAGCCCAACTGCATCACCACCGCCTACAATTTTGAGCTGGCGGTGCGCGACATCCGAAAAGGCGAAGAGCTCACCAACGATTACGGCTCGCTCAACATTCTCGAGCCGTTCCACGCCTGCGACGAGGGATGCGACCGTAAAACAGTCTATCCCGACGACCTCGCCCGCCACTACGCCGACTGGGATCGCCAGCTCGAAGCCGCGTTTGAGTCCGTGAATGAAGTGGATCAGCCGCTACGCGACCTGTTGACAGCGGAGCAGTGGGAAACCACCGGTCACATTGCCGGGAAACGGGCTCCGATGGACTCCATCCTCACCTGTCTGCACAAAGCCTAACCGCGCTGGTTCACGAACGTTGATCGGATGAATTCAACGTCTTCCGCAGAGAGTGTCTGACCGGCGGCAGCGAGGTTGCAGGCAACCTGCCGCTCGTTGCGAAAACCGGGAATCACGCATCCAAGGTTTGGAAAACTCAAAATATAGTTGAGCGCGACCGCCGCTAGCGCTTCGGTCGACGACCCGAACCGCGCCTTGATTTTTTCCAGCTTCGGTTGCACGCCGCGCAGAAACTCCGTCGTGAACCGTTTATCGCCCTGGCGATGATCCCCCGCCTCAAAGGCTGGCGGATTCTCTGGGTCGAACTTGTCGAGCAGGATGCCCTGGCAAAGCGGACTGAAAGCGACGTAGGATGTTTTGTTTTTTTCGAGCAGGTTCGCGACACGCGAGCCGGGGGTGATGAACTGCGTATCGAGCGCGTGCGCCCAGCTCTGCAAAACCTGCGGCTTCACCACCGGAACGGCGCGTTCGAAGTCGTCGGCAGAATAGGCCGACTGCCCTTTGATGCGCACTTTTCCCTCTTTCACCAGCGCGTCCATCGTCGCGGCGGCTTCTTCGAGATGGTCTCCGAAACTGCCGTGGTGGAAATAGTAAATATCAATGTACTCCCGTTGCAAATTGACCAGTGACTGCTCGCACTGATGGCGGATGTGCGCCGATTCATACGCATGAGCCGCCGTGCCGGGGAAGTGGCCGATCTTGGTGGCAATGATGAACTCCTCGCTCTTGAGTCCCAGTTTTTTTAGGACGCGCGCCAGCATCTGCTCGGCCTTTCCATTGCCGTAGACATCCGCATTATCGAAATGGTTCACGCCCGCATCGACCGCCTTTTTAACAGCGGCAACGATTTCATCTTCATCGACATTCGCCCAGCCGTTCGGCTGACCGTTCACCCAGTTCAGGCCGCCCATCGTCCAGCAGCCCAGGCTGATTTCAGACACTTCAATTTCACTGGTTCCAAGACGGCGGGTTTTCATGGTTACTTTCCTTCAGGATTTTTCGCGCCGGGGCGGAAGAGATATTCCAGTCCGTTGGCTTTAATGGTGTAAACCGTTTCGAGCATTTCGCCCAGCTCCCCTTTCGGAAAACCCTTCTGCCTGAACCAGACCACATAGGGCTCCGGCAGATCGACCAGCCGGGTTCCGGCATATTTACCGAACGGCATGGTGGCGGTCAGCAGCTTCTTAAACACAGCGGGATCGGGTTTCAACTCTTCACTCATGCGGCGGATTGTCGGCATTCCGCCCCGCCCTGTCACGACCGTTTTTTGCCGGGGATGCCGACCGCTTGAACAATGGAAGGCCCGGTTTATCTTTTGAGCGAACCGCCCCCCTCGTCCGTAAAGAATATCCGTTGCACTGATAATGCCCTTTGCGCATAATGCCGCCCTTATGAAAAACATCCTTTTGCTCCTGAGCCTGACCGCTTCCGCCCTTTTCGCGCAGACCAACGATGTGCCGCCGGCGGATATTTCCACCAACGGCCCGATTGTCACCGCGATTGACGGCTACGCCGCGCGGGTGGACGGCACCATCATCACCTACGGCGAGATCCGCGAAAGCGTCGCCCCCTTCATGCCGCAGCTCTTTCAGCAGTATAAAGGCGACGAGCTCGCGCAGCAGATTCAAGCCACCTACCTCGGTGCGCGCGAAACGCTGATCGAAGAGGCGCTGATCAAAGAGGAGGCCAAAGAGCTCGGCCTCGCCCTGTCGCCCGACGTGATTGACGACGAGGTCAACCGCCTGATCTCCGAACGGTTCAACGACGACCGCATCCTGCTCAACCGCGCGCTCGCCGCCCGCCGGATGACCTTCGAAGAATGGCGCGAAGAAGTCGCCGACCAGCTCACCCTGCGCGTCTACTACAACCGCGAAGTCACCCGCCGCGCCAGCGTCGCCGCCGAAGATATCCTCGCGGCCTACAACCAGACCAAAGAGAACTATTTCATCCCGGCCGAAGTCAAATTCCGCGCCATCCTCATTAACAAAGGCACTACCGAAGAAGACCGCGCCGTCAAAAAACAGCAGGCGGAAAACGTCCTGCAAAAACTGACCGGCGGTGCCGACTTCGCTGAAACCGCCAAAGAAGTTTCGGAAGGGATTCGCGCTGATAAAGGCGGGGCCTTCCCGTGGAGCGAACCCAAAAACATCCGCGCGGAACTCCGCCCCGCCCTCTATTCTGTTCCGACCGGACAGATCAGCGGACTCATCGAAACCGATGAAGAATTCTACATCGTCAAAGTGGAAGAGCGCCGCGAGGAGGGCTACGTCCCCTTCGAAAACCTCAGCGACCAGATTGAGGCCGACCTGCTCGGGCTCGAACAACAGCGTCTGCACTCCCAGTTGATGGCGCGCCTCGCAGCCAAACATTTTGTTGAACGCTACTGAGCCGCCCCATGAGCATTCGTATCGGCATAACCTGCGGCGATGTCAACGGCATCGGCCCCGAGACCGCCCTGAAAGCCGTTGCTTCCAGTGGCTGGAAAACGGATGTTGAATTTATCCTGATCGGGCCGTCCGCCGAAGGCTCTTGGAACATTCCGTTCAGCGGGCCCCTCCTGCCCGGAGAAATCACCGCCGAAGCCTCGAAAACCGCCGTCGCCGCGATTGAACGCGCCGTGCGCGGCTGCCTCGACGGCGAGCTCGACGCGATGGTCACAGCACCGATTTGTAAAGAGGGTCTCAAACTCGCGGGCATCAACTACCCCGGCCACACCGAAATGATTGCGGAGCTCACCGGAACCAAACGCTACGGCATGATGCTGATGGGCAAAGGGCTGCGCGTCACCCTCGCCACCCGCCACCTGCCGCTGCGCGAGGTGGCCGACGCACTGACACAGGACAATGTCTTAGAGGCAATCGAGCTGACCGACGAGGCGTTGAAAAAATTCGGCATCAAGAGCGGACGCATCGGCGTCTGCGGGCTCAACCCGCACGCGGGCGACGGCGGCGCGCTCGGCGACGAGGAACAAACCATCATCGTGCCCGCCATCGAAGCGGCGCGCACGCAGGGGATTAACGCGATCGGCCCCGTTCCGGCCGATGTCATCTTTTTCCAATGTCTGGAAAACTACGACGCGATCGTGGCGATGTATCACGACCAGGGGCTCGGTCCGCTCAAAATGCACGCCTTCGACTGCGGCGTAAACCTGACGCTCGGCCTGCCGATCATCCGCACCTCACCCGACCACGGCACCGCCTTCAATATCGCGGGTCAGGGCATCGCCAATCCCGGAAGCATGATCGCCGCGATTGAAACGGCAATAGCGCTCGCCGACGGCGAGCATGGAGTGATGGAATAATGGAAAATGTTCCAAGCATTGGAAAACTCACCAGCCCGTCTGTGATTCGCGCACTGCTCGATTCGCTGGAGCACCGCCCGAACAAGGGTCTCGGGCAGAACTATCTGATCGACGGCAATATCATCGGAATCATCGTTAAGGCGGCAGATATATCGCAGCGTGATACATGTCTCGAAATCGGCCCCGGACTGGGGGCTCTGACGCAGGTCCTGCTCACCACGGAAGCCAAGCTGATTGCCATTGAAAAAGACAAGACGATGGTGTCGCACCTGCGAAAAAGTTTCCAGACACTGGAACTTTTGGAAGCCGATGTGCTCGATGTGAATCTGAACGAGCTGTTTGCGGGCGGCGTGAATAAAATCGTGGCCAACCTGCCCTACTCGGTCGGGAGCCGCTTCATCGTCAACGCGCTCGAAGCCGCGCCGCTTCCGGAGAAGATGGTTTTCATGGTGCAGAAAGAGGTGGCAGACCGCTTAACGGCAACG
>JAEIOF010000022.1 GCA_016342445.1 Verrucomicrobiota bacterium | reverse complement strand
TGGTTCCCGCCGCGGGAACCGCCGGGGCATTGCATATCGACTGGATGAACTTTGTCTCCTACATGTCGCTTAAACGCCACTCGGATTATCAGGTGGTCAACAACAAGCCCTCTCATGGTCGCTACGACTCCTATACGATTCTGGAATATGATCAGGGACTGAAACAAATGGCGCCTTCACCGATTGGCGCCAAGGAAATCGCGAGCTTTCGGACGATCCGCCAGCGGATAGAATATCTGGTGCTCGGCGAGGGAAATGTCGAGCTCGATGCACTGGACGGAAAATCTAAAAAGTCACTGCAAACACTCTTTCGAAAAGGCAATGCGGCGTTCAACAAGCTGAACATCAAGGAGGAGAACGGCGTTGTTAACGGGCAGCCTATTTTTTCCGGGCGCGACGAGCATGTGGTGCCGGGAACTCTGAATTTTCAGGCCGCGGGGCAAGACATTCTGTTTCCGCTCGCGCTGGAATATCGGCTCACTAAAAATCCCGAAGCGCTTGAAAAAGTGATGCTCCTTAATGACTTTCTCTATGACCAGGGGTTTGCCGCCGGGAGCGCAAACGGGACGGCGGATCATATGATCCGGGTGAACAGTTTCGGGCTGTCCATGCTGCTGCTGCAGGACGAGCTGGAGCAAACCGGACGCATGGAGCGTGCGGCCGATTCGCTGGCCTGGTTTTCGATGCTCGGTTCTGCTTTCAGTACGCCGGAAGATGAAGGGGTGAATACCGATTTTATCCGCGGTGCGGCATTGCCCAAGCTGATCAGTGTATTGCTGATGGACGACTCGCCTGAAAAGGCGGGTGCGATGAAGGGGCTGCTGGGCTATTACAACCATGTCTGCAAATTTGCTCCCGGCTATTCCGATACCATTAAGCCCGACTATTCGCTGTACCATCACCGCTCCGCGTTTCAGAGCGCTTACGGGGTCTCAATGGTGGCCACGATGGTCATGATCGATTGGCTGCTGGAGGGAACCGAATATGAGCTTTCCGCTGAAACCCGGACGGTTCTGCGCAATACGCTCGAAGCGCAGCTGAAGATGGCGAACGTCTACGATCTGCATCCCGGGGTCTGCGGCCGGTTCCCCGATAAATCTGCGCTCGACAGTCTGCTCCTGCATGCTTACGCATTTGCGGCGGCGAGCGATCTGACGGTTGACGACGCGGATATGGCGGCCATGTTCAACCGGATTTATTCGCCGGATTTGGTCCGTCTGAATTTCCCCGGCCTGGCCTACAACGGAACGCTGGGTACCGTTGAGCTGATGGAAAAAGTGGCGGCCGCCGCGGGCGGGCGCAAGCTTGGGCCGGCGGACGGGCACGACACCTTTCCGTATGCGGCTTATTCCACCCACCGCCGCGACAACTGGATGGCGGCCGTGCGCGGCTGGAGCCAGTATGTCTGGGATTTTGAGTCGGGAAGTAAAAATGAAAATAATCTCGGTCGGTATTTGAGCCACGGCGCACTTTTTCTGATTCCTGAAGAAGGGCTCAAGGAGAGTTCGCAGAATATCAATCTGGGGTATCACTGGGGGTTCCTGCCCGGGGCAACCACCAAGGCGCTGCCGGTTGAAAAGACCGTGTTCGACTATGTTGCCACCGAAAAATATCTGGAGTGCAAGCACCGCAACTATACCGACGAAACCTTCGTTGGCGGCGTGAAGCTTGGACAGAACGGGTTCTTTTCGATGAAGCTGCACGATACCGTTTCGCCGGATGAAGAGCGGATTCTCTTTGATGATTCGTTCCGCGCCACCAAGAGCTATTTCTTCGTCGATGACAAGATCTACTGTCTCGGAACCGGAATCGAAAACAGCGACGAGCGCTTCAATACCGTCACCACGCTCTTCCAAAACACGGCCGATGCCGAGGCGGCTTTTGAAAACGGTGTGATTCGCGATGTAAACGGGAATGTTTATGTGGTGCCGGACGGTCAAAACGTGAAGGTGTTGAAGTCTGAGCAGGATTCCTACCGGCGCAGCCGAAGCGATCTGGTTTCGTGCAGCGGACCGAACGTTCGCGCCTGGATCGACCACGGTGCGGCACCCGCCGGGGCCGCCTATGAATACATGGTGGCGGTGAATTCAACGGAAGCCGTACCAATGGTTCCGTTTAACGTACTGCAGAAAGATTCAACGGCGCACATCATCCAAAACAGTCAGGTTACAGCCTTTGCGGTTTTTGAACCGGCCCGCTTCAAAGGGGAAGGCGTGGTTTCCTCGCTCGACACCCCGTTGCTGCTGATGACGGAAGAGCAGGAGGATACGCTGAAGCTTGGAATTGCCGACCCTGACCTGCGGCTCAAAAAATGGGGGCACAACATGTCGTTCATGCCGGGCGACATTGTCCACGCCGAAGGCCTCGCGCATACGGCGAAGATTACGCTGGCCGGACGGTGGGCCCTGCAGACCCCGGCGGATGGCATTCGTGTGCGAACCGGATGGTTTCGGAACCGCACGACCCTTTCGGTTCCGCTGCAACATGGACTCACAAAAGAGTTAGAACTAAAACACAGGTAGGATTCATTGAAGCTCTTCTTGGCAGATCATCATTATGGAGCCCGTTCCGGATGGCATCTTTACAATGCCCTCCGGGGCGATGTCGCGGATCTACATTTCTTTGAGGATGATCTTTCTGTCCTGTCGAACGGCTCTGCGATGCAACAGTGCCGTCTGCTGGTTCTCAACCGGCTCGCCGGGGAGACGTTGAGCGACGAGGCGGAATTGAATGTGAAAGCCTATTTGGAACAGGGTGGAAACATCCTGCTTCTTCATTGCGGCAGTGCTGCGTTTGAACAATGGGTTTGGTGGCGCAAGCTAGTGGGGTTGCGATGGGTGCGCCCGGATGATCCGGCGGAAGTGGCCGCTTCGAGCCACCCGGTTCGTTCGTATCAGGTTCGGGTCGTTAACAGAGATCATCCGTTACGTTCCCGCCTGCAGGAGATGAGCCTGCCGGACGATGAAATTTATATTCACTTGGAACAAGTGTGCCCCGTCACCTGCTTGATGGAAACAACAACGGAAGAGGGTACCTTTTGCCAATGTTGTGAATGCGTGACTCCATGGGGCGGCCGGATTGTCAGTTTTCTTCCCGGCCATGCGGAAGGTGCCGTTAAAACCCCGGCGCTGGTGCATAACGTACTGCAGCTGGTGGACTATCTAACCCCCTCGGATAAGTAAAGGATTCCCAATGAACAAATGGATGACGGAGTTGTTTGTGTGGAGCTTGGCCGGTGCGGGACTTGCCGCCGGACAGGCTCCCAATATTGTACTGATGTATGTCGACGATCTGGATTTTGATCAGGTGTCGGTCTATGACCACCGCCGGTTCCCGTGCTACACGGGAGCCAAGGAAACGGGAAACCTGAAGGAGCTCTCACCGGTCACGGCTTATCAGAACGGGCGGTTTCTGAAAACAGGGGAGAAGAGCTATCATAAGAACCCGACCGTGCTGACGCCTCACGTCGCCCGGCTGGCCGATGAAGGCGTGGTGCTGGACCGCTTCTATCTCACCACATCGGTTTGCACGCCGAGCCGGTATTCCCTGCTGACGGGTCGCTATGCGTCGCGTTCGTCGCGGCTGATCAGCGAAACCCCGCCGGGTGCCGCGCCGCTCCTCGGCTGGAACTCGCACATGGATCCCGGCGAAAACAACCTCGCAAAAGATCTCAAAGCGGCGGGTTACAAAACGGGCCTCATCGGCAAGTGGCATCTCAATGATTACGATATCCCGGAGATTGATTTTTCCGCGGGATACGGCGGGCATCATATCCGCAACGGAACCGGCAAGGGCCTTCGTGAGTTCCAGCTGGTGGGATCTTATTTTCAACCGACGGCCGACTATGGCGATCCGGCGGTGCAGAAGGAAATCGGACGCATTTACGACGCGATGCAAAAGCGGGTGCAGACCGTTTCCGGGTTCGATGTAGTCGACCGGCTTTACTATGCCAACTATGGCGAGCTCCCGATTCCAAAACACATGAAGGCGCACAATCTGGAATGGCAGACCGAAGGCGCGCTGGAGTTTATCGATCAAAATAAAGACGGGCCCTTTTTTCTCTACTTCTCCATCACCGCGCCGCACGGGCAGTATTTCGAGGACTGGATGGAAAAGGACTGGCGGGTAACTCCCGCCGGAATGCTGAGCGAAAAGCCGAAAGGCATGCCGCCGCGCGAGAGTGTCTTGCGGCGTATTCAGGAAGCCGGTCTGCCGCTGCAAAATTCGATGGCCACCTGGATCGATGACAGCTTGGGAGCCGTTCTTGGAAAGCTCGACGATTGCGGGCTGGCGGACAACACCATTGTGCTGTTTCTCTCCGACCACCAGTCGCGCGGCAAGTTGACTGTGACCGAAGGGCATCGCGCGCCGGGCGTGATCCGCTGGCCGGGACGCATCCAGCCGGGAACCCGGGAAGGGCGCATTATTTCCAATATCGACATGCTGCCCAGCCTGTTGAATGCGGCCGGCTCCGCGCCGGCCGCCGGTGCGGTTGTTGACGGGCAAAACTTTTTTCCAATCCTTGGAAAAAACGCCGTGTGGCGCGACAGCCTCCTGCTCGAAACTTCCTACAGCCGTGCCGTGGTTTCCAAGGATTGGAAATATATTGCCCACCGCCCGCCGCAGGATGTCCTTGATAAGATGGACGCCGACCGCATTGCCGCGGAAAAGGGAGACGGCCGCCGTCACGTCGGCTGGTCGGGGCGCACAACGAATCCCGCCAGCGGGATGGGCGTGCGTTTTAATGCGGATCAGGATTTCCCCTGCTACTTCGATTCCGATCAGCTCTACGATCTCGGGAACGATGTCTTCGAACAGCACAATGTAATTGCCCGCCCGGAAAACCGGGAAAATGTTGAGTGGTTAAAACGCAGACTCAACCAGCATTTGGAAAACTTGCCGCATGCGTTCGGTGAATTCGGGAGAAAAAAATGAAACGGAGTTTGTTCGTTGTCGTGTCGGCGTTGTTGGCGTTGTCGGCTCGTGCGGAGTCGGATGCGATTCACCGTCAGGTTGAAAAATTCAACAAGGCCTGGGAAAAGCCCGAGCCGTCCGATTCGGATTTTGGAATCGAACGTGTTTTGTCGTTTTTGAATCTGGATTTTCAGGGGTTGGAACAGGTGAAGGCGGCGGCGGCGAAGAAAGACTATGCCGCGGCGGAAAAAGAACTGCTCGCCTATTTCAAATCCACCCGGATTCCCGCGCCGGTCGAGTCGCTCTCGAGCAAGATGGAACTGCATGCGGAAGATGCTCTGCGTCACTATTTTCGCGGCAATCGCGATGCGCATCCGCCGGTTTTCCGGGGTGCGGATATCGACTGGACCGCCCGCGCGGTTGTGGACGGCAAAGAAATTCACGATGCGGAGTGGTATTACCAGTTTCAGCGGTTGACCTGGTGGCCGGCGCTGGCGCGGGCCTATGCGGTGACCCGTGATGAAAACTACTTCTTCGAGTGGCGCTATGAAATGGCAGACTGGGCGGCGGATAATCTCCCTATTACGAGGGAAACGCCGAAGTTTGTCCGGCGCGGCATGGAGACGTATAACCGGTGCGAGCGGCTGACCGACGCACTTCCCTACATGATTCAGTCGGAACATTTCGACGCCAAAACCCTGAGCTGGTTTCTCGTGAGCTTTCACGAACAGGCGGAACATATTCGGACGGCTTACGCCGCAAAAGGCAACCACCTGCTCGGCGAATTGAGCGTGGTGTTTTTGAATGGGGTCAATTTCCCGGAGTTCAAGCTTTCAGCCGCGTGGAGAAACGATGCGCTGAACCGCCTCCCGCAAATGATGATCGAGGAGGTCTATGATGACGGCATGAACAAGGAGCTGGTGTTCAGCTATCACACCATGTACATCAGCCTTTTCGCGCAAGCCTATGACCTGTTTCGGCAAAACGGATACGAAGGTCATCTGCCGGCGGAATATTATGAGCGGCTTCTGAAGATGGCGGAAATCCACGCCCTGCAGTCGTTCCCGGACAATACGATCTGCCAATTCGGGGATGCGCATAAAGACCGGAGCCCGGCAGTGGTCTTCAGAAAAGCGCTGGCTCCATTCGCCGCCGACATTCCTTATTTTGACTACATGGTTTCCAGCGGAGCGAAGGGCACCCCGCCGGCGCGGCGCAATGCGGCCTATCCGCAGAGTGGATTCTATTTCTTCCGTTCCGAGTGGTCGCGGTCCGCAGTCTTTATGCTGGTCAAATGCTCCCCCGGGGGAGCGTGGCACAATCAGATTGATAACGGGACATTTGAGCTGTTCGCTTACGGACGGAATCTGATGAACGACTCCGGCAGCTATATGTACGGCAGCACCTCCACGGAAGACCAGCGCTGGCGCGACTGGTTCCGCAGCACCAAAGCACATCAGACGTTGACCCTCGACAACCGCGATATCGATCTCAAGCCGGAGCACGTCCTGTGGAGCGAATCGGAAAATTTGACCGCGCTGGTTATCGAAAATCAGAGCTATCCGGAATTGAAACACCGCCGGACCGTTCTGTTTGTCGACAATCAGTATTTTCTGATCTATGACGAGGCGGTCGGAGAGGCGGCGGGCGATGTGCGTGCGCATTTCCAGTTTGTTCCGTGCAAGTCCGTTCTGCAGGGGCTTTCTGCGCAGACCCAATATCCGAAAGGTGCCAATCTGCTGGTGAAAACATTCCCGCAGGGGAAAGACATTTCCGCCGAAGAAGAAGAAGGGTGGATCTCTTATCAGCCGCAGGTCAAAGAACCCCGCCCCGCATGGAGCTGGAAGGTTCGTAAAACAGCCGGCGATACGCAGGTGACATTCCTCACGGCATTAATTCCTTATCGTGAAGGAGAGGCTCCGGAGGTCGTCGAAGCGTCCGTTGTGGCTGGCGGATTTCTGTTGTGTGTTGACGGGCGGGAATACCGAGTGGAAGTCGATGTCGCTGAAAAGAGCATGAATTTGACAACAAAGGAGTTTTAATTATGGAAGTTATCATACGTGAAAGCACCGAAGCCGCCTGCGGCATGGTCGCGCAGATCATTGCGCGTTCGGTCCGTGGGAAAGCGGAAACCGTTTTGGGGCTGGCCACCGGCCGTACCATGGAAAATGTGTACGGAAAACTGGCGCAGATGCATCAGTCCGACGGCCTCGATTTTTCATTTTGTCGCACCTTCAACCTCGATGAATACATCGGCCTTGAAAAGGACGACATCAACTCGTATCACCACTACATGACCGAGCACCTGTTCCGGCATATCAACATCAAGCCCGGCAACACGCATCTGCCCGACGGAACGGCCAAAGACCTTAAAGCCGAAGCGCGGGCCTACGAGGAAAAGATTCGCGCCTGCGGCGGGATCGACCTCCAACTGCTCGGCATCGGACGCAGCGGCCATATCGGCTTCAACGAACCGCTTTCCTCATTGATGTCCCGCACGCGCGACAAAGTTCTCGCCCCTGAAACCATGGCGCAGAACGGTCCGCTGTTTATCGGCGGCGAAATGCCGAAGCGCGCCATGACCATGGGGGTTGGAACCATCCTCGAAAGCCGCCGGGCACTCGTGTTGGTAACCGGCGAAGAAAAAGCAGATATTCTCGCGCAATCTGTCGAAGGCCCCGTTACCTCCCGCGTCACTGCCTCCGCATTGCAGATGCATCCTTCGTGCGTCGTTGTTGTCGACGAGGCCGCTGCATCCAAGCTGCACGACCGCGACTATTTCCGATGGATCTACGAAAATGAACCCGAATGGGATGCCCTGCGGTAAGGTTCCGCGGGCAGGGCGCGATCTTCGAGCGCGCCTCACACCCGCGTGGCGGCCCTGTCTGGTTCGTCGTGCGCGGCTTTGGAAAGGCACACTTGCAGTTTTTCCAACCTTCGGAGTCGGTATCTAATTAACCATACTTTCCAAAGTGTGGTTAATTATGACCCTGCTCGGATGTGCGTTTTTAGAGGCCATTCAGCACCTCTCTGGAATGGAAAAAGGAAGCCAATGGTCGTTTCCTTAAAAGTCGTCACACCAGAAAGAAAAAATATGACAATCAGTTCTCTGTGCCATACCCAATGAATCCACGGTTACAAATATCAAAAGACGGAACGAACTAAAGATACGGAGATATATCATCTACATTCAAAAGCCCTTCGGTTGGCCTGTCCGCGTTGCCTGTCACGGGAAACCTCGCGACGTCCGAGGTCTTTGTATTGGTTTAAAAAACGGTTGTGACCACTTCCACGTCATCGGGCTGATGAACGAGCGCATGAACGACCTTCGCAAAAGCACCATGAATAAGCCGGAGGCCGAGCAGAAGAAGAACTGAAGGGAAATCAGCTCAAATCACCGGTGGCAATTTTCAGCAGGGTTTTGGCCAATATGCCGGGTGGGTTGCTTAGATGGTATTGTTGACCTGAATACGAAATATAATTTCTGGATTTTAGTTTGTTCAGATGGCGTGACAGTGCGGAGTAGGACATCATTGTTTCATCCAGCAGTTGCTTCATGGATCGAGGGGATTTGCTGAGTCGATTGACCAGTTCGATACGTCGTTGATGCGTGAGCCCGGTTGATTCTTTGCAGATTGATTGCAGGGAGGACCCTGATAAAAACTCCATTTTCAGAGAAGTCTGAAGCTTTTCTATGTGAGACGGCGCATAGAGAATGATGTCATCATAGCGAACTTCTTGTTTGACGCGATGCGGCGTGATGAATCCTTCGCTATTCAACATTTTGAGTTGGCTGCTTGTTGATCCCAGCGTGAGTCCGATTGTTTCAGAAAGTTCGCTAACGCTTTGGCGAGGAGCGGTGAATATCTCCTGTAATAGTTGAAGCCGGTTTTCGTTGGCAATAACGCGACAGGTGATCCAAAGCCGAGGCGGAATGATTCTCATGACAGACCCTCCAGTTTAACCGCACTTTGGAAAGTATGGTTAATTTAAGCTCAATACAAGGATGGATTTAATGCGGAACTGAATCATGAGATTTTTCCAGACCTTTGGAAAAAGCTCAGGTGGTGGGCGAAAGTTTCCAACCATTGGAAACGGTTCCGGGAACCACGAAGGCATCGTTGGTTTTTTGCAGTTCGTCAGCAAGCCGTTGGCGGTGTTCCTGAAGAATTGTTTGATGGGCTGGCTTAACAGCCAGGTTGATCATTTCGCCGGGGTCGGTCCGCATGTCGGTCAGCCGTTCGCGAAGCTTGCCGGTCGAATAGGCGACGTATTTGTAGTTTTTCGTTCGCAGCATGCGGCCTTCGATGCCGGAGCTGAAGCCGTAGGCGGGAGAGAGATCATTTTCGGCTACGAGTTGGTCGCGCCACTGAACCGGACGGTTTTCGGCCAGCGGACGCAAGCTTTTGCCCCGCAGTTCCGCCGGCAGGGTTACTCCGGCGTAGTCGCAGACGGTCGGGAAGATGTCGATGCCGGTTGCGATTAAATGCTCGGTGTCGACCGCGCCGGGATTTCTGATTCCCGGCCCGCTGATGATGAACGGTACGCGAGCGGATTCTTCGTAGAACAGGGTTTTCTGGTTCCACTTGTGTGCGCCGTTTCCATCGCCATGGTCGCTGGTGAAAATAATGAGGGTATTTTCATCCATCCCGTTTGCGCGCAGGGCATCCAGAATTTTGGCGATTTCGGAATCGACGCGCTCGGTCAGGCGGTTGAGCGCCCAGCGGTATTGCCGCCAGCGGTCGTCCGGCCAGTCGCGAACGGGGTAGGTTCCGGCTTGCCAGGTTTGGTATTCACGGATGATGTCGGGTTCGTTTTCCGGAATCTGGAAGTTGTCCGGCAGGGCGGGGCATTCGGCCGGCGGCGGGGTGTCGGCGATGGAGCCGTTCCACAGCAGGGTTCTGCGCTCGGGGAAGCCGCCGGTCGCCTGGCGCGCCCATTCGCAGATATCGTGCGGATTGACGAAGGAGGCAACGGCGAAAAACGGTTTCGCGCGTTTGCGCTTTATAAAGTCAATAACCGGGGCGGCGAAGTGCTGGTCGTTGAAGGCTTTGGTTCCCTCCATCATGTGGGTGAAGCCGTGCCAGTCGCTGGTGTCGGTCGGCATCGGGATGTGCCATTTGCCGATGTAGCCGGTGTCGTAGCCGGCGCGGGTGATAAGGGTGCCGAGCGATTGTCCGTTCACATCGAAGTGGTCCATGTTGAGGGTGACACCGGTTTCGTGCGGCATTTTCCCGGTCATCATGGATGTGCGGGAGGGGACGCAAATAGGGTTCGCGCAGTAGGCGCGTTCGAACCGGACGCCGGCAGCGGCCAGACTGTCCATGGCGGGAGTTTTCAGGTCGGGGTTTCCGGCGCAGCTCATGCCGTCGACAACCTGCTGGTCGGTCATAATCCACAGGATGTTTGGTTTCGTCCGGGACCGTCGGGTAATCCGGGCGGCGGCGTTTCCGGCGCTGGCCGCCGCGAGGGTGATTCCCGATGCGGCTAAAAAGTCTCGGCGATTCATATTCATAAGAAATTCTCCCGGATAGCTTCCCGTTGAAAATAACTTGTTGCGATTTGTTTTGCAAAAGGAATGCCGGCTCGGCGGCTCGGTGAATAGGTTTAACCGTTAATGGGGCTGGAATCCGTTAGGTTTACGACTAAACCTGATGCCGGATTGTTCGCGCCGTCCGCGAGGAATATTCTGGCGCCCGAACATAGAAGAGGGGTTGCTCGACGTGAAGAAGGCGTTAAATCTAATAGTGATAAAAACAGACCAGCAGCGGTTCGATACGATCCGTGCGCATGGCTATCCCTATATGATCACGCCGAATCTGGATCGGTTGGCTGGCGAAAGCGTCTCGTTTGCAAATGCATATTGCGCCGGGGCCACCTGCGTCGCCTCGCGTGCCGCCTTCTACACCGGCATGTTCGCCCACAACACCGGCGTGTTTCACTTCGATCCGTGGACGCATATCCGCACTTGGCTGCACGATTTGAAGGATCACGGCTATCACATCGCTGAAGTCGGCAAGGTGCATCACTGGCCTGACGATGAGGCGCGCGGCCGCGAAATGATGGCCTATGACGAGCGCTATACGGCCGAAAATTTTCCGATGATGTATGATTGGGATGACTATTCCAATTACCTGAAGGCGGAGGGTCAGCAGAGCCCGTGTGAGGTGATCGGCGAGTTGGCAAAGGAGGGCGGTCCGACGGGCTATTACCCGTTCCCGCTGGAGGAAAAATATCACGTGGACAACTGGGTGGGCCGAATGAGCTGCCGCTGGCTGGAGGACTACCGTCGCGACAAGCCGTTTTTCCTGCACATCGGTTTCGTCGGCCCTCACGACCCCTTCGATCCGCCGCAGCGGTTTCTGGACATGTATGAGGGGGCTGACATTCCCGCGCCGGTTGCCTCGGGAACTGAATTTGAGGATAAACCTCCGCAGCATCGCCGCTTTATGGATGGGTTTCGTAATGACCCCGACTACGATGAGCATCCTTCCTATGGATCAAACCGGGTCGACTTCTTCAATATGACCGAAGAGGATTTTAAGGAAATGCGCCGCCATTATTTCGCGAAGATCACCATGATTGATGAGCAGATCGGCAACATCATGGATACGCTCGAGGCCCGCGGACTGCTGGAAAATACGGTTGTGGTTTTCACCTCCGACCATGGCGACAATATGGGGGATCACCAGCTGATGTACAAATGGCTGATGACGGAACAGACCACCCGTATTCCGATGATGGTGCGTCTGCCGGGCGCGGCGCGCGGCGGTGCGGTGGACAAAAAACTCTTTACGCAGATGGATGTCGGCCCGACGCTTCTTGATTTTGCCGGGGTAACTATTCCGGCCTATCTGGATGGACGATCCAACCGGGCCCGGCTCGAAACCGGCGATGCGAGCGGCGCGCCGGACACGGTCTATTGTCAGGACAATTATCAAACGATGGTGCGGACGGAAACCCGCCGGATGATTCACTATGCGGGCCAGCCCTACGGCGAATATTACGACATGGACGCCGATCCGTGGGAGTTGAACAATTTGTGGGCCGACCCGGCCCGGCAGGATGAAATTCAAAAGCTGCGGATGGCGTATTTGGAGTGGCGCGAGGTCTCGACCTATCTCGGCTCCATCGAGCGCTGCGGCCGAGGTCCGGAGGATCGCCGCAAGTGGCCCGCCTATTTCCCGAATGATCCCTATTTTTTACAAGGATGGAATTCAAAGTAACCGAATAAGCAAGGAGAGAATTGATGAGTGCAGAAAAAGAGAAATTTGTTAACGGGCTGGTCGATAAGATGACCCTCGAGCAGAAGGTTGGACAGTGTTTTGTGATCGGGTTTTGCGGAACGATCGTGACCCCGGAAATTTTGAGGCGTATTCGCAAGATCAAACCGGCCGGAATCCGGGCCGGACTGACCTTCCGCGCCAAGACCGCACTGCACGATCCCTACGCCACCAGCGAGGTGTTTGCTCACCGCGTATTGCGTGATCCGAAGGATGGCGTGAAGGACATTATTCCGGGACTGCTTCCTCCGCATTGCACCAACGAAGAGTATTGCACCTTCCTCAACACCATGAAAGAGGAGGCCCTCAAAGACGGTCTCGGGATTCCGCTGCACATCACGATGGACATGGAAGGCGATGTCAGCTGCGATTATACCCGCGGCGGCATCTTTAATTTCCCGTTCCCGGCCGGCGCGACTGCTTCCGGCGATCCGAAGATGGCCTTCGACACCGCCTGGGCCACCGGTCGTCAGCTCAACGCCCTCGGCGTGAACTGGCTGCATTCCCCGGTGCTCGACACCAACACCGAGCCGAATAATCCGGAAATCGGAACCCGCAGTTATGGCGAAGATGCCGAAACAGTTATTGAATACGGCGCACAGGGATTTAAAGGCTTCAAGGAAGCCGGCATCATCACCACGGGGAAACATTTCCCGGGACGCGGCGAGTCCGTGACCGATGCCCATCGCGGACTGCCGGTCATCGACATGCCGCGCGAGCAGATGGAAGAGCATCTCAAGCCGTTTAAGGCCATGGTTGATGCGGGCATCCCGTGCATTATGACGGCGCATACGGTTTATCCCTGTCTCGATCCCGACAACGCGGCAACTCTCTCGAAGAAGATTCTGACGGATCTTCTGAAAACCGAGTGGGGCTTTAAGGGCTGTGTGACCACCGACGATATCACCATGGGCGGGATCGTTGAAAAATATGAAGTTTACGAAGCGTGCGTCGCCTCGCTCAATGCCGGGTGCGACCTGATTCTGCTGCGCGACGAAGCGCCGCTGATTGATGAAGTGTTCGAACAGGTTGTTCAAGCGGTGAAGGACGGCAAGCTTCCCGAAGAACGCGTCAACGATGCGGTTCGTCGTTCGCTCAGCGTCAAGTTTGAATACGGTCTGTTCGAAAACGGCAACCTGCGCGACGTCGCTCAGGCTAGCTCGGGAATCAATGACCCGAAGGTGGCTGCCATCGCGAAAGCCAGTGCCGATGCCGCCATCACGGTGATCCGGGATGAGCAGAATATTTTGCCGCTTTCCCGGGCGAAAAAAGTACTCGTCATTGAGCAGCGCTGTCCGCTGCACTACCGCACGGATACGACCAAGTGTCATCCCGGGATCTTCTGGGAAAACTTCTTCCCGTACTCGGAAACAGTAGGACAGGTTGAAGTGGAAATGGTTCCGACCGAATATGACATGAAGCGCGTTCTGAAGCGCCTGAACGACGTGGACGTGATTGTGACCACCAACTATTTTGACCGCCGGGCGCATTCCAAAGGAGCCTTCGTGGATGAAATCATGGCGGCCACCGACAAGCCGGTGATCGTGGTGACCAACTCGCCGTATCCGTTCACGGTTTCGCCGGAATACAAGACCGTGATCTGCACCTACGGCGTTGCGCCCGAATCGCTTACTGCGGCTGTAAAAACCATCTACGGAGAATAGAGCTCATGACCGGTTTTGATCTTCCAATCGTTGGAAACCCGCTGAAAACCCGGGCGGATGTGCAGGAGGCGGTGCGGCAGATTTGCGCGCCGCTCCGGCCGCATTACAGCCCGGGCCGCGCGCTCGTTCATCTCGGTGACACCACCACAAATTACGGTGAGCATCGTTGCGGAATGGAAGCGTTTGCCCGTCCGTTCTGGGGGCTGATGCCTCTGGCCGCCGGCGGGGGCGAATCGGATGTTTGGGAGATCTGCCGTGATGGCTTGCGCAACGGAACCAACCCGGAGCACCCCGAATATTGGGGCGATCTGGTCGATGTCGACCAGTTGGCGGTGGAAATGCCGCCGATGGCTCTGGCGCTGGCGTTGGCGCCGGAGCAGTTTTGGAAACCCTTTTCTGAGGCCGAGCGCACGCAAATTGTGTCGTGGATGGATCAGATCAACCATAAGAAGATGTCGGATAACAACTGGCGCGCGTTTCCAATTCTGGTCAATGCCTCGTTCAAAAAAGCGGGCATGCCGTACAACGCGGAGGTGATGGAGGCCGGACTTCAACGGCTGGAAGATTTTTACCTCGGGGAGGGCTGGTATTCCGATGGCACCGGCGCGCGCATGGATTACTACATTCCATTCGCCATCCATTTCTATTCCCTCATCTATGCAAAAATGATGGGGGATGAAGATCCGAAGCGCGCCGCGACGTTCCGCGAACGCGCTGCGGTTTTCGCCAAGGATTATCTTCATTGGTTCACCGCCGATGGCGCGGCGCTTCCGTTCGGCCGCAGCCTGACCTATCGCTTTGCGCAGGGCGCGTTCTGGGGTGCGTTGGCCTTTGCCGATGTGGAGGCCTTGCCCTGGGGCGAAGTCAAAGGGATGTACCTGCGCCACTTGCGGCATTGGTTTCGTCAGCCGATCTTTACGCCGGATGGCCTGCTCTCCATCGGATACGATTACCCCAATCTGCTGATGAGCGAGTTTTATAACGGCCCCGGCTCGCCGTATTGGGCCATGAAAGCCTTTCTGCCGCTGGCCGTTCCGGCGGATCATCCTTTCTGGGCGGCGGAGGAGCTGCCGTTTCCAACCCTTGGAAAAACCAGCGTTCAGAAACCGGCGTTCCTGTCGTTTGCGCGCTCGGAAGCTGGCGATCACGTGATGGCCCTCACCTCCGGGCAGTGGTGCGGGCTGGACTTCGGGCACACCGCAGAAAAATATTCCAAATTTGCTTATTCGACGCACTTCGGGTTCAGCGTGTCGCGCGAAGCCACCGGACTCGTCAAAGGAGCGTACGACTCGATGCTGGCGCTCAGCGATGGCGAGGATCACTGGCGTGTCCGTCGCCGCTGCGAATCGGTGGAAATCACAGACACCGCCATTATTTCCATCTGGAAGCCGTGGCCGGATGTTGAAATTGAAACCCGGCTCGAACACCACTATCCGTGGCACATTCGCACCCATACCATCAAGACCGGCCGGCCGCTCGAAACCGCCGAAGGCGCGTTCGCCGTTAAACGTGAAGACGGCCTTTTGCCGGTTGTGAACGCCTCGAAAAATCCAGCCGGCGCGTTGTATGGCGGCAGTGGAATTCTGAACATCGAAGGTGAGCGCGAAGCGACAATCATTGAGCCGATGCCCAATACAAACCTGATGACCCCGCGAACGGTTATTCCCACCCTGACCGGGCGGCTTGAGCCGGGCGAGCATCGCTTGGTTTGTGCCGTGCTCGGGGAACCTTCGGGTCGGCAGGCAGAACGATTGTGGCAGTCGCTCCCTTGTGAGAATCTACTTGATGAGATAAGATCCCTGTGACGATCGATCTATTATGAGTGAGCCGAAACAAGCCGTAACAATTAAGGACATCGCGCGGGAGTGCGGAGTGTCTGCTACGACGGTATCGCTCGCTTTGCGGAATCACCCGCGAATCTCGGAGGAGACGAAAGTCCGCATTCGAGCCGCCGCCAAAAACATGGATTATCGGCGGAATCCGATGATTTCCGCATTGATGTCCAATCTGGGTCAGTCGCGCCGGTCGGTGGCGGCGATCCCGTTAGCTGCGCTGTATACTCACGAATCCGCGGCGATTGAAGCCAATAGTTATCATCGTCAGATCTGGGAGGGCATGGAGCGGCGATCGATCGAGCTGGGCTTCAAGCTGGAGCGGTTCTATCTAGAGCAGAAAAAAATGACGGGCAAGCGGATGTCGCAGATTCTGGCGACTCGCGGAATCAGCGGCGTCATTGTGCCGCCGTTGTTTCGCGCCGGAGGGCATTTGAGTCTGGATTGGAGTGAGTTTTCGGTGGTCGCGATCGGCTATTCCATGCTGAGTCCGAATGTTCACCGGGTTTGTCCCGACCAGTATCGGGGGATTCGTCTGGCCCTGCGGCAGCTCAAACATTACGGATATAAACGTCCCGGCCTTTTGTTGAACCGGCAGAGTGATCTGCGAACCATCCATCTGTGGAGTTCGGGGTTTTTCGGGTTTGAGTATGCTACGAAAACACGCGGGGTGGTTCCAGTGCTCGAATGCAACGAGGTGGAGGCCTCGGAGCTGCTTCGCTGGTATAACAAGCATAAGCCCGATGTAATCATCAGCTCGGATTTAAATATTGTCGAACCGCTTAAGCAAAGCGGGTTGAGGGTGCCCGAGGATGTGGGTCTGGTGACCCTGTCGCGATGGAACTCGCAGAACGGCATTGCGGGGATTGATCAGAACGCACACGTGCTGGGCTCGGTTGCGGTGGAGCAGTTAGTTCAATTGATGTACTACAATGAGCGAGGCATTCCGGATATGCCGCGCGTTGTTCAGATTCCTCCGACGTGGGGCGAGGGCTCCTCCATCATGAAGCAACCCGTTGCCTGATTTTTCCAACCCTTGGAAAGCCGCGCCCATCCTTGCGCCGAAAACCCGCATCGCCTAAGGCAATGCGGGTTCTGAGCGCGGCGCTCTGATGCCGTCCGTTCCAAAGGTTGGAACCGCATCAATTTTTCTGCAATTGCGGAAGACTTGCCGCCGCGACGGCCTGTCCGACCCGTCGGCTCTGTTCATCCGGCACATGCAGTTCGATTTCTTTCGCGATTTCCGGGAAGACCGTGTTCAGGATTTCCTGCGTTTTCTCGATGATCACTTCGCCGCCGCGGCCGGAGGTGACGCGGCCCAGAATCAGTACGTGTTTGAAGTCGTACAGTTCTTTGTAGTGCGGCAGGGAATAGCCGAGATAGATGCCGATCGTTGTGAAAATATCCAGCGCGGCGGGGTCGCCTTCGTTGGCTTTCGCTTGGACGGCTTTCAGCCGTTCCGGGAAAAGCATGTCGTCGGGGAAGTCGAAGCCGGCCTCCGGGGCCAGTTTGGCGACGGCCTGCTGGGAGAAGTACTGCGCTCCGCATCCGATGTCGTCGGCCACGGGATCAGTCGCTGCGCCGGGGTTGAAGTCGACGGGAACATAGGCGAGTTCGTTGTAGTTTCCGGTAAAGAGAGAGTCTTCGTTGACGAAGCCTGAGGCTTCGCTGGAGCCCATGGCAATGCCGAGCAGTGAATTTTTCTTCAGGGACATGGCGCCGGCCAGAGCCGTGACTTCTCCGTCGTTCAATACCTCAAACGGAACACCCCATTCCTCTTTCAGGTTCAGGAAGATGGGCCGGATCCGCTGGTTGAACAGTTCGGCCGGAACACTGCGAAAGAGGGAGGCGTATTTCGCCATATTGTCGACATAGGCTCCCGCGGCGCTTCCGCCGATGGAGTCGACCCGGGGCAGGTGTTTTGCGGCGAGCTTGAGGCCGTCGTTGATATGTTTGTAATAATATTCCGGGTCGGTTTGGATGCTCGGGTTCCACGGGATTTCGGTGGTAAAGACAGCTTCGCCGTCGATGACCGCGGAGAGTTTGTAGTCGCTGGCCCCGAGGTCGAAGCCGATCCGGCAGCCGTCGAGAAATCCGCCGATCGGAATGCTCCGTTCTTTGGCTTCCGGAACGTCGGCTTCATCGACGATGCGGATGTCAAAATCCTTGTCGTAGATGACCTTCATGCGGTTGGCATCGTATGCGCGGGCGCCGCCAGCGGAATAGATCGCGCGGATGGCGGTGCAGATTTCTGTTGGTCCGCTCAGATATAGAGTTGAACCGCCCCGCGCCCAGATCATATATTTGATCTGCCGCTCAACAAAGCGGAGGGTGTCCGCATCGTGCTCGGAGCCGGGGTCGAAAACCTGCAGGTCAACACGGCAGATGCATCCGTCGGTGCGTTCCAATGCAATGTGCATGGGGCTGGTCTTATCTGACTTCGCCGCTTCGTTCCTGTAATTCCGGTTTCCCAGAATGGCGGGGCAGAAGTTCTGATCCAGCGGCGGTTTGTGTTCCGGTGTAATTTCTAATAGTGATTTTGTCATTTGTTCAATTCCTTCAATTATTGTGCAATCCAGATCGGGCTGGACCAGGCCCATTGCTTGTTATATTGCTCGACGCGCAGACGGTACGCATCCTTTCCATTCGGCAGCGGGTTCGCGGCGGGCGCATCGTCGAGCTGGGCTTCGAATTCGTACGATTCCGGCAGAGCGGCCACCAGCCGGTAGGCCGGGGTTCCGTATCCGCCGATGTATCCGCTACGGGCTCCGGTAATCAGTTCGCGCAGGGTGTGGGTGAATTTCGCGCCGTTGAGCGTCAGTTCGATCGAGGCGTCCGCCGGCATATCAACTTCGAGCGAGAAGCCCTGATTGGAGTTGGTGACCGGAGTGGAGTTGCCTTGGGTTTTGGTTTTGAACTGAACCGACTGCCGACTGTCCTGTTTCCATTCCGAGAAACGAAAATCCTCTTCATGGTCGGTGGGCGAAACCACTTCAGATCCTTTGAATCGGGGTTCTGCCGTCAGAATCTGTCCGGCCTGTAATTGGATCGAGGCTTCCCAGTTGACGGTTTTTCCGCGTGAACCCCAGCCGACTTCAAGTCCGATTTTGGCCCGGACGGAACCGCTGTCATCCGCGATTTCGGTGACCTTCGGCACAAAGAACTGGCGGAGAACCTTTTCGTTTTTCAGCAGTTCAATTGTGCGGATTGCGCCGCCGCCTTTGACGCGGAATTGAAGATGCCGGTTGGCGTTCGGCTGCTCGATGACATCCCCCATAAAGGCGTCGTTGAGCATGAAGTCGATTTCGATGTTGTCACCGGTCAGCGCGATGGTGCGGCGGCGCAGAATGGCATCCCAGATGGCTTCGCGGGTCAGCTCTTCGGCGCGTGCCGCCAGCCGTCCGTGTCCGTGGCTTCCGGGATGTGCGCTGTGGTGGTCGGTCGAGGCGATCGCGCCAACGATGTGCCCCATTTCGATTCCGGCGCTATAGGTGCTGTCGTGGTCGCACGGCCCCATGGAATGCAGATAGGGATAAGCTGTTTCATCGCTTTCACTACACGCGTGCATGGAAAAAAGTTCAACGACCGGGCTGACGGAGTTATCAAATGTTTTCCAGTTGATGCCGCGATATCCCTGTTTGTAGCCGATGTGGTGCGGGAAGGTCATGCAGGAGATTCCCTCTTCATTCAGCCGGGTCAGCTGTTCGCGGAGCTCTTCCACGCTTTCGCTTTGCAGAATTTCACCGGCTCCGTCGCGATACATCACGGTCTGGTCGCCCGACAGGCAGGAATGCATTTCGTAGCCTAGAAATGAAACAAAGCATTCTTCCTCGTTGGCGTGATCGGTTATTCCGCAGAAGTGATCCCAGCAGGCGGCCAGTTTTCGGAAGCCGTCTTCATGATATTTGATTCGGCGCTCCATGCCCTGTTGTTGTCGCGGCATATCCGGCCATAGGGCATGGCCGGTAACGGAAACAAAGTCCAGTTGCATTTTTGCGTTGGCAACGGCGTCTTCTACGGGGCCGTGCCCATAGCTCGCGCCGCAATGATTGTGTATGTCGCCATAGTAGGCGTGTAATTTTTTATGGATGTTCATTTTATATCCGTCCCTTCCGTAATTGACTGCGCTTATTTTTACACGTCCTTTCCAATTCGCACGCCAAACGCAGGTTTATCCGTAAAGCAAAAAGAGTTTACGATTTAACCACAGGCGCCCTTTCGCTACCGGTTGCGTTTTGATTAGATCCCGAGTGAAGGATTGTAAACCGGAGGAAATACAATGGGCTCAAATTTAGATCTGATTATTGTCGGGGTATACATGTGCGTGCTGGTTTTGATCGGCGTGGCGTTCGGCCGGCTGGTGAAAAGCGGCAGCGACTATTTCCGTGCGGGTGCCCGGGGAAGTTGGTGGATGGTCGGATCGAGTATGTTTATGAGCGGGATCAGCGCATATACCTTTGTGGGGAATGCCGCCGGGATCTACAAGTCGGGCTGGAGTCCGTTCGCCATTTACATCGCGAATATCTGCGGATTTATTTTGGCGGCGGTTTTTTTAGCGGCCTGGTATCGCCAGATGCGTGCCGTCACCTATGCCGAAGTTATTAAGCAGCGCTTCGGTAAAATAGCAGAGCAGGTTGTTGCGCATCTATTGGTGCTCAACGGATTTATGTGGGCGGGCGTCGGGCTCTACACGCTGGCCGTGTTTATCACCCCGCTGGTTCCGGGGGTTCCTGTGCAGGGCTTAATCGTCGGAGTGGGGCTGATTGTTGTGGCCTATTGTACGGTTGGCGGAAACTGGGCGGTGATGGCCAACGACTTTGTGCAGGGGCTGGTGCTGATCGCGGTTACGATTATTGTCACCGTCTTTTGTTTTATACATGCCGGCGGAATCGGCGAGTTTTTCAGTGCGGTTGCCAACTCTTCGGCTGCGTCTGACCTTAAATTTATTACCCCGATTCCCGAGGGGCAGACCAACTGGACGGCCAAGTACGGTCTGGCCTGGGTTTTCATCGCATTTATTATTCAATTTGCCAACCAGTCCAGCCTCTTCCAGGGAGTCCGTTATTTTTCAGCCAAAGATGGTCGCGAAGCGCAGAAGGCGTCCATGTTTGCCGGCATCTTGATGATCCTCGGGCTCGTCGTCTTCTTTGTCCCGCCGATCTATGCACGGATTTTCCTAGAGCCGGAGGTCCTCGCGATGCACGAGATCCCCGCCAAGGCGATGGAGTACTCTTACTCGGTTGCCAGCTACCACTTATTGCCGAAAGGCACGTTTAGCATCATGATTGTCGCTATTTTTGCTGCAGCAATTAGCTCGCTGGATACCGGACTCAACCGCAACGCGGCACTGATTATTCGCGACCTGCTTCCCGCTCATCGTAAATTGCTGCGCATGAAGCCGATCAATCCGGGGCGCGAAGTGATCCTGGGGAAAATTACCACCGTTCTCGCGGGGGGGATTGTCATGGGGATTGCGCTCACGTATTCAACAATCAGTAACGCCTCGATCTTTGACGTCATGATGACGATCGCGGCACAACTAATCTTCCCGCAGATGATTCCTCTGGTTATGTTCCTTTTCATTCGGAAAGTACCGAAGTGGTCGATCCTGACATCGCTGATCGGCGGTTATATCCCGTCGCTCACCCTCTGGATCATCAGCATGACGACCGGGGCGGTATTCAGCTATCAGCAGCGCGGTCTGCTCGTGCTTGTCGGCGGGGTGGCCGGGTTCCTGATTTCGCGTCTTTTCTGGAATCGTGTCAGCGAGAAGGATAAAGCCGAAATACAGGCTTTTTACGACAACATGGAAAAACCGGTTGATTTTGAAGCTGAAGTGGGCGAGGGAAATGATTCCTTCCAGCTCATTATGATCGGCCGCTTTGCGCTGCTCCTCGGGGTGCTTTTCCTGTTGTTGTTATTCCCTGTTCACACGCTCGCCGGACGCGCGGTGATTCTCTCCATTTCGGGTTTTGTCGGCGGCATCGGGCTGTTGATGACGCTGGCGGGGCTCCGGATTAAACGGAAGAGCGAAGGTTAAAAAGGGGTAATACATGAAAAAATGGATGATTATTGCATTGTTGGCTGCCGTTGCGGCGGGTGCTCAGGCGGTGGAAAAAGACGCGGATGGCGACGGGAAAGTGACGAAAAAGGAATATATTGCGTTTTTTAATGC
>JAEIOF010000021.1 GCA_016342445.1 Verrucomicrobiota bacterium | reverse complement strand
GAACTTTCGCCTTCTTCTTCATCACCGGCCAACGATCCGGCTCCCCCTTTGCAAAGGCGGTGCAGACGCTCTGCAGCGGACAGTCCGCGCACTTGGGAGCGACCGGTACGCAGACAAGCGCGCCGAGCTCCATCATCGCTTCGTTATATTCGCCCGCAAGCCCTTTCACCATCAACTGGTCGGCCCACGCCTGCATCTGCTTTTTGCCCGCCGCGTTTTTGGTGTCGCCCCCAAACGCGAACAGGCGGCTCAAGACGCGGATGACATTTCCGTCAACCACCGCCGCGTCTTCGCCAAATGCGAGGCTGGCAACCGCCGCCGCGGTGTAGTCACCGATTCCCGGGAATTGTTTGAGGAAATGTAGACGCGACGCCCCCGTCGCGTTACCGCCTTTGGCGGCACAAGTTCCAGCCGCAGAAGAACGCGACGAGGGCGTCGCGTCTACGTTCAACTTGCCACCATATTGGTCGGTGATGATCTTAGAAGCCGAATGCAAATTCCGGGCGCGGGAGTAGTAGCCGAGGCCTTCCCACGCTTTGAGCACGTCGGCCTGCGGCGCGGCGGCGAGCGCCTTCCACGAGGGGAAGGTTTTCATCCATCGTTTGTAGTAGTCGATGACGGTGTCGACGCGGGTCTGCTGAAGCATGATTTCGGCGACCCAGACGCGGTACGGCGTGCGGTTCTTTCTCCACGGCAGATCGCGGCGGCTGACCGCGAACCACGACAAAAGCTCAGTTTTTATGGCCTTTTCTAGGCTTTTCTCACGGGGCTGTTTCGGGGCGTTCCTTGACATGGCTGTTTCGTCTGTTAGGGTGGTTACTCATTTATGCCTGCACGGCGGAGTAATTTGTCAGGCATCAGAACATAGATTAAAGGGAAAATCACGAACTCATCCGCCGCTACTGTTTTTTTTCGGGGCCCCGCCCTGTTTCCTCAGTTCAACTAAAACAACGAGGGAAATATGAGCGCGATTTACAACGAACAACAGCAGGAACTAGCCGAACAGATTGACGGCAACACGTCGCTCAAACACTGGAAGGACTGGAAATGGCAGCTGAAGCATTCCATCCGCGACATCGCTACATTCGAAAAACTGCTCGATGTTGAATTCACCACCGAAGAACGCACAGCCCTGCTCGAAACGGTCGAAAAGTTCCCGCTGAGTGTCACTCCCTACTATCTCTCGCTGATTGATCGTGACGATTTCCGCAACGATCCGGTCTTCAAACAATGCATTCCGAACTCGCAGGAATTGACCGTCGGCGCACACGACATGGCCGATCCGCTGCACGAAGATGCCGACAGTCCAGCGCCGGGCATCACGCACCGTTATCCCGATCGCGTGCTGTTTCACATCAGCAACGTCTGCTCGATGTATTGCCGCCACTGCACCCGCAAGCGCAAAGTGGGCGATCAGGATTTTATTCCGAACCGCGAAACCATCGACGCCGGACTCGACTATATCCGCAACACCCCGCAGGTGCGCGACGTACTGCTGTCCGGCGGCGACCCGCTGATGCTTTCCGACGAATACCTCGACTGGATTCTGAGCGAACTCGATGCCATTGAGCATGTCGAAGTGGTGCGCATCGGAACCCGCATGCCGGTGGTGCTGCCCTACCGCATCACAACCGATCTGGTGAACATGCTAAAGAAGCATCAGCCGCTGTGGATCAACACCCACTTCAACCATCCGCGTGAAATCACCGCCTCATCGCGCGCTGCTCTGCGCATGCTGGCCGACGGCGGCTTCCCGCTCGGCAACCAGACCGTACTGCTGGCAGGCGTTAATGACTGCCCGCGCATCATCCGCGTCCTCGTGCACAAACTGGTGCAGAATCGCGTGCGGCCCTACTACCTCTATCAGTGCGACCTGTCCGAAGGGCTGTCGCATTTCCGCACCCCGGTCGGCAAGGGCATCGAAATCATCGAGAGCCTGATCGGGCACACCAGCGGCTTTGCCGTACCGACCTATGTGATTGATGCGCCCGGCGGCGGCGGAAAAATCCCGGTCATGCCGAACTATCTGATCTCATGGAGCACCCACAAGGTGATTCTGCGCAACTACGAAGGGGTCATTACCAGTTATCAGGAACCCGAAAACTATCAGTCGGTTTTCTGCGATCGCAACTGCACCGACTGCCACCTGACGCTCAAGCTGGATGATGCCAACGAATACCAGTCCATCGGAATTGAAAAGCTGCTCAGTCATGATGATGATGCCATCTCGCTCATCCCCGAGGACAATGAGCGCCACCAACGCCGCGACGACGATGAGGTAGAATGAAAATGTTGCCAGCTTACATTTTTACCGCAGCCGCGTTGTTGATCACCGCACTCCTAGGCTGGCTGGCGTTTCGCCGGCTCCGCGCGCTGCAGACGGGCCGCGAGGAAACCCTCAGCAAACAGAGGCAGCCGGGGGCCATCCCGGCTCATTCCAAGCGCAAGGCCCTGCGACAGCATCAAATCCGCCGGATGGACTCGCGCTTCAGCATTACGCGCCGGACAATCATCACTTTATTGCTGTTCGCCGCCGGCGGTATCGCCGCGCTGCCCTATCTCGGGCAGCTCGCCCCGTCCGTCCTGCCGTTGCTGATCGCGGCCGTCTCGGTCATCATCGGGATTGCCGCCAAACCGATCATCGAAAACATCACCTGCGGACTGGTGCTCTGTTTCGGCAAGCTCGCACGCATCGGCGACACCGTGGTCATCGACGACGTCTATGGTGTGATTGAAAATTTCACGCTCACCCACAGCATTATCAAACGCTGGGATTCGTTGCGCTACGTTGTCCCGAACAGCTCGATGATGACCAAAGAATTCATCAACTACTCGCTCTACGACAACAACCGCTGGGTTCACGTTGAATTCTGGATCGATTACAACGCCGACCTCGATCTGGTCGAACGCCTCGGCAAAGAATCCCCGCAAGGTAGCACCTACTATGCAGCCGATCGGGATGAGCCGCGTTTTTGGGTGGCGGAAACCACCCCGCAGGCGGTCAAGTGCATGGTTGTCGCCTGGGCAACCACGCCCGCCGACGGGTGGATGCTCAGTCACGACATCCGCAAAGCCCTCGTTAAAAAACTGAGTGCCCACGGAATCACCACGCACATGCATCACATACAAGCCATGCCGTTCCCGGCATCCACCAAGCCGGAGCCCGCCTCACCATGACCTGGATCGACTACACCATCTTCGCTCTCTACATGGCCGTGATCATCGGCATCGGCCTCCACTTTTTCAAAAAGAACAAAAACCACGAGGACTATTACGTCGGCGGCCGCGACATCTCCTCGACCCATGTCGGACTATCAATTGCCGCCACCGACGTCGGCGGCGGCTTTTCCATCGGGCTCGGCGGACTCGGTTACGCCATCGGCCTCTCCGGAAGCTGGCTCCTCTTCACCGGTCTCGTCGGCGCGTGGGTCTCCGCTGTCTTCATTATTCCGCGCGTCAAAAAAGTTGACCGCGAATACGGCATGCTCACCTATCCCGACTTTCTGGCGCACCGCTACGGACGCCCCGTCGCCCTGCTCGCCGCACTGATCTCCGGCATAGGCTATCTCGCCTTTACCGGCGCACAGGTGCTCGCCGGAGCCAAACTGATGGCCGGAACCGTCATGCCGGAAACCGTCTGCGGATTGAATTCCCTGCACGTTGCCCTCGTCGTGATGGGTGCGGTGATTGTGCTCTACACCGTTCTTGGCGGCATCAAAGCCGTCATCTACACCGACACCGTCCAGTGGATTGTGCTTTTCGGCGGACTGCTGCTCTTCGCCCTGCCCGCCGCGCTCTGGAAAATCGGCGGCTTCCGCGCCCTGCGCGATGCCCTTCCCTCAAGTCACCTCAGCCTCACGAACATCGAGCCGATCACCTTCATCAACTGGATGGTCACCATCATTCCCATCTGGCTGATCGGCATGACGCTCTACCAGCGCATGTACGCCTGCCGCGACGAACGCACCGCCAAACGCGCGTGGTATCTCGCAGGCCTGTTTGAATATCCCGCCATGGCCTTCATCGGCGTGGCGCTCGGAGTCTGCGGCCGCGCCCTGTTTGCGGACATCGAACCGGAAATGGCCGTGCCCATGCTCATCAAAACCGTCCTGCCGGTCGGCCTCACCGGCATCGTCGTCGCCGCCTACTTTTCCGCCGTCATGTCCACCGCCGACAGTTGCCTGATGGCCGCCTCCGGAAACTTCGTTAACGACCTGCTTGAGAAAATGAGTTCTAAGCCGTGGAAAACCAAAACCCACGTACTCATCTCGCAGCTCGTCACACTGATCATCGGCGCCATCGCCATCGTGCTGGCACTGCACTTCACCACCGTGCTCGGTGGCATTCTGCACGCCTACGCCTTTATGGTTTCAGGCCTGACCATACCGACGCTCGGCGCATTTTTCTGGAAGCGCAGCTCCGCGCCCGGCGCGATCGCCGCCATGCTCGCGGGCGGCGGACTCACCCTCACCCTGCTGATCGGCGGAGTCGAGCCGCCCTTTGGCCTCGCCGCCAGCTTCTACGGCATCCTGCTCTCCGCCATCGTCTTTGTCCCCGTCTCGCTACTGTTCCAAGGGGGGGAACAATGAGCGACACACTTGAAAAAATCGGAAGTTCACAGATTCAGCACGGGGCGGATAACAACCGGATCTACCTGATGAAGCTCGATCCGGCGGATCTGCCCGGCATCACCGCGCAGCTCGATGCGCTGGCGGCGAAAAAAGGCTACACCAAGATTTTTGCCAAAGTCCCCGCGCCCTGCGCTCCGGCCTTCATTGCAACCGGCTACTGTCGCGAAGGAACCATCCCGGAATTTTACAACGGCGAAACCGACGCGGCGTTTCTCGGTAAATTTATCGACCCCACCCGGGAAATTACCCCGCAACGCGATGAGATCGAAAAGATCATCACGCTGGCGCAGTCGAAAAACAACAGCAGCATCAAACCGCTTCCTGACGGCTACACACTGCGGCCAGCGGTTGAAAAAGACGCCGACGAGCTGGCCGCTGTATACAAACAGGTCTTCGCCTCCTACCCCTTCCCGATTCATGACCCGGACTATCTGATCGAAACGATGCGCAGCCACGTCTGCTATTTCGTTGCGGAAAAGGATGGTAAAATCGCCGGGGCCGCTTCCGGGGAAATGGACAAGGGAAACCGCAATGCAGAGATGACCGATTTTGCGACCCTGCCGGAGCACCTCGGCAACGGACTGGCCGTGCATCTGTTGAAATTTATGGAACCCGAAATGAAAAAGCTCGGCATCGCCACGCTCTATACGATTGCCCGCGCCATTTCACCGGGAATGAACATCACCTTCGCCAAATGCGGCTACGCCTTCGGCGGCACCCTGATCAACAACACCCAGATCTCCGGCTCCATCGAAAGCATGAACCTCTGGCATAAAACCGCCGGCTGACACCCGCCCCATCTACTTCCAACGGTTGAAGGATCAACTTCGATTTTTAACCGCGAATCACGCGAATGAACGCGAAACCCAATGCAGTTCCAAGGTTTGGAAAAAGCGAACTGCGGATGGACTCGGATAAACACGGATTTTCCAGACGTTGGAACATGTCATCGGTCAAACGTCCCCTGATTGTGAACCCCCTCTTTCACCAAAAACTCAACTTCCCCCTCTCTTTAAAATCGGGTACGGTGACGGCGTAGCGTCCGGGGTGTGAACTGAGGGGTGCATGGAGTACTAAAAACAACAGGACAGACACGCTTGACACTCACCGCACTTCAAACAAAGGAAAGGCGGCTCCATGAGAATTACCGTTGCATACAATTTAAGGACCGACGACTCGGAAGCCACCGCCGAACTGCTGTCGAACGAAGATGTCGAACGGATCTGCAAGGCCATTCGCAGCCTGCAACATACCGTCACGCCCGTCGAGGTCTCCGGCAGGCCCAACGATGTGGTCGACCGGCTCCTCGAGAGCGAACCGGATTTAGTCTTTAATCTGGCGGAGGGGACGATCGGCAGTTCCCGCGAGGCGTTCTACCCGGGATTGTATGAGCAGATGGGCATGCCCTTCACCGGAGGCAATGCCTCGCTGTTGCATCTGAATCTGGATAAGCACCTGGCCAAGACGGTGCTGGCCTCCCGCGGAATCCGCGTTCCCCTCGGGGTGCTGGTCACAAAGGACCAATGTGATCTTCCCTCCGACATTCAGTACCCCCTGATGATCAAGCCCAACTCGGAAGGTTCCAGCAAGGGCATTTCACAAGATTCCGTTGTCGAGACGCGGGAGCAGGCGCTGGAGAGGATCGACCGTCTTCTGGATCTTTATCCCGCCGGATTGGTTGTGGAAGAGTTCATCGAAGGCCGGGAACTCAGCGTCCCCTTTATCGAGAACTTTCCCGGCAAGTGTCTCGCCATTGTCGAACACACCTTTGACCTCGAGGGCAGTTCGAACAAATACAACATTTACGATTACGAAATGAAGCAGGGAGGCGAGGCTGCGAAACGCGTGGATATTCTCTGTCCGGCCCCGCTCGACCCCCGCGAAGAAAAGGCGGTGCTGGAGATGGCCCGTCAGGTGTTCGACATTATGACCTGTCCAGACCTGGGGCGCGTTGACATCCGCCTTGACTCCAAGGGGCAGCCCTATTTCATCGAACTGAACCCGTTGCCGAGCCTTCACCCGCAGGCTTCGTTGATGTCTGCGGCGGAATCGCGCGGCCTTGATTTTAAGGAAATCGTGCGGCTCATCATCCGCTCCGCCGCCCGGCGCTACGGACTCGCCATCCGTTCAGCAAAAAAACCGAGAAGTGCGGAGCCGTCGACGGAAACATCCCGCCCCACGGCGCGGGAACTGGGAATCCATATCGGCCGCATGAGTCCCGGCATTAATAATTCCATCACCGACGTCAAAGGCGTCCGCGTGGGGCATTTCACCAAGATTCTGGACAATGAACTGGTTCCGGGTCTTTCCGAGGCGAGCTGTGTGCGGGCTGGCGTGACGGCGATCCTCCCTGCCGGTCAGACCTACGCCAAGCGTCTGGCCGCGGGCGGCTTCGTGCTCAACGGGGTGGGCGAAATGGCAGGTCTCACCCAAGTGATGGAGACGGGATGGCTGGAAACGCCGATCCTTCTCACGAACTCCCACTCCGTGGGCCGCGTTCACTCCGGCGTGGTGAACCATATGCTCAAGAAACACCCGCTTCTGGGAACCGAGACGGATGTCGTGCTTCCCGTGGTGGGGGAGGCAGACGACTCGTTTTTGAACGACTCGCGAATCGGGATATGCTCTGCCAAGGATGCCATCCAGGCGATCGAAAATGCCGCCCCCGGCCCGGTGGCACAGGGCTCCATCGGAGCCGGCAGCGGCATGACGTCCTTTGATTTTGCGGGCGGCATCGGAACGTCTTCGCGCACCATCGACCTGCCGGAAGGCGGAGGGTTTACGGTCGGGGTATTGGTCCTCTCAAACTTCGGAAAAATGCGCAATCTGACGATCGACGGCGCGGTGGTCGGGCGCGAGCTGGACCAGGAGTTTGACCAGGCCGGACGAAGGGAAGTGTCGGAAGGTTCGATTATCGTCGTCGTCGCCACGGATATTCCGCTCCTTAGCAGTCAGCTCAACCGTGTGTCGAAAAGAGCGGCGCTTGGTTTGGGACGAACCGGGTCGTACGCTGCATCCACCAGCGGAGAAATCATCATCGCCTTCAGCACGGGCAACCGCACGCCCAGGCCGACGCACAAGAGTGCCCACTTCATCAACCTGAAGTGCATTTCCGATTACCACATCAATACGGTCTACGAGGCGGTTATGGAAGCTACGGAAGAAGCCGTCCTGAACGCCATCTTCTGCTCAAACGGCATGAGCGGACGCCTGCAGCGATGGTGTCCGGCGGTTCCCCAGGAACGGGTCGTTGAGCTCTTGAAAAAAGGGAGAGAGATTCATGAAAGTCATTGAGAAATATAACGACAGTCTTCACAACCCGTACTGGAAATTCCAACTGGGCCCGGAATCGTATGAGGTGAAAGACACGCCCCGGCGAGTTGAGTGCATCAAGAACGCCCTTCGCGGAGATGACCGGTTCGAGTTCGTAACGGCAACGCCATTCCCCGACCGCATGATCACGCGGCTGCACCCTTATCATGACTACATCCTCAACACCGCCGCCAGCTTGGGGGAAGACGATGAGGAGTTCTATCCGGATCTGTTTCCCGGCGAAGGCGCCCATCTGCCGCGCAAGTCCGATGCCCCCCTCTGGGGCGGCATCTGGTGTACGGACGCCGTGACTCCCATTATGAAAAAGACCTATGAGGTTGCCCGGGCCTCGGCGGAAACGGCATTGAGCGGCGCGGAACTGATTCGCGACGGAGCGGAAACGACGGTTTATTCGCTGTGCAGGCCTTCAGGGCACCATGCGGGCCCTCGCGTATTCGGGGGCTATTGCTACTTCAACAATGTGGCAACCGCCGCGGAGTTCCTGCTCCCGTCGGGAAAAGTCGCCATTCTGGATATAGACTATCACCACGGAAACGGAACCCAGGAGTTCTTCGAAGAGAACAAGTCCGTCTTCACGGCATCCATTCACTGCGATCCGGAAATCGAATATCCCTACTTTTGGGGTTACGCCGACGAGGCAGGCAAGGGTCAGGCACGGGGCACAAATCTTAACGAACCCTTGCCCAAAAAAACAAAACTCGCTGAATACATGCAGGCGCTGGATCGTATCCTCGACAAGTTCAGCGAGTTCGCCCCCGCGTACTTAATCATAGCGGCCGGTTTTGATACGCACAAATCAGATCCGGTCGGCGGCTTTCAACTGCTCACCGGAGATTACGCTAAAATCGGCCGGCGCATCTCCGAGCTTGGCCTTCCCTCGCTGATCTGCCAGGAAGGTGGATACAACACCGACGTCCTGGGCGAGTGTGTCCGAACCTTCCTTTCAGGTTTTATGGAGCCCACGTCTTAAAACCGCACCAGCGTAAAAAGCAAAATATGCCCTTCGCCAAATGCGGCTACATTTTCGGCGGCACACTCATCAACAACACCCAGATCTCTGAATCCATCGAAAACATGAATCTGTGGTGTCGGTCCGCCTGAACGGGCGGATATAGGATTTGACTGCATTGGGTGTTGGGCTAGAATCCCGACAAAAACAGGGAGTTTCAATCATGATCACGAAGAAGATGGAAAAAGCTCTAAACGAGCAGATTAATAAAGAATTTTACTCGGCCTACCTGTATCTGGCGATGTCCGCTTACTGCAACAAGCTCAATATGCCCGGCGCCGAACACTGGTTTCGCATGCAGTACGACGAAGAGGTTATCCACATGACCAAAATGTTCGACTACGTGATGCAGCACGGCGGCGACGCCCACCTGATGCAGATCGACGAGCCGCCCCGCGAGTTCGGCTCTGTGCCGAGCGCCTTCGAAGCCAGTCTTGCCCACGAACAGTTTGTGACGAAAAGCATCAACGAGCTGCTTGATGTCGCGGTGGAAGAGCGGGATCACGCGACCCAGGTTTTCCTGCAGTGGTTCATCACCGAGCAGGTGGAAGAAGAGGCGAACGTGCAGGAAATTGTCCAGCGTCTCAAGCTGGCCGGCGACAATGGCGGCGCATTGATCATGCTCGACGACAAACTGGCCCAGCGCCTGCCCCCCGCCCCGCCCGTCGCCAAATAAACAAGAGGATTCATTATGTTGAAAAAAAGCATTTTGCCGGTTCTGGTTCTGCTGAGCACCTTTGCCTTTCAGGCGCAGGCGAAAAAAGAGATCACCATGCTGGTGGTTCCGCGTGACGCCAAGGCCATTCAGATTGCACGGGATATCTCCCATCGCTATCCGGTGTTGCTCGTCAGCTATCTTCAGGAAAAAGACCTGCTGAAACTCCATGCGTGGAACGGCGAAAGCTGGATAGAAATTTCAACAGAAGACTATGTCAACGGAGCCTTTTTTGAAAACCAGCCGGGACATGCCATCCTCATCGAATCCGCCAATGCCCCCGCCCCGGAGCTTCTCATTCCGGACGGCATCTGGTGCGACAGCGGCAACCGGCTGGTCTCCACCGAACCGCATGTGATGATTCACCTGCTCGGAACCTACTTCGACTTTCCGTACCTGACGTGGAAAAAGTTTTCCCGGCGCTACGGCGAACCGATCGCACGCATCAACCCGGCGCTCATCAACATGTACCTGTGGAACACCTACGGCGAAGACCTGTGGGATAAACGCGACGCCCTCGACGCCGAAGCCGACATGGACAAGTGGCTCTTTCTCGACATCACCCCGCCCCCGCCCGTCGAGCCGGTCGTGATCGAAGAAGAACCCGTAGCGGTTGAGCCCGCCGAAATCCCGGCCACCGAACCGGTTGAATCCGCAATCGAAGAAGTTGTTGCCGACGAGCCGGTTCTGGCCGCTAAAGACGCCATCGAGCTTCCGGAGCCCGTAGCCGTCGAAACTCCCGCAGCGGACGCTGAACCGGTCGTAGATATCATTAACGCGCTGGAGCCAGCCGCCGGGATCGATCCCTTCTCCGCCAAGGAAATCCCCGCCGCTGAAATCGTCCTCCCCGAGGCAAAATAAATTTCCAACCCTTGGAAAAACTTCGGTCGAAAGTTCCAAGCATTGGAAGCTTTTTGCCCGCCCCGGCCTTCCCTTCGAAGGCTCCGGCGGGACAGGTCTTTACTCCACGGCGCGGAAAACGCCGATAACGGGGCGGTGATCAGAAGCTTTGTAGGTGAGCGGGTCGCGCACGACGCGGGTCTGTTCCCGAACCACTTCCGGAAGCATTCCTTCGCTGACAAACAGGTAGTCGAACCGGCTGTGGCTGTCGGTTGATGCACTGAAACAAGTCCAGGCATCACCGGCGGAATCCACCGGCCGCAGATCGGTCAGTTCGCCGCCGCGCCGCCCGCTCACTTCGCGCAGAGGTGCGGAGGCGTAGTCATCATTTAAATCGCCCGCGACCAGCAGATTGATTTCAGGATTTTCCTCGAGAATGTCGCGCACGATCTTGTTGAGCAGGCGCGCTTCATTGCGGCGCATTTCGGTCTGCCCGAGCGGGCTGTAGACTTTCGATTTCAGGTGCGCGCCGAGCAGGCGGAAGCGATAGGTTGGAGTCGCCTGAATATCGACATCGAGAAAGCCGCGCGCCACAGCCACCTTGGCCGGACCGATGCTGTACCAGTCGTTGGTATGATGCTGCACCGAAACAATCGGAAAGCGGCTGAGTAGCGCAAGATTGGCCTCAAACTGCCCGCGCTGAAGCAGTTCAGCATAGGGATAGTCGAGCCCCGCCGCGCGCAGGGCTTCGCGAAATTCACCAAAGCGAATTTTATCGCCCATCTCCTGCACGGTGAGCACATCGGGCCGCGCGGCGGCGATCAGCGCCACGACCGCCTCGCGCTCCTCTTCCGGCTTCGGATCGTCGGGCTCGCCGGCGCCGTCGCGATCCATCAGCGCGTACTGATGCAGATTATAGGACATCACCGAAAAGGTGTTGTCTGCGGAGCGCTGTTCACACCCGCTGAAAAGGAGGAGACCGACGCAGGCAGCCAGGCAGCCGAGCCCGATCCGTCGAAAAGGATATAAATCTCGCCCCATGCAGTTCCCCGTGATAGAAGTTGCGCGTACTATACAAACCGCTTGTTGCTCGTAAAAGGTTATTCCAATGAGGCTCAGAAAAGTCATTTCGCCGGCGCTCGTCCTCAGTCTCCTTATTGTCGGAACGGCAACAGCCGCAGTACGAACCATTACATCCCGCGGCGAAACCTACGTCCCGCTCAACGACATCGCCCCTTACTACAGCATGGAACTCTCCGAATCGGGGGGGAATGTCCTCCTGAAAAACAGATGGAACACGCTTAAGTTCGAACCCAATGGACGGCGATGCTGGGTCAACGGAACCCTCGTCTGGCTCAGCAATCCCATCCGTAAAATCGGCTGGCAGTGGGCCGCTGAAGAGGCTGACTTCAACAAAACCGTTGATCCGTCTGTCCGCCCCTACGCCTTCCTCGCCAAGGCTGGCGCCAAAACAATCGTCCTCGACCCCGGCCACGGCGGCAACGACCACGGGGCGACCAGTCCGCGCAAAGTGCACGAAAAACTGGCCGTTCTCGACATCGCCAAGCGTGTGCGCAACCGGCTACAGGCCCGAGGCATCCGGGTTGAATTCACCCGCGAAAGCGACCGATACGTCAGCCTGTCCGACCGCTGTAAAAAAGCAGCCAGCCTGAAAGCCGACCTCTTCGTCAGCATCCACGCCGATGCGGCCTCCAACCGTTCCGTCAAGGGGGCCGGCACCTTCACCCTCGCGCCCGCCGGAGCCTATAGCACCCACAGTTATGGAAAAGGCACCGCCTCCTCCTCCGTGAACCCGGGAAACAAATTCGATCTGGCCAACGCCGCGCTCGGCCTGCGCATTCAGCAGAATCTCGTGAAGGCCACCGGGCAGGAAGACCGCGGAGTCAAACGTGCCCGCTTTCAGGTTCTGCGCGACGCGCCCTGCCCCGCCGCGCTGGTCGAAGTCGCCTTCCTCAGCAATGCCCAAGAGGAGGCGATGGTCATTGATGCCAGCGGACGCGAGAAAATTGCGCGCGGCATTGCCGACGGCATCGCCGCCTATCTCAATGACATTGAGCGGGCAAAGAGATAATCCGAACGCTCTCACCGATCAGCACCAGCGATGCGGAGACCTCCGCGCCGGGATTCAGTTTTTCAACCGCCTCCTGATAAGCTTCCAGTTGCGGCGAATAAGTTGCTAAAACCGCGTCCGGCGATTCACCTGAAAATTTATAATCCAGGATTTTCGAATGACTGGAAAACTGCGCGAGCAGATCAATCGTTCCATCGAAAATCGTATCGCCGCGCTTCAACACAAACGGATGTTCCGCAAACAGCGCCGCCGCTCCGGCGGTTTCCTTCCGCAGCACCTCGCGCGCCGCATCCAGTTGGCGGATCAGTATTTCGGACTCTTCGATGCCGCCGAATTGCGCCACTAGCTCCGGAATATCGCCTTCCCACCGGTTTCGAGCCAGCTCTTCAAGAACAGCGTGGCCGACCGTCCCGTACCGGGCCGGATTGATGATTGATGATTGCGAAATGCTGAATGGAGATTTTTTTTCACAAAGCGAAGTGACGGTTCTTCGCTCAACTCCCGCCGGAATTATCAGCGGCATATACGCGACATTCACCTTCTGTCCTCTGTCCTCTTTCCTCTGTCCTCCGATCTCCGGCAGCTCCGAGAAACTCAACTCCCGCAAAACATCCTCAGACGCACTTTGAAGAAACCCCTCCGCCAGTTTTTTCCAACCTTTGGAATCTTTGGTTCCCGCGCCGGAGAGAACCACCAGATCGCGGGCGCGGGTCATCGCCACATAAAAGACATTGGTCGATTCCAGATCACGCACGGTCTTGTCCGCTTCGCGCGCCGCGTCCCAGCCGGGCGATTTCGCCTTGCCGCCCGTTAGACCGGAAATACTCATCTCCAGCGTGCCCTGCGGAGAAAACATCGCGAAGCCCGGCTCGGTCATATCGCCGAAACTGATGTCGGGAATAAGGCAGACCCGTTTGGTTAAACCCTTCGCGCCGTGCACCGTCATCAGCGTCACCGCATTCTGCTCCGGATCGGGAAGCAGCGCCTCGGCGGCTCCGCTGCGCGGCGGCGACTTGATATATTTTTCGAAGCGCCGCACCACATCGGGAAGAAGAACCTGCCCGCCGCGCTCGGCCGCGCGGATCCAGTCGAGCGCTTTCTTGAAATTGGCCAGCTTCTGCTCGCCGCCGGCCTGACCGGCCAGCTGCGCATCGAACGCCGTTTCGCGAACGATCTCGCGCACCAACTGCGAGGCCAGTTTTTCGCCCGTCTGCGCGCGATAGCGCAAGAGACGCTCCGCCGCTTCGGAACCACTTTCAAAAAACTGTTTACGCAGAATTTCGTGATCAAAGGTTTCGCCGTCCCAGCCGAGCTGTACGATTTCATCGTCCGGCAGATTAGCGAAGGGCGAACGCAAAAACCCAACCAGCGCCAGATCGTTTTCGGGTTGCGTGAGCACCTGCAGGAACAGAAGCAGATCGCGCACCTCCTGCTGATCGAAGAGTGCCCGCCCCTTCCCGCCGCTGGTGTAGGGAATGCCCGCATCGCGAAGCGCCTTTTCCAGCACGGACTGATGAGTGGATCGTTTCAGAAGAATCAGAACATCGCCGTAACGGAAGGGCTGTCCCTCAACAAACCGTTCGTTGTCGTGACCAAACTTCGGACGCCACACTTCACCGCCATCGACCAACAGGCGGATACGCCGCGCGACAGCCGCCATTTCCTCGTCTGTCGTGCCCTCCTCATCATTTAAAAATTCAACACACGGTTTTTCTCCGTCGAGAATTCCGCGCGGCTCGAGCGCGTCGTAGGGCGCGTACATCCCGCTAAACAACTCGTTGACCGCATCAATCACCCGGTCTTTACTGCGGTAACTGGTTTTCAGGTCGATTCGCCGGCACTCGCCGCGCACGGCCATCGCCGCCTCGAGATCGGGCATCACCTGCGGGTCGGCACTGCGCCAGGCGTAGATCGACTGCTTCTTATCGCCGCAGATCACAAGATTCGTTTGCGGCCCCCAGAGCGCCTCGATGATTTCGCATTGCACGCGCGAGGTGTCCTGCACCTCGTCGACAACGACCCACTCAAACGCCGGCGCGATTGAGTTTTTATCCTTCAACAGATCGCGGGCGAGCAAAAGCTGGTCGCCGAAATCGACACAGTCACGCGTCCGCTTCGCCGCAGTAAAGCTCCGTGCGCAAGCCGCCAGACAACGGGCGAAGGCGCGGAATATTTCTATATTTTCCGCATAGAGCGTCTCCGTTAAAAACCGCTCCTTCACCTCCGCCAACTCATCCGAAAGATGCTTCACCTTTTTGGCCTGCCCGAATTTGGGAACCGCATTCAATTTTCCGAGGCTTGGAAAATCAGCCAGAAACAACTTCAGCGCATCCAATGCCGCCGCCGCGCTTTTGGGCAAATCGTGCTGTCCCAGCTCGTCATGGATCTTTTGGAAAACCTCTTTTCCAAAGGTTGGAGCCGGGTCGGGAAGCATGGCTTCGGCACGACTCAAATCGAGCCCCCGGGAGGCGGCTTTCTCTAAAAGAGAACGGATGGTGTTGATCAGGCTGTATTCGTTCTCGCCGAGAACAGAAATCCCGGCGCAAAACTCACGGAAATTTTTGTCGGCTTCCAATGTTTGGAAAATCTCGGCTTTAAGCACCTCCTCGAGCAATGCGTTCCGTTCTTCATCTTCCAAGGTTTGGAACGTCGGGGAGAGCCCAAGCTCGAGGGCGTGCTCGCGAAGAAGTCCGGCACAGAAGGCATGGATGGTCGAGATGTTGGCGGCGGGCAGTGATCGCAAAACGCGGCGGGCGCGGTCACCGAGTTCGTCGTCGTTGCTCTCGAGTGCGTCATTCTCAGCAGCGAGCATTTTTTCCGAAACGCGCTGACGCAACTCGGCGGCGGCGTTATCGGTGAAGGTCATCAGGAGGATATTTTCAGGCGCGACGGGCTTGCGCCCGGAGGGAAGCGGCTCGCGGTCTTTCCCAAGTACCAGCGCGGCATAGAGCTCCGTGACCTGCCAGGTCTTCCCCGTCCCCGCCGATGCATTGAAAATTAGATTCATAGACGAAAATTATGGAGAAAACTTCCAACGATTGGAAGATTCGTGGTTAGAATCCTTGCTATGAAATTTGACCTGCTGATTCGAAACGGGAGTGTGCTGGACGGGACGGGCGCGGCGGCGGTTTCCGCCGACGTCGGGATTATCGGCGAGCGGATCGCGGCGGTCGGGGATCTGTCGAAGGCGGAAACCAATCACGTCATTGACGCGACGGGGCATTTTGTCTGCCCCGGTTTTATTGATGCCCACTCCCACTCGGACGCCTATTTTCTGATTGAGCCGCGCGCGTCGAGCAAGGTGTTTCAGGGCATCACCACCGAGGTGTGCGGCAACTGCGGCGCGTCGGTTGCGCCGCGACTCGGCGGGGCACAATTGCCATCGGACTGGCAGGATAAGCCGTTCCCCGGAACGTGGAGCACGGTCGCTGAATACCGAAAACTTTTCGAACAGGTGAAGCCTGCCGTCAACGAGGCGCTGTTGATCGGCCACAACACACTGCATCGCGGAATCAGCGGCTATGAGCCGCGAGGCGCGACGCCCGACGAACTCAAGACGATGTGCCGCGCGCTTGAGCAGGCGCTCGACGAGGGCGGGTGCGGCATGAGCACGGGGCTGATTTATCCGCCCGCCTCTGCCGTGCCGCGCGAGGAAGTGGTGGCACTTTCCAAAGTCTGCGCGGCGAAAAACAAAATCTACACCTCGCACATGCGAAGCGAGGGAAAGCAGCTGCTCGAAGCAATTGATGAGGCGCTCGACATCGGACGGCGCTCCGGCGCGCGGGTTCAGATTTCGCACTTGAAGACCTCCGGACAGGCCAACTGGCACAAAATCGATGCCGCGCTCGAAAAAATCGAGTCAGCCATCGCGGAAGGAATCGAAGTGGCCGCGGACCGTTATCCCTACACCGCTGCACAGACCGATCTCGACATCATCCTGCCGGACTGGGCGCTCTACGACGGCAAAGAGGCGGTACTGGGGCGTCTGAAAGATTCCAAGGTTCGGAAAAAAATCCGCGAGGAAATTCTCGAAGGGCGTGGCGAGTTCGGCTTCAGCACGGTGATGATCGGCTCCGTTGAGCACCCTGAACTTCAACACCTCAAAGGCCTTAAAATGGATCAAGCTTCAAGCTTGCTCGGCATGGAGCCGGTGGATGCGCTGTTGCACATCATTGAAAAAGATGAACTGCGCACGGGGGGGATTTTCTTCGGCATGTGCGAAGAAAATATGTGGAGGATTCTGGCGCAACCGTGGGTGATGATCGGTTGCGATGCATCGCTGCGCGCGCCGGACGGCATACTCAGCACCGACCATCCTCATCCGCGCGCCTACGGGAGTTTCACTAAACTGTTGCGCGCCTCGCTCGACGGCCAGACGGTTCCCCTGCCCGAGATGATCCGCAAGATGACTTCGCTGCCAGCGGAAACATTCCGACTGAAAGATCGCGGTGTGCTGAAAAAAGGGGCCTTTGCCGACGTGGTGGTTTTTGATCCGGCGAAGGTTAAAGAGAACACAACTTACCAGAATCCGCATCAGCTTTCGGAGGGCGTCGAGACGCTGATCGTGAATGGAACATTAACCATTCAAGAGGGTCAACTAACCGACGCGCGGCGCGGCCGGTTTCTGGATTAGAACCCCATGAAGGCGAGGTAGGCATCCCACAGGCGATAGCCGCCGAGCACCCAGGCGAAGGCGGCGAGCGCGAGGTACGGGCCGTAAGGAATCTGGCTGGAGAGCTCCTTTTTCTTCATCGCGATCAGCCCGACCCCAATAACGGAACCGGCGAGCGCGGAAAAGAAAAGGATGAACAAGACGGCCTGCCAGCCGAAAAGCGCGCCGAGGCCGCCCATGAGTTTGACATCGCCGAAGCCCATGGCGTCTTTTTTGAAAATAGCAGTGCCGAGCTTGCCGATACCCCAGAAAAGGCCGAAGCCGACCGCGAGGCCGATGAGCGAAGCGATCAATCCGTTGAGCCAGCCCTCGACGCCGTGCAGTTCGGGGACGAGCGCGCTGAGGATCGGATAGAGGATCATCCCGCCGATGGTGACGCGGTCGGGGAGCCACATTTCGGCGAGGTCGATGAAGGTTCCGAGCAGAAGCCCGAAGACGGCGAGCGCGTAGATAGGGGTGAGCCAGGAAAAGCCGTAGATGAGGTAAAGAGTGAGGAAAAACAGCCCGGTGGTCAGCTCAATAAGCGGATAACCGACAGAGATCGGAAGTTTGCAGTTGCGGCATTTCCCGCCGAGCGCAATCCATCCGAACACCGGGACGTTATCGTACCACTTGATCCGTGTTTTGCATTTCGGACAGGTGGAGGGAGGATGAGACAGCGATATTTCTGCAGGAATGCGGTAAATGCAGACGTTGAGGAAGCTGCCAAAACAAAGGCCCAGGACGAGGGTGACGAAGGCATAGTAAACTTCTATGAATGTCATGAGTAGACCGCCTTTTCTAATGCCTCGCGCATGGCCGCGACGTCGGGGGTGATGCCTGTCCAGATTTCAAATGCCCGTGCGCCCTGATGCAGGAGCATGCCGAGGCCGTTGGCGGTCTGTGCGCCGGCGGCTTTGGCTGTACTCAAAAAAGCGGTCTCGGGATACATGTAGATAAGGTCGAAAACGCGCTGTCCTTCGCGAAAGGCTTCCGGAGGCATCAGCGACGGATCCTCTTTTTTCATTCCGACCGGCGAGGCCTGGATGACGAGATCGGCCGCGCGGCAGGCTTTAATTTGCTCAGATTTTTCCAAACATTGGAAAAGCTCGACCTCCGGCGCGATGCGTTTGATTTCAGCCGCGAGGTTGGCAACGCGTGCGGCATCCACATCGGCAAGGGTGATGCTGCAAACTTCATCGATGGCGGCCATCAACGCTACGGCGCGCCCGGCCCCGCCGCAACCGAGAACAAAAACGTGGTCGCCCTCAGTTGCTTTACCAAAGGACTCTTCGAGCGCTTTGAGAAAGCCGTAGCCATCGGTGTTGTGCCCAATGAGACCCTCTTCAGTAAACTCGACGGTATTGACTGCGCCGAGGGTTTTTGCACTGACATCCAGACATTCCAATCCGTGAAAAGCGACTTCTTTGAGAGGGATGGTGAGGTTGACCCCGGCGTATCCTTCAGCGGGAAGCTGCGAGAGACGCGCCATCAGTTCTTCCGGAGGGACGTCGAGCTTGCCGTACTCATAATCGGCCTCAAGCCCGAGCGCCTTGATGGAGGCGTTGTGCATGACAGGAGAAAGGGTGTGGCCGATCGGATGACCGAGGACTGCTAGTTTTTTCATTTCTATTTTTTCCCTGCGATGCGGTTGAGCCCGGCGACGATGGCACGGACGGCAGCCTGATCGATGTTGGAATCGGAGCCGACGCCGAAGATGACGCCGTTGCCCGCCCTCTTCAGCGGGACATAGGCCAACGCCTGAGCATCAGCTCCTTTGCCAACCGCTTGCTCATGATAGTTGTCCACAGAGAAGTCGATGCCGACCAGGCCGCTGACGGCATTGACGAAGGCAGAGATGGGGCCATTTCCATCGGCGCGAGCGGTTTTCTCTTCGCCGTTGATGTTCATTTTGACTTCGCCGTGGATGAAAGTCGGGTCGTTGTCGTCGGGGCGCGGCCAGTAGCCGATCAATGCAAACGGTCCGGCGGGGCTGATGAATTTTTCCTGAAATATGGCTCGAACCTCTTCGGAGGAAATTTCGCGTCCCACGGAATCGCTGTAGGCCTGCACCTCTTCGCGCAATTCAGGCTGCATGGCTTTGGGCACTTCGATTCCGTACTCTTGTTCCAAAACCCAGGCGATGCCGCCTTTGCCGGACTGCGAGTTGATGCGGATCATCCGCTCGAAGCTCCGTCCCAAATCAGCGGGATCGACGTGCAGATAGGGCACTTTCCATTGCATGCCGAACAACTCTCCGGCTTTGTCCAAACGGTGCATCCCTTTGTTGATAGCATCCTGATGGGAACCGGAGAAAGCGGTGAAGGCATACTCGCCGGCGTAGGGCTGGCGATAGTAGATGGGCATACCCGTCAAACGTTCGACGGTTTCTGCCACGCGCCCCAGATTGGAAAAATCCAATCCGGTATCGATTCCGCGAGAGAACAGGTTGTTGGCAACGGTAACCAGGTCGACATTGCCGGTGCGCTCGCCGTGGCCGAACAGGGTTCCCTCGACGCGGTCGGCGCCGGCCATCAACGACAGTTCGGTGGCGGCAACGGCCATTCCCTGATCGTTATGGGAATGCAGTGATATTTTCACGCAATCGCGATGCGGGAAGTTGGCGCAGAACCACTCGATCATGTCGGCGTAGTGGTTGGGCGGGCGACGTTCGACCGTAGCGGGCAGGTTCAGGATCATCGGTTTTTCGGGCGTGGCTTTGCCCCAGGCATCAAAGACGGCCTGACACAACTCCAAGCAAAACGACTGATCGGTATCGGTGAATTCTTCCGGAGAAAATTCGTATCGGATGTCGCTGTCCGGCATCGTGTCGGCCAATTCGCTGATTTGACGGGTGGCGTCAACAGCCGCCTTCAGCGTGCCGGCCCGATCCATTCCGAAAACCTGTTTCATGTGCAGATCGGAGGACGCGATGTAGGCATGAATGATCCCTTTTCTCACCCCTTTGAACGCCTCGAAGGTGCGTTCGATCAGGTGCGGGCGGCACTGAGTCAGACCCATGATAAACACATCGTCCGGGATGTGATCGTTTTCGATCAAGTGGCGGAAAAAGTCAAAGTCGTCCTGGCTGGCGGAGGGAAAGCCCACTTCGATCTGTTTGAACCCGATATTACACAGCAGTTCAAAATACTCCATTTTCTGATCGGGATCCATCGGGTTGGGCAAAGCCTGATTGCCGTCGCGCAAATCAACGGAACACCAATCGGGGCTGGTGATCAAAGTCCGCGAAGGCCATTGGCGTGTCGGCAAGTCGAACGATGCCGGTATTCTGTATTTTGGAGTTTTCATTGTTATTTCCTTACTGTTTTTTTTCGATTAAACCCACTCTCAAAACAAAAAAACCTCTCCGCAGGCGGAGAGGTTCGGCTAGATTCTCTGGTTGAAACCAATCAATAAGCGCAGAACTCCCGCAGGGTTTTCCCCGCGAGTAGAAGAAGAATCAGATTGTTGGGCATGCTTCGCATGATTATTGGTTATTGGTTGAGAATTGCAAGTGTTCCGATCGAGGCTTATCAGCACCAATCTGCTCCGATTAACCCGTGTCGACCTCAGACATCTGATTTCTGACCGCTGACTCTCAACCTTCGCTCTTCAGATCGATCAGCAAGTGCGGATAGAGCTTCTGGACGAAATCTATAATTTCCTGTTTATAGGCCTCGGATTCACCATCCCCCCGCGTGCCTGACACCGCGATATAGGCCCATTTATGGGCCACGCTGTGCACCACGCGGTCCCACGCCAGCCAGAGCATTCGCTCGTAATGACTCGGCGTTTCGCGGCCCTGCCCGACAAACCAGTATGCGTAGTACCCGTGATAGGCCTGTTGCTTGCCCTCCTGATCGCGATAATTTCTGACCGTCTCCAAAATACACAGCTTCAGAGGGTTGCGTCCATCCAACGGAACCTTCAAGTACTTGGTGCTGGTAATGGTGTTTCCCTGCCCGACCAGACATCGCTGGGGGCGATGGATACTGTTTCGCTCTCTGCCGGACAGCACGATGGAAACAAACACCTGATCGGCGACGTCATTGGTATAAATCGACTTAACGAAAAGGGTGTCGTGAGGAAGTGCCTCATACTCGGCAAAGCTCATAGTAAAAAGCTTTTCACCGGTGACCGGATCGATGTTCGGCAGCTCCAGCTCGCTCATGCGATATTGCTTTGGATTCTCCGGATCGTGCGAATAGCGCAACTCGTCCCCCGCCCAGCCCTCTTCCAGGGAGGCTGGGAGATCCATGCTAATTCCGGCCTGATCGCTCAACGCCACGTCGACGGTGAACGCCAACGCCAGCGCGGCGAGGATCATCAGTCCGATTAATACTAGGTATGGTGTAAAAGCGCGGTTTTCCATTTTTCCATCACCTCCCTGAAATCAAGATTCAATAGTCCTCCGATCAGCACCATCATTACGATGGCGGCTGTAAAAAGAATGTAGCCGGAATAATCATGGTAAAGGCCGAGCGCAACTCGTCCCCCGATGGCCTCCGAAACGACCGCAATGGTGACGATACGAGAAATATTCCCGATCACCGCCAACGGGATGGAGGACATGAAAAGGATCCACTGCTTCACCAAAGTCCGCTGTGTAAAGTAGGCGTAGACTGCGGTTAACGCGGTCATCGCAAGCAGAGAGCGCAGTCCGCTACACGGATCGGCCACATCCATCCCCGTTGGCATTGAGGGAATATAGATCGCCGTTCCCGAACGAGCCGCCTCCACCCCGATTCCACCCAGCATCGAAACCGCCATTTTGGTCGAAAGCATGCGTAACGGGAACGCCAGCACGTCCATAAAGTTAAGCGGGATGCAAAAGATCAAATAGGAGCAAGG
>JAEIOF010000020.1 GCA_016342445.1 Verrucomicrobiota bacterium | reverse complement strand
CGAGGCGCAGAACAATATCGACGGTGTCTTCGAGATTGGGATCCCCGGCCCCGATGTATGCGATGAAGCCCTTTTTTTCCTCTTTTTTGAGGGCGGCGAATTTTTGTTCAAGTCGTGTTTTTTTCATTTTTCCAAACCTTGGGACTTTCAGAACCGGTTTTTCCAACCCTTGGAACTTTTCAGCAGAAATTTTCCAAGGGTTGGAAACTAATCCGCCGAAAGCATTTTTTCGATCTCACGAATGTGTTTAGACAAGTCGTTGAGGCGGAATTCGATGGAGTTGAGCACCCAAAACTGAAAGTGCTCCACTCTGGCGCCTTTGTGAATCATCCAGATAATTTTGATGGAGACAAGCAGAACGGCCAGCTCGATAGAGAACATTTGCGGGAGCGGCACATTGATATGAAACACATGACGCAGGATGTCTAAAAGAAACAAGGCGATCATCGCAATGATGAACCCGATGTTCATGTAGTGATCGTGTTTCTGGGAATGCTTGCCGCCGATCTGTCCGACGAGCATGCGAATCCGCTCCTTTTCTTTGCGGAACTGTTCGAGCTCCTCCAGAAGTGCTTTGGGATCCAAGGCGCCATCTGTCGCTTTATTTTCCATCTAAAAATCCCCGTATGAGCTGCGCCCGTTTCACATCGCGCTCTTGCGAGCTGAGAACCTCGCCGGCTTCTTTCTGTAAATGAGCAGGGTGAATCCGGACAAAAAGCTGGTCGATGTCATGGCGTTTCATGTCAGGCATCAGCCCGAGGTCGATCCCGAGACGAATTGCGGAAAGCAAATCGAGCGCTTCACCGGAGTTCATCAGCACGGCATTGGCCAAAACACCATAGGCGCGACCGATGTGGTCGTGCACCTTGAGTTCCTGCGAATCCATCAGACGCAAACGGGCGTTTTTCTCGTGTTCAATGACCTCCAGCACGATCTGATCGAGGTGTCCGATAATCTCGGTTTCGGTTTTGCCCAAGGTGATCTGGTTGGAAATCTGGAACATATGCCCGGCGGCTTCCGAACCCTCGCCCCACAGCCCGCGCACCGTCAGGCCGATCTTGGAGACGGCATTGATGACGGGCTTGATCTCTTCGGTCAGGATGAGCCCCGGCAGGTGGAGCATCACGCTGGCGCGCATTCCGGTTCCGATATTGGAGGGACAGGCGGTGAGATAACCCAGCTTGCTGGAAAAGGCGTATGAAAGGCTCTGCTCCAGCGCGTCGTCCAGGGCGTCGGCGCTGTCCAGCGCCTTTTGCAGACTCAGACCGGGCTGCAGGGATTGCAGGCGGATGTGGTCTTCCTCATTAACCATTACGGCGCGGGTTTCGTCTTCACTAACAAATACGCCGGTGCCCTCCTGTCGTTCGGCCAGCTCGGCACTGATCAGATGGCGCTCGAAAAGAAGATCACGATCAAGCTCATCGAGTTCATCCATGCGCCATCGCAGAAAGGTTTCGCTGTGCTCGATCTTATCGAAGGCCAGCACCACCTCGTTCCAGACCCGGTTGCGCACATCGCTGGATGCCCATCCGGAAAACGTGGTGTCGCGCAGGTTGCGCGCGAGGCGAACCCGACTGCTGATGACCGGCCCCTCCTCAGGCCCCGACTCCATCCAACCCCCGTGACGTTCCAACAATCCGCTCAGTGTCATGCCGCACCGCCTTCGGATTTTGATTCGTCGCGACAGGCTTTAATCTGATCGCGGATCGCGGCGGCCTTTTCGAATTCCTCGCGGGCCACGGCGGTTTCCAAATCCTTCTGCAGACGGGCGATCTTCGTTTTGATTCGCGTCTGGACGCCTTCGCGCGCCGGGATTTTCCCCGTGTGCTGCGTGCTGTGATGCATCGCTTTAATGGCCACCGCCAGTTCCGCCATAAAGGTCTGATAGCAATCCGGACAGCCCAGCCGGCCGGTCTTGCGAAATTCATCGCGCGCCATCCCGCAGCGCGGACAGGCAAGAGTCAATCCGCTGGTCACGCTCTGCTTCTCCTGTTGGCCGAGCCCCATCAGAATGTCGGTGATGGAAATCGGACTCTCCAGATCGATCCCCTGCGCCTGCGCGTGCTCTTCGCAGAGATGCATTTCTCGCATCTCTCCGTTGACCACCTGCGTCATGTGAACGACGGCTTCTTTATTGCAAAGATCGCACTTCATTAGACCCCTTTACTCAACCGGCACGCCGTTGTTGTTTACAAACTGGCGATAGGCTTCGATCAATTTTTTCGTGGCCGGGCCGGGCTTGCCGTCGCCGATGGTGCGTTTGTCGAGTTCAACCACGGCAATGACTTCGGCGGCCGTACCGGTCAGGAACGCCTCGTCTGCCGTCCAGATTTCGTAGCGCGTCATAACCGTCTCGGAAACGTCCATTCCCATGTCGGCAGCCAGCTCCATCACCTTGTTGCGGGTGATGCCTTCCAGCCCGCCGCACCATGCGGGGGGCGTCATCAGCTTGTTGCCCTTCACGACAAACACATTGTCGCCGGACGCCTCTGCGACGTACCCCTGCGGATTGAGCATCAGACACTCCATCACGCCCGCATTAATCGCTTCGATCTTCGCCATGATGTTGTTGAGGTAGTTTAGGCTCTTGACGCGCGGATTGATCGCCTCAGCTATGTTGCGGATGGTGCCGGCGGTGATGATTCTCATGCCGGTTTCGTAGAGCTCCGCCGGATAGAGCTGAATGTCCGCCGCGATGATGATGACGGAGGCTTTCTTGCACAGGTAAGGATTCAGCCCGAGCGTTCCGACACCACGAGTCACCACATGGCGCAAATAGCCGTTTTTGATCCCATTAGCCTTGCAGGTCTCGATGGTCGCGGCCTTGATTTCCTCTTTCGTCATCCCAATGGTCAGATCAATTACTTTGGCTGATTCGAACAGACGGTCGACATGCTCATCAAGGAATGCGATCCGTCCGTTATAAACCCGGGTGCCTTCAAACACGCCATCGCCGTACAGAAGACCGTGGTCAAAAACCGAAACCTTCGCATCCTTCTCCTCCACCAAATCGCCATTTAAATAAATTTTCATTCCTCGTCCTATTCTTCCAGTTTTCCGTCTTTCAAAATCAGTTCGCGCTGACACCGGCAGGCAACCGCCTCATTATGGGTCACCAAAACCAATGTGCGACCCGAAGAGTGCGTTAAATCAAACAGGTTATTCAACACGTTTTCACCCGTGTGTGAATCGAGATTGCCGGTCGGCTCGTCCGCGAGGATCAAATCGGGATCATTCATCAGCGCCCGGGCCAGTGCCACGCGTTGCTGTTCACCGCCGGAAAGCTCCTGCGGCCGATGATCCATCCGCCCGCTCAGGCCGACCTGTTCGAGCAGGTGTTCCGCGCGGGATTTAACATCTTTGAGCCGTGCGGCCATGGAGGGAAGCATCACATTTTGAAGCACATCGAGCTCCGGCAACAGGTGATAGCCCTGAAAAACGAAACCGACGCGACGCGCGCGGAACGCCGCGCGCTTCGGCGGCTTCATCGTCACCAGACTGGTGTTCTCGAAAAAAATATTTCCGGCATCCGGCCGGTCCAGCCCGCCGAGAATATGCAACAAGGTGCTCTTGCCGGATCCGCTCGCGCCCATAATCGATAGCGTCTCACCGCGCTGAACGCTCAGCGACACGCCGTGCAGCACCTCCACCGCCCGCTTGCCAATGTGATAGGCCTTGTGCACCTCTTCCGCTCTGAGAATTTCGTTCATTATTTATCTATATTCGTTTTGTATGACATCGGTTCTTCCGCCGCCTTCAATACCGGACGGCCCTCAATTGGCGCGCTGATTTTATAAAGAAAATCTGGCGACATATCCGCACCGGTATCCCAAACCACTGTGTCAATGCCCGAATTCAAACGCACGGTTTGAAAAATGGACGGGTCACGGAGTGGCAAAAAAACCTCGCCACTCAGATGCTTTTCCAGATCAGCCACTCTCCATTCTCCGCTCTCAAACTGCAAACAGAGCTTATAGCCGGAGTCATATTCAATTGCTGTAATGTAGTGCATCGGGTCTACCCATGCTCCTTCCAGTAAATGGCGATCACAATTCCAAAAAATCTGCTGATTTCAGGCATTCTCTGTTCACTCCATTTTTCCAATGTTTGGAATTCCACAACAAAACTCACAAGCCAGCCTCCGCCGCTTTTTTCTCAAAGGCCTCAAGCCGTTTTAACATTCCGGCAGGAATCTCTTTTCCGGGGTTATTCTTTTGCCGCCAGGCGATCAGGCGATTCTGCGCTTCGACGGCTTTCAAATATTGGCCGTTGCGGTCGTAGGCCACGGCCAACGTATCCAGATTGAAATTCTGTTCATCTTTTACAACCGACAATTCCGCCAGCCGCACGGCTTCAGGGTAATTCCGAAAAGACTCATCGTTGCAGGTTGCCAGCAGCCATGCGTAGCTGTTCATCGTGTGGGCATGCTCCGGATTGGAGCGAAGTATATCCTGATATAGAAAAACCGCCCGGGCCGGATCAAATGCAACACCTTGTCCACCTGCATACAACAGCCCTAGATTTTCTTTGGCTGTTAAATGCCCCTGTTCCGCAGCTTTCTGATACCACTCCGCCGCCTGCTTAAAATCCTGCCCGATACCCGAGCCGTTGTGGTAGGCATAGCCAACTTCAAACTGCGCGCGATCCAGCCCTTGCCTTGCCGCCAGCTGATACCATTTAAAGGCTTCGGAAAGATTTTTTTCCGCGCCGTTTCCATTGGCATAACACCATCCCAAAGCATGCTGACTGTCTGCATATCCGTGTTGAGCACCTTGACGGTAATAGCCGATCATTTCGTCATAACGCCGAAGTTCTTCCAGACAATAACCGACGTTGTGTATGTCATATGCAGAGGAGGTATCCAGCCGATACGCCTCTTTATGTTTTTCCAGCGCCTCCTCATACCGTCCCATTTGGCGTAATGTCCATCCCCAGTTCGACCACACATCGTCATCCCAAGATCGAACCCGCGCCGCCTGTGCCCAAACTGCACAAGCCTCGTCATACTGTCCCAGCCGGGTCAACGTATTCCCCAGCCCTTCCAGCGTCCACCCGCCTTCCATCGAAACCGCCGCATAATAATGTTTAAGCGCTGTTTCATGATTGTTCAGCCCTTCTGTTAAAATGTTGGCATACGTAAAGTGTACCATCACGGGACCGACCCTAAATCTGGCAAGCAGCTTTTCATACTGCTCCTGCCCGAGCCTTGACACATCCTTCTTAAAAGACGACGTGACATCACCCCTCTTTCCCTGTTCACGGCATTGGATACCGGTCAGCCAGAGCAAATAAAGATCATCGGGGTGCTCGTTGGAAATGCGAACCAGTTCTTTTAAGTTTTCGTCAACATTCTCATGCCGGTCCAGCTCAAGCTGAACCGCGGCGATTTTTGACAAATACGTCCCGGCGGCCTTTTCTTGCAACTGTTTGAACGAACGCTCAGCAACGTCTATATTGCACCAACGAGAGCGATTAATCACCGCATGCGCCATTAAAATCCGAACATCCGATGAATATTGGCGGTACGCCTTTTCGACCAGCTCTTCCGCATCAATCTGCCGCCCGTCGCTCAACAGCTCAATCGACTTCGAGTACGCTTCATCAACGGTCAGATCCAGCGGAGAAGTTGTCTGCATGGAAGAATCATCCTGACTCCATTCCGCCGAGAACAGCTGTTTGAGCACGGCGCGAACGGCCTGCGGGTCGGGGTTGAACTGCTGCGAAGAGGACGATGTTAACATGCCATTTTCGGCGCGGCTCACACTCATCTGACAGAAACCTTTCATCAGATCCAGAACGCCTGTAAAGGCGGGCGGGAGTTTGGCAGAGGTTTGCAGGGGAACACCCTGCTCATACGTCGTGAACTTTAATGAGGAATAGTCGCGCGGCATCTTTTTCAACAGCTTCCGGAATGTCGGCGTGTCGGTCAGAGACGTTTCCCCTGTTGAAAGCGATGCCAGCAAATAATCTGGATCGCTGGCGATCAAAAGTCCGGACGGCTGAACGCTCCAAGCAACCGCACGGGAACCTGCAATCGTGCAGATTCCGTCGGATTCTGTGACCTTTAAGCGAAGCGATGCGATGACCTCTTTCACCCGTTCCGCATCGTTAATTCCAATATAGAAACAGTACGCCGGCTTCTTGAGCGGATCGGTCGCAACGGCCTGCCACATTCCCAGCTCGCCGGTCAGGAATTGTCCCGCGTCTGCCGGATTCCCTCCGACCGCCAGGCCGAGCTGCCCTAAAAAGTCTTCGACCGGCTCCATAGCCCGATTACCGGTAACCGAAGAAATTCCCTTTTTCAAGCGAACCGTCGTTTCCGTCAGCTGCTGAAAGGCTTTCGCGGGTTCAGCCAGTCGGCAAAAAGAAAACTGGCAGGAGTTTGAGGGAACATAGGGGAGTACCAAAGGACTCTTGGTTTGGAACTGACGGTAAAGCGGATTGGCAGGCTCGATGCGCATAAATGAATGAGAAGCCCCCTGATCGAACCGCCCTCCGGCGACGGAGCTTCCGTAATCCGCAAGACGCAGTTCTTTCCAGAACAAATCGGCCAGCTCCTTGAACTGCGGTTGCGGAATCGATTTGATCCAGTCATAAAACATGTGCAGATAGGCTTGCGTATCCACATACTGGATGATGTCCGTCTTGCGCATCGGTTTCAGCGAGGTCATTTCCCGATACGCCGGATTATCGGCCAGCGACGGGCCGCCATCCAACATCCGGTCGACGGCTTCGGTCAAGCTGCGCCGACTGAACGCAATGAATGTGCGGTTTTGAACCGGTTCGGTTATATAAATCTCCAGCGAAAATGAGTTCCGAATAGGAATAAGCGCCTTTTGAAACGCCACGTCGCGATAAGGCTCTTCCGGCTGAAACCTCTTCTGAAAATCAGCGCCCAGGATGTCCGTTAGCGACCAGTCAAACGTACCCTCAAGAATAACCGTTGCATCCAGCACCAACGGAACCAAAGTAAATGACCGGAACCCGATATGAGCCCCTTGCAGACCAGCGATCCAATCACTGACGACTTGACTCTCCGCTTCCGTCAAACCGGCCGACTCCTGAAGCGTCCCCTGTAAATCCATTGTAGATAAAGCAGCACGGATCTTCAGCGGCGACCGGCTTCCACAATAATAGATCGTATCTTTCGGAAGCAGGGTTTCCACCGGAGAGACCACAGTCCCGCGCAGCATTAAAAATAGAATCGCAACCGCGAGAGCCGCAACAATTCCGAATCCGATCCATATCTTATGCTTCATGACGGAGTCCTTTATTCATTCCGCAACGCCTCCACCGGTTCGAGTTTCGCGGCGCGCCACGCAGGAACCAGCCCGGCGAGCGTGCAGATCACCAGCACCGTCGCGCAAACGGTGACCACATCGCTGGTGGTGGTGTGCGCGGGAATCTGACTGAGCTGGTAGAGCTCCTTGGGGAGCAGGTCGACGCGGAACTGCGAAGAAATAAAGTTAAGCAGTTCGTTGCGGTATTTCAGCGCCAGCAGGCCGAGCCCCACCCCGCAGGCCGTTCCAATCACCCCCTGCACCATCCCGATCCAAAGAAAAATGGCGACAATGCGGCGGTTTGGAAACCCGATTGCTTTGAGCAGGCCGATTTCGTGCGTTTTTTGAACCGTAAGGGTGATCAGTGTATTGGTGATACCGAACGCCGCAACGATGGTGATAAAGATCAGCAGGAAAAACATCATGTTCTTCTCGGTCTGAAGCGCCGTGAACAGCTGGCGGTTGAGGTCGATCCAGCTGCGCGCATCGAAAAACCGGCCCAGCTTATTTTCAATTTCCAGAGCGATGCGCGGTGCGTCCATCGGGTTCTTCGTCATGATCTGAACGTTATGAACCCCCTGCTCCACGTTATAAATCGAGCGAGCGGTCTCCAGCGAGGTCAGCACATAGCCGACATCAATCTCATACATGCCGACTTCAAAAATTCCGCTGACGGTCAGTTCTTCGGGCAGGCGCAGTTCGTCCTGCGAAACAAAATTCTGCGGGGAATAGACGAGCAGAGAGTCGCCGAGACCGATGCCGAGCCGGATGGCCAGGTCGCGACCGACCACAATCTCGCCATAGCCGACCGAAAACTCGCCCTGCACAATACAATCCGGCACTCGGCTGACCGTCCGTTCCAGCTCCGGATCAATCCCGCGAAGCATCGGCGTAAAAACCTGATCGCCGGCTTGAACGAAAACAAGCCCTTCCAAATTCGGAGCCATACCCGTGACCCCGTCAATTCCCTCAATCGCCTTGTAGATTTTTTCCGGCTGACGCACCACCCCGCCGTATTCCGTCACCTTGACATGGGCGTTAAAACTGAGGATTTTTTCGCGCCAGGTTTCGTCAAAGCCGGTCATCACCGACAAAACCACAATCAGCACCGCGACTCCGAGCGTGACACCGAGCAGCGACAGCAACGTGACAACCGAAAGGAAGGACCGCTTCGGCTTAAGGTACTTAAAGGCTAAAAAGAGTGAAAATGACTGTTTCATGAATGAGACGCATCATACGGAGAAGAATGGAGTAATGGAATACAGGAATATAGAAGATTTGGAATAATGGGTTGATGGGATAATGGATTGGTGGAAAGCTCCGCATATGATCCAAACTCCGTCATCCAGCACTCCAATTCGCCACTCTTCCAACGCCCCTTCTCTTCACTTCATTGGCATCGGCGGATGCGGAATGAACGGCGTCGCGCAACTCGCCGCGCACGCCGGATATCAGGTTTCCGGCTCCGACCGCGCGACGGATTCAGAAATCTTCCAGACATTGGAAAAAACCGGAATTACTATTGTACCGCAGGACGGCTCCGGCATCACAGAAGCAACCGATTTCGTCGTTTACAGCACCGCCATCGAACCGGAAAACCCTGATCTTGCGAAGGCAAAGACGATGGGCGTCATGCCCCTCCATCGCGCCGAGATGCTGGCGAAGCTCTGCGAGGGCAAAAAGGTTATTGCAGTCGCCGGAACCGCCGGCAAGTCGACCGTCACCGGACTGCTCGGTCATATTTTCCAAACATTGGAAAAAGACCCGACCGTTTACTGCGGCGCGCGCATTAACAATTTTTCCTCTTCGATTCGCTTCGGCTCCGAAGACGGTCCGTGGATTATTGAAGCGGACGAAAGCGACCGCTCGTTCCTCAACTCCCATCCGGAGCACGCGATCATCACCAACATTTCCGAAGACCACTTTGAGCTTTCCGAACTTCGGGAACTTTTTGCGCAGTTCGAATCGCAGGTCTCCGGCACGGTCATCAAACAGCCCGAATCGTTTGACGCGCCAACCGCCCTGCTCGGGAACCATAATGTCGAAAACATCAACAATGCTCTGACGCTCTGCAAGGCGCTGGGTCTTGATATGAAAAAATGCATCGGAGCGGTCTCCGCCTTTAAAGGAATCGAACGGCGGCTCGAACGGGTTGGGGAAATGGTGATCGACGACTTCGCCCACAGCCCCGTTAAAATCGCGGCGGCGCTTGAGGCGGTTTCTGAAGAATTTCCGTCCTTTTCCGTCTATTGGCGGCCGCACGGCTACACCCCGCTTTTCCAAGGGCGGGAAGGCCTCTCAGAGGCCTTTTCAGAATTTTCCCGCACTCACCCGGCCTGCAAGGTCTTTATTCTGCCGGTTTATTACGCGGGCGGGACGGTGGAGAAGAGAATCACATCCGAGCAGTTCGTCCAACGGCTTCAAGCCGCTGGTGTTCCGGCGGAGTTCGTCGAAAGTTTCCAAACATTGGAAAAACGGTTGCTCGAAGAAGGACTCCCCGTCCTCGGCATGGGCGCGCGCGACCCCGAGCTTCCAAAATTCGCCCGCAGGCTTGCCTCCGGCCTCGGCAAATCATAGATTTGGCGCCCTTTTAAAAACCAAACCGGAAAAGCCGTTATGATTAAAGCCTGTGATTTGAAAAAGTCGTCTGTGATCGACATTGATGGAACCCCGCATGCCGTTGAGAACATCACTCAAAGCGCGCCGACCGCGCGCGGCGGCAACACAATCTATCGCGTCCGCCTCCGCAATGTGGCCACCCAGGTCAAGGTTGACAAAAGCTACAAAGGCGGCGACGTACTGCAAGAGGCCGACTTCGACACATCCGAAGTTCAATACCTTTATAAAGAAGGCGACCGCTACACCTTTATGGATCTGGAAAGCTACAATCAGTTTGAACTGCTCAAAACGGACATTGAAGATGCACTCCCCTTCCTCCTCGAAGATATGGAAGGGATCACCTCGCTGATCTCCGGCGAAAAAGTGCTCGGCATCCGCATGCCGAGCACCGTCGAAATGAAAATCGTCGAGTGTCCGCCCTCCATGAAGGGGGCCTCCGCCACCTCGCGCACCAAGCCCGCCACGCTCACCACCGGACTGGTGGTTCAGGTTCCGGAATACATCGCCCCCGGCGATGTGATCAAGGTCGATACCGAAGAGAAGCGCTACCTGTCGCGCGCATAGCGCACAGTTATCAGAAAACAGTTAGAAGTTATCAGGAAGGAGCGAGTTATCAGCAGAAAAGGTTGTCGGCAGAATACCAATAACCTTTAACCATTAACTGATAACCAACATCCCATGTTCAAAATCTACAACACGATGAGCCGCACGCAGGAGGAGCTGGTTCCTCTGAAGGACAACCATGTCCGCATGTACACCTGCGGCCCGACGGTCTATCACTACGCGCATATCGGCAACTACCGCGCCTACATGTTTGAAGACCTGCTGCGCCGCTGGCTTCAGTACAAAGGCTTTGCGGTTACGCAGGTGCAGAACCTGACCGACGTAGACGACAAGACCATCCGCGGCTCGCGCGAAACCGGCCTGCCCCTGCGCGACTACACGCAGAAATATAAAGACGCCTTCTTCGACGACCTCAAAGCGCTCAACATCGAACCGGCCGAGCACTACCCCGCCGCGACCGACTGCATCCCCGAAATGATCGCCATCATCGAAAAGCTTTTTGAAAAAGGCCTCGCCTACAAATCCGACGACGGCTCGGTCTATTTCCCGATCGATAAGTTTCCGGCCTACGGAAAACTCGCGCGCCTCGACCGCGAAGGAATGCGCTCCGGCGCGCGCGTTGCCCAAGACGAATACGACAAGGAAAACGCCGCCGACTTCGCCCTCTGGAAGGGCTACGTCGAAGAAGACGGCGACGTGGTCTGGGATTCCCCGTGGGGCAAGGGCCGTCCCGGCTGGCACATCGAGTGCTCGGCCATGAGCATGAAATATCTCGGCGAAACCTTCGACCTGCACACCGGCGGGGTCGACAACATCTTCCCGCACCACGAAGACGAAATCGCCCAGAGCGAAGGGGCCAACGGTTGCATGTATTCCAAATACTGGATGCACTGCGCCCACCTGCAGGTCGACGGCAAAAAAATGTCCAAGTCGCTCGGAAATTTCTACACCCTGCGCGAGATTCTCGACAAAGGCTACAGCGGCCGCGAAATCCGTTACGAGCTGATCGGCACCCACTACCGCCAGAGCCTCAACTTCACCTTCGCCTCGCTCAACGCCAACCGCGCCGCCCTCGCCCGCCTCGACGAATTCTACGCCAAGATTAAAGAAGCCATCGGAAATGAAACCGTCGCGAGCGAACTGCCCGACTGGGCTGTCGAAATGGAGAAACGTTTCTCCGCCGCGCTCGACGACGACCTTAACATCGCCGGCGGACTCGGCGCACTCTTCGATGGCGTCCACGAAGGCAACAAAAGTTTTCCAATGCCTGGAAAAACCGCGCTCGCAGTTTCCAACCTTTGGAAAAAACTCGATACGGTTCTCGGCTTCCTCGAACCGCCCGCCGCCGAAGTTCCGGCCGAACTGATCGAAATGGCCGAAGCGCGCGTCGCCGCCAAAGCGAATAAGGATTGGGCCGAGGCCGACCGCCTGCGCGACGCCGTCGCCGCCGCGGGATGGACTGTTCAGGACACCCCCACCGGCCCGAAACTGAAGAAGAATTAGAGAACCACTAATCCTCACTAATCAGCCCCAATGAGGGGATGCTTGATTCGTGGAAATTAGTGAAGATTAGTGGTTTTTATATGTCCGGGATGGTTTCGGGATAGACCTGACCGGATGCGCTGATTTTGAAGACGTAGATCAGGCCGGGCTTCAGCTTTTTATAAACCGCATTCCCGTAGATGGCTTTGATGCCGTGCTGCTTCAAAGCTTCGGGATCGTTGGCAAGATCCCAAATGGCGCCCCAAAACAGGTCGCGGTCTTTCATCCGCAGACGTCCGAGAAGATTCGCATAACGGGCGGGCGCGGCTCCCTCTTCTTCAATCGCATAACCTTCGGCGGGCGTCTGATTTTCGCCGTAGACCCGCCGCCAGAGATAGAGCGAGCGCTCTTTGCCGTCCATCACCGCCTGATCGGAAAAGGAGACAACCAGTGCATCGAAGTGAACCGTGTCGCCCTCAATTTCGTATTCCTTTTCGAGAACGGTTTGGAGCAAGTCGTCGCGGGCGGTTTCGACAAAGCGAATGGTGGTGTAGCGTTTGCCGTCGCGGGTTTCCTGCCGGACGACTTTGGCGTAGCCGATCTGATCCTCGTGCGTGAGCGCTGTGAGCGACTGTTTGAGCTTTTTATTTTCACCAAGCAGATCGTGGACGGTTTTGGTGCCGTAAAAAAGAGCTCCCGCCGCGAAAATCAAAGCGATCAGCGCCAGCAGTCCAAAAATCGTTCTGACCAGTTTTCTCATGATCGGAATCCTACGCCTTTTTCCAATCATTGGAAGGCAACTCAGTTGCATTTCGGAGTTTTGACCGCTATCGTCTTTTCCTTATGCGAGGCAAATTTATCACATTGGAAGGCCCGGAAGGCTCCGGGAAATCGACTCAGGCGAAGATGATGATTCGTCGGTTGGCGGAGCTCGGCATTGAAGCGATAACTACCCGCGAGCCGGGCGGCACGGCCCTCGGGGAAGAAATCCGCAACATTCTTCAGCACAATCAGGCGGGCGAAGCGCCGTGCGAACGGGCCGAACTGCTTCTCTTCGAAGCCAGCCGCAACCAGCTGGTCGAAAAGGTGATCCGCCCCGCCCTCGAAAACGGAACCTGGGTGATCTGCGACCGCTTTATGGATTCGACCACCGCCTACCAAGGCTACGGCCGCGGCCTGCCGGTCGACGAAGTGAAAGCCATTCACCTTTTTACCATCAACGACGTCACGCCCGACCTGACCCTGCTGCTGGATCTGGAGGTCGAAACCGGTTTCGAGCGCATTGCCGAACGCTTTCTGGCTCTCGGCGAATCCGCCGACCGCTTCGAACAGGAGGAACGCTCCTTCCACGAGCGCGTCCGGCAGGGCTACCTGAAACTGGCCGCCGAAGAACCGGATCGCTTCCGTATCGTCGATGCCTCGCAGGATCCCAAAACCGTTTCTGTTGATATCTGGGCAACTGTAAAGCCGCTATTAAAAGGAGAATAGGCAGAATGATTTGCAGGCAGAATCATTTCAGGCCGCTCTGTTTTCATGAACCAATCATTCTGCCTATAAATTATTCTGCCTGATCTTGAGTTTGTTATGAGTGAAACATCAAATCAGTTTAAGTGCGCATGGGAAGGCATTGAGGCGAGCTGGCAAAACGGTCAGCTGGCGCATGCCTATCTACTGCAGGGCGCACCGCACGGCGCGGCACTTCGCTTTGCCGAACAGTTGCTCAATCTGATTTTCAACCACCACCCGCAGATTCAAACGCACTCTCATCCCGACCTGATTTGGCTCGAACCGCAGAGTAAAAGCCGCCGCATCACGATTGATGAAATCCGCGCGCTGATTCAGCGTCTCTCCCAGACTTCGTTTTCCGGCGGATGGAAAGCCGCCGTGATCATCTGCGCGGATCGGATGACGGCGGAAGCCTCGAACTCGTTTCTCAAGACCCTCGAAGAGCCGCCGCCAAGAACATTACTGATCATGGTGACCGACGAGCCTCAATCGCTGCTGCCGACAATCACCTCGCGCTGTCAGCGCATTGTTCTGACCGATGAGGACGAGGAAGTTTCCAACCATTGGAAAGCACCGCTGCTGGATATCCTGCGCGAGTTCCCGCCCTGCTCCGTTCCGGAAGCCGGACTGGCCGCCGCGCGGCTTGCCGAAATTCTCAAAGAGCTCTACAAATTTTTTGAAGGTGAGGAAGAAGACAACATTCCTGAGGATCTGTCTGCCAAAGAGAGCAAAACCCTGCTGGAGGCGCGAGCCACCGCCCGGATGATCGAAGCGCGCTCCGAGATTCTGCGCACGATGATCCAATGGCAACGGGATGTGCTGTTCAAGGTGCTTGAGCAGGAGGAGTCGACGCTTCACTTTCCCGAAGAAAACGAATCGCTAACACGACAGGCCATGCTTTGTACACGGGCGGACGCGCTGGGCCGCATCGCGGCAGTCGAAGAGATGGGGCGTCAGCTCGACCGGAATCTTCCCGCCGAACTGGTGTTCGGAAATTACACCGCGCAACTGATTTAAAAGTTTGTGTCCCGCCTTCAGGCGGTCTCATATTCCGGCTAAAGCCGGCACTCCAAACCATTACCGCAGGTGATTCACGAGCGCGTCGAGTGCGAGAACGTAGCTGTTCCCCTTGAATCCCATGATCTGGCCGATACAGGCCGACGCCGTCAGGCTTTTATGCCGGATTTCTTCGCGGGCCGCGGTATTACTCAGATGAACTTCAACTGCCGGCACCACATCCGCCACCGCGCTAAGCGCATCGGCAAGGCCGAGACTGGTGTGGGTTAACGCCGCCGGGTTAATCAGGATACCGTCGAATGTTCCACGGCTTGCGCCGACCCGGGTAATGAGATCGCTCTCGGCATTGCTCTGGAAAAAATCGAGTTCAATCCCGCCGAGTGCTTTCGCCTCGGCAAGCAGATCCGCCTCGATGGAGGATAGTGTTTCAGTTCCGTAGATCCCCGGCTCGCGCGTGCCGAGCAGATTGAGATTCGGGCCGTTTAATACCAGAATTTTGAGCGTTTTCATGAAAGAGGTTTTATCACAGTTTTGGAGGATATCAAGGCCGTCCTGTCATGAGCACGCCCGCAAAGCACGGCTTCCGAGCCGTGGAAAACTTCCTGCTTATTTTTCCGATGTTTAGAAGCGCAAAGCGCAGCACCATCAGTGATAACACGCCCACGCTTGCAGGGAATCTGTTGCCTGAAGGTCAGCCAAACTTGATATGCAGGTCGGCAAAGAGCTCACGCGGTTCTATTGCTAAAAAAACTGCGGTTTTTATAGATATACCGCAGTTTCAATTTTTAATCTGATGCGTCAGCCTCTTCTTCAGCCAATGATTCAGATTGAGCCCCTAAAATACAGTAAAGGGTGACGTAATCGGTCAGATCGAAGTTGTCCTCTGGTATTGGAGTTGCTCGTTGGTCTGTCCCGACAGCGAACTCTCCGCCAGGGGGAATGGCAACCACACGGTTATCCGCACCCTTCGCGCTGGTCCAACCCTTCGGGATAGCTATAATTCGTTCGTCGCTACCCGCGGCCGTCGTTCCATCCGGCGGAACGGCAACCACACGCCCGTCTTTCCCCTCAACAGTCGTCCAGCCCTCCGGAACCGCAACCAACCGATAGTCTTTTCCCCTTACCGCCGCGCCTCCGGGCGGAACAGCAACGCCGCGACCATCCGGTCCTGATTTAAAGCGCCAGCCCTGCGGAACAGCAACAACTCGACCGTCGCCTCCTCGTTGAGCTCGTCCCTGAGGCGGGATGGCAACCAGCCGCTGGTCCGGCCCTGTCTCTTGGTCCCACCCTGCGGGAACAGATACCGTCCGGCCGTCCCGCCCACAATACCCAACTCCTCCGGGAGCGATGGCGACTATGCGACCATCAGGACATACCATCGTTTGCCAGACAGCAAAGACATTTGTTGAAATAATGGTGAAAACAAAAACGAACAACATACGTCTAACACACGATTTCATAAAAACCCCCAGGCTATTCACTTCCCACTCGGACACCTGCTTGTACCATAAAAATCCCCTGCGTGGCAAATACAGATAAAAATCCTTTGACTCCCTGATCATGACTTTCGCAGCAAAGGTTAACCGGGGGTCTATGCCATTCAAATATCCGCACAGTAATCTCATCAGCATTTTTCAAAGCAGATCAGCAAAATTAAAACAGATGATCCGGCACAGAATCAGGGGGCCGTGCGGGCGATGAGGGGTTGCCGGTCGCAAGCGACCTGCCTCGCTCCGCGAAGCCCGTCTCGCCCTGCGGGCTCGGCTCGAACCCGGGGCTCTCATCCCTCGGCACAAAAAAGCCGATCCGTAATTCGAAATCACAAATCGGTAATCAAAATATAGTGGTGGGCGATGAGGGATTCGAACCCCCGACCCTCTCGGTGTAAACGAGATGCTCTAACCAGCTGAGCTAATCGCCCTTTATCCGACCTTCGTTCGCGGCTAACGAACTTCGGCGTGATATGAAGGAAGCGCAGAGAATAATGAGATTCATGCGGGAGTCAAACCGCTTTTTCCAAACATTGGAATAAACTGCGTTTCAGCTCCTGACTTTTTCCAATGCCTGGAAGATTTGACCGGATTTTCACAAGGCCGCGAATTCAAATATCAACCGCAACAAAAGGCCCATGGTCACTCCGGTTCGATACGCTCAAATCAACTAAAAAAGGAGAACACCAGTGGTCTGCCAGACTGGTTCGAATAATTCTCATAAAACAGGCGGGGATTAACCCCTTTTTCAATCCCAGTCGTCCAGCGGTTCCGCTTCGACCGGACACTCGGGCAACGCTTTCATAAAAAGTTTTCCGTACCCTTTGGTTGTGATGCGCGGATCGAGAATGACAATCCGGCCTTCATCGCTCTGCGTGCGGATCAGACGCCCGGTTCCCTGCCGGAATTTAATGACGGCAGAAGGTAACGAATAGTCCTTGAACGGGTCGCCGCCATTGGCCTTGATCTGTTCAAGGCGGGCCTCGACCAGCGGCTGATCGGGCACCGCAAACGGCAGGCGCACAATGATCACATTGCTCAACGCTTCGCCGCGCACATCGACGCCCATCCAGAAGCGGTCCACGCCAAACAGAACGGCCGAGCCGTGATCCTGGAAGCGCTGAAGCATCGTCTGTGGCGGCAAGCCCGCTCCCTGCACAAACAACTCGTAGCCTTCCGTTTTCAGAAACTCGCGTACCCCGTCAGCCACGCGGCGCATCAACTGCACGTTGGTAAACAGTACAAATGCGCGCCCGCCACTTTGTGCCAAATAGCGAGGCAACACCCGAATCACCGCCTCTTCAAAATTTTTGGCATCCGATGGATCGGGCATGCCCTGCGGGATGATCACACGCATCTGCTGAGAATAGTTAAAGGGCGAGCCCACCCTCAACTCGTCGCAGTGCACTGCCCCGATCCGACCGCGAAACCACTCCAACGACTCGCCGACCGCCAGCGTCGCGCTGGTCATAATCGCGCACGGAATCTCCTCAAACAGCATCGGGTAGAGAAGCGCAGAGACATCGACCGGTGCGGAATGAAAAACCGTCTGCTTATGCGCGCGGCCCTCCAGTCCCGCCCAGTAAACGTGTCCCGACTCGGTCTGTTTTAAAAAGGCCGTCAATGCCGTGGAGAAAAACATTCCCTTCATCCGGGCCGACTTCAGCTCCGCCTTTAGATTCTCATCCTCCAAATCACGAATCACCAAACCGAGATGCACCTCCAGTTCGGACAGCAAATCGGGCAGATTCGTCTCCACGGCGGGCGGCTCACGAAGTCGAACCGTCGTGTTGGCCTCCGACAGTTTGCACTGCCTGCGCATCACTTTGAACAACCGGTCGCTTTCGTCCCACAGGCGGTTGGCAATATCCGCCCCGCGCCCGTCGCGAAGCACCGCGAACAGCCCCTTGGAGTTATCTTTTGTGAAAAGACGCCGAAGCCAATGCTCCACCGCATAGCGCGAAATCCGGATTCCCAGGTGATCCGCCGCGACATTTTCCATTTGGTGCGCTTCGTCGAACACCACCATGCCGTAGTCCGGCAGAAAGGCGCCCCCTTCGGCGCGCACCGCCAGCTCGGAGAAAAACAGATGATGATTCACTACCAGCAGATTGGCCTCATGCAGTCCGTCACGGGCCTTCATTAAAAAACAGCGCTTATAATCAGGGCACTTTTTCCCGAGGCAATTGCCCTGCTCCACACAGACCGCACTCCAGACATCGGCAGAAGGCTGCGGATCGATTTCCTGCCGGCTGCCCTCGATCGCGGTGTCCGCCCAGACCCGGATCCGGCCGACCTCGAACTCCTTCGACGGATCGAACAAGTCACCGCTCATCGAGCGGGCACGGGCGAGCCGCCGCAGGCAAAGATAATTGGAACGCCCCTTCACCAGCTTGGCTTTGAAATCAATTCCCAGCGCCTCCCGTAAAAACGGAAGATCCTTTTCCATCAACTGCTCCTGAAGCGTAATGGTGTAGGTTGCCACCACGGCGCGCTCCCCGCGCGCCAACGCGGTAAGGATCAACGGCACCAGGTAGGCGAAACTTTTGCCGACCCCGGTTCCGGCCTCGACCGCCAAATGGCAGGAGTTGGCGCAGGCTTCGGCCACGGCGCGGGCCATCCGCTGCTGCTGGGGACGGATTTCAAACGGAAACTCGCCGCCTTCGTGGGCCCGCTCCAGCGCGCCGCCGGACGCAAAAAAGCGCTCCGTGGCACCAAGCGTTTCGGGATGTTCAATCAGACGAATCATTAAGAAAACAGCCTACCGGAATTTTTCAAGACCTTGGAATCTTTCCGCCAACTTTTTCCAGGATTCGGAAAATTTAACAAAACCCGCCGCGATGGGTCTCCGCACTCGAGGCCGGGTTAAAATTATTTCCCCAGATGCTTCCGAAGATGTTTAGCCAAGGCCTTTTCATGCCGAAAGCCGGCTAATCTCTCCACTTCCTGACCGTCTTTAAAAATAAGAATGGTTGGGATACTGCTCACGCGAAACCGTTCAGCCAATCCGGCACACGTTTCGACGTTGCAACAGCCCGCCTTAATCTGCCCGGTAACCTCACCGGTAGCCTGCTCGATATTTTCCATCAGCTTTTGACACTCAATATCACAGGGCTCTTCGAAATAGAGTAGACTCACCCCCTGACGTGTTTCCTCGTCGAAATTGACATCCGTAAACTCGACTTTCTGCACGCTCATAGTTAACCCCCCTCTCCGCGATTCATGATAGAACTGCGACCCTCCGCGGACAAGCTCTCGGATAAACTTTTATACTCGATCCGGCTTAATCCATCTTCTTCCCACCCTTGGAAATTCGAGATGTTTTCAACTCTCCTTTTCCGTGTCGCTCTTTGAAATATCAAAAGGGCTTTCGCACCGCTCTGACCTTCTGCGACAAAAAGGCACTGCCCGGCGCACAAGCCCTGCTTTTTTCATCCCTTATTCAATTGCCTCAAAGAGGTTTACATTCGCAGGAACGGGTTTAAAGTTCTCATGCCAGTCAGTCTTAAGGAGAGAATATGAAAACAAGGCGACAAATCAATCGCTGGAAAGTCTGCGTTGTCATTCTTACGGCTCTTCTTTTCAGCCTCTCGGCACAGGCGAATCGCCGGATTGTCAAAGTCGGACTTTATCAAAACAGGCCAAAGGTGTTTCAGGATGAAGCCGGTGTGCCGCAGGGGATTTTCATTGATCTGCTTAATTCCGTGGCGAAAGAAGAAAACTGGACACTGGAGTTTTCCCCCGGTACCTGGACAGAAGGACTGGATCGGCTGAGCCGGGGTGAAATCGACTTGATGCCGGATGTCTCCTTTACACCGGAGCGCGAAAACCAATGGGCGTTTAACCGCGAACCGGTTCTTTCCGACTGGTTTCAGGTCATCTACCGACATAACCGGCCTGTCAGCAGCATTCTCGATCTGGCGGAGAAACGGGTCGCTGTGCTACACGACTCCGTTCAGCAAACAACCTTTTCCTCAATGGTCCGCGACTTTGATCTCCGCCTGGAAATTGTGCCCGTACCGAATTATGACGTCGGATTTCAAATGATCCATACCGGCGAGGCCGATGTCCTGATTGCCAACCGGTATCTGGCCGCAAATTTGAGTTCTGAGACGGAACTGGAGGCCTCGCCGGTGATCTTCAACCCGACTCGCCTGCATTTCGCCGCGCCATTAACGGGGCGACGTCCACTACTGGATGCCATTGACCGGAATCTGATCTTGTGGAAAGCGGACTCACACTCAATTTATTACAGCTCATTGAAACGCTGGACCGGCGAAAAACCGAAAACAATCACCCCTCGTTATGTGAAATATGCGGCCCTAGGCGCCGGCGTCATCGTTCTGCTGATCACCGGCATTGCATTGCTGTTTCAACGGCAGGTACGAATACGAACCACTGAACTCCGGAAAAAAACCTATGCTCTGAAAACCGCCCTGCACAGCCTGACGGAAACACAGGATAAAGCGATTCAACAGGAACGACTGCACGCACTGGGCGAAATGGCAGGCGGCATCGCCCACGACTTCAACAACATTCTCACTCCGGTCATCGGACTGGCCGACCTGATGCTCATGAATCCCGAACAAATAGAAAACCGGAAAATCGTACGCCATTATCTGGAAATCATCGCAAAAGCCGGACGGGACGGCGCAGAAATTGTCCAGCGCATGAAGCAGTTCTATCGCACCCATGAACCGGAAGAACCCCGTCTCATTGATCCGTGCAACACAATCGAACACATCATCGAACTGTCCCGCTCCCGATGGGAACAGCCCGATCATATCGGAAGCAAAACCATCAAGGTACAAACCCGCTTAACCCGGGGACTCCACATTCTGGTTCAAGAAGCAGAACTGAAAGAAGCTCTGGTGAATCTGCTGTTCAATGCAATCGACGCCATGCCGGAAGGCGGCACGATCATGCTGGAGGTTCAAAAAAACAGTCAGGAAGTCATCATCGCGGTGAGAGATACAGGAACCGGCATGTCCGCCGAGGTCAAAAATAAATGCATGGAAGCCTTTTACACCACGAAGGGACAGTCCGGAACCGGCATAGGCCTGTCCGTCGTGAAGGCCATGTGCGCCCATAGCCGGGCGGACATCGAAATAGAGTCGGCCGAAGGATCCGGAACCACCTTCAGCCTGCTCTTCCCGCTGCAAGCCGACCCGGTCGCGCTACCCGCCGTCGATGGTACGGTTCTGTGCCGAATCCGACCGCTTAAAATTCTGGCTGTCGACGATGAACTCCGCGCCGTGGAGGTCCTGCAAGCCGTACTTAAACAGAACCGCCATCAGGTTACGGTCACAACCGATGCCGGCAAAGCGCTGAAAATGGCCTGCTCAGAATCCTACGACCTCGTAATTACCGACCGCTGTATGCCGGATTTTTCCGGCGAAGATCTGGCAAATGCCATCCGTGCACTGCCGTCTGCGCCACCGGTTATTCTGCTCACGGGAACACCGGCTCAAACCGAAATTGCAAAACAGGAACAGGTGCACGTTCTACAGAAGCCGCTGGATATCCACAAGCTCAACCAGCTACTCGCCGACATGGGTTTCGGGGCTCCCTAACTTGTCCGTTTCCAATGATTGGAAAAATCAAAGGCCAAGGAATTGAATGGCCAGACCCGAGAGGCCGATCGCGCCACCGGCAAGTGCATGCGTCCAGCGCTCCAGCTTGCCAAAGCGCGCAAAGCTGACGCCCCACGACGCGGCCATTACAATAGCCATCATGGTGCCGATGGTGACTGCGCTGAAGACGATGGCGACCAGTACGGTGCCGGACAGACTGTGTTTGGCGGCCGGATACATCAACAGCGGGATGAGCGGTTCGCACGGGCCAAGCACAAAAATGGTGAACAGAATCCACGGCGTAATGTTGGCTTTGGCGGTCGGTTCATGCGAATGGGAGTGTTCGCCGTCGTGCGCATGCGTATGGGCAGGCTCGCCCTCGCCTTCGAGGTGCAGATGCGTATGCGGACGGTTGCGAATTCCGCGCTGAATGCCCCACCCCATGTAGGCGAATCCGAAGCCGATCAACGCCCACGCCGCGAGGTTTCCGCGGAAGGCCTCGAACGCTTCGAGCTTCATCACGGCGATGCCGCAGGCAATGCCGATCAGTCCGAGGACAACGGAGCTGAGCACATGACCCAGTCCGCACGCAAAGGTGATCCATGCCGTCTTCGCAGCGCTCCATTTACGTGCGCGATTCATCACGATGAACGGCAGATAATGATCCGGCCCGAGAAC